>NZ_CP043505.1:1900050-2216725 GCF_008365295.1 Agromyces intestinalis
TCGCGGCGCGATCGTTCGCGGCGATGCGGTCGGCGAGCGCATGAGAGGCGTCCATCAGACCGGATGCCTCGTGCAGCGCCGTGACGAGGCCGATCGCGAGCGCTTCATCGGCTCCGATGATGCGGCCCGTGAGCAGCAGCTCGGCCGCCCGCGCCTCGCCGACGATCTCGCGCAGCCGCCAGCTCGCCCCGGCCGCGGCGATGATGCCGAGGCCGGTCTCGGGGTTGCCCATCTTGAGCGCGGGCGTGCCGATGCGCAGGTCGGCGGCGTAGGCCAGCTCGGCTCCCCCGCCGAGCGCGTACCCGTCGATCGCGGCGATGACCGGCATCGGCAGCTCGTGGATCCGCACGAAGCAGTTGACGTTGATACCGGCGAGCGCGTCGGCGGCGCGACGTTCGCGCAGTTGCGCGATGTCGGCGCCCGATGCGAAGACGCCCCCCGCGCCCGTGAGGATGAGGGTGCGCGGCTCGGCCTCGAGCTCGGCGCAGAGCGTGTGCAGCGCGTCGATCGTGGCCTGGTCGATCGCGTTGCGCACCTCGGGGCGGTTCAGGGTCGCGACGACCCTATCGGCGTGCCGCTCGACGAGCAGCGGCGCGGCCGGAGCATCCGACCGTGACGCATCCGACACCGAAGCATCCGACCCGCTCACGCGCCCACCCCCTCGACGATGAGCGCCGTGCCCTGCCCGACGCCGACGCACATGGTCGCGAGCCCGTAGCGCGCGCCTTCGCGCTCCATGCGGCCGAGCAGCGTCACGACCAGGCGCGACCCGCTGGATCCGAGCGGATGCCCCAGGGCGATCGCTCCGCCGTCGGCATTCACGATCGACTCATCGAGGCCGAGCCGGCGCATCGACGCGATCGACTGGGTCGCGAACGCCTCATTGAGCTCGATGGCGCCGATCTGGTCGAGCGAGAGGCCCGAGCGCTCCAGCGCCTTGCGCGTCGCTGGCACGGGCCCGAGGCCCATGATCGACGGTTCGAGCGCGGCGGCGGCCCCGACCACGATGCGGGCGCGCGGGGTGAGTCCGTATTTCTCCACGGCGGCGGCGCTGGCGACGACGATCGCCGAGGCGCCGTCGTTCAGCGACGACGAGTTGCCGGCGGTGACGACCGATCCGCCGGCGACGACGGGCCGCAGCCCGGCGAGCGCTTCGGCCGACGTGTCGCGGCGCGGCCCTTCGTCGACGAGCACCTCGCCGCCGCGGGCGGTCGGCACGCCGATGATCTCGGGCGCGAACCGCCCGGCGTCGATCGCGGCGACGGCCCGCTGCTGCGAGCGCAGCGCGAACGCGTCGGCGTCGTCGCGGGTGATGCCGTCGATGCGGGCGACCTCTTCGGCGGTCTCGGGCATCGAGAACGTGGCCTTGTCGCGCGCGGCGAGCCGCGGGTTGGTGAACCGCCAGCCGATCGAGGTGTCGAACGCCTCGCCGGGCTTCGCCCACGGCTTCTCGGGCTTCTGCTGCACCCACGGCGCGCGGGTCATCGATTCGACGCCGCCGGCGACGATGAGGTCGGCGTCGCCCGCGCGGATCGCCTGCGACGCCATGATGATGGCCGACATGCCCGACGCGCAGAGCCGGTTCACGGTGATGCCGGGCACGGTGTCGGGCAGCCCGGCGAGCAGCACGGACATGCGGGCGACGTTGCGGTTGTCCTCGCCGGCCTGGTTCGCGGCGCCGAGGATGACTTCGTCGATTGCGCCGGCTTCGAGCACGTCGGCGCCGAGTCCGGCGCGTGCGACCGCTTCGCCGACGACGAGCGCGGCGAGGTCGTCGGGCCGCACGGATGCCAGGGCTCCCCCGTAGCGGCCGACCGGCGTGCGCACGCCGCCCACGAGATAGGCCTCGGGCATCCGTTCTCCTGACTCCGTCGTCGTGGTGCGGTGCACTGAATTAGTGACCGACCGTTCAGGAAGTAATTATGGGCGTTCGGATGCCCCGCTGCAAGCCGCGCCGCACCGCACGCTCGTCGACGCCGTCACACGCGCACGAGGCATCCGGTCGAAGTTCCTGAACCGCGGGCACGGCCCAGTCGTGAGGTAAGAGCGGGAGCACCGGGTTTCAGGCGGCCCCTTCCCCTTGGGGTACGCGCCAAGCAGAGCACGGCTGGTCCCACCCGCCGCCGGCCCCGGTTCGATCACGCCGGCGCGGCGCCGGCCGCCGCGCCACCGGCCGCCGCGCCGCCGCGCACGTCCTCGGGCGGCGTGAGCGTATGCGAAGTGGATGCCGCGGCCGCCGCGTACTCGAATTCCCCGGGCTTGCGCGGCGTCACGTGGCGCGCGACGAGGAGCGCGAGCGCGATGCCGAGCACGCACCAGATGCCCATCGCGATCGACGACCACGAGAACGCCGCGGCGAGCGCCTCGCCCTGGTCGGCTCCCCCGGCGAGGCGGTTCGCCGTGACCGACCCGTACACCGACGCGACGATCGCGGTCATCACGGCCGAGCCGACGTACCGCGCCATGTTCGAGATACCCGATGCTGCGCCGACCTCGCGCGGCTCGACGCACGACGTCGAGATCGACGAGCAGGGGCCGTTCTGCAGGCTCATGCCGACCGCGACGGCGATGAGGGGCAGCACGAACAGCGCGTACGACCACGACGCCTGCACGAACGCGAGCGCGACGAACGCGAGCGTCATGATGACGAAGCCGAGCGCGATCGTGGTGCGGGCGCCGATGCGCGACACGATCGGCGTAATGAGCGGCGAGAGCACCACCGCGGCCGCCGCGACCGGCAGCGTCGCGAGGCCCGCCTGGAAGGCGTCCATGCCGAGCGCCGCAGGGTCCTGGAAGTACAGGCTGACGACGAACATGATCGCGTTCACGGTGCCCGACCCGAGCAGGATCGACAGCGTCGCGCCGACCAGGATCTTGTTTCGCAGCAGCGCGAGGTCGAGCAGCGGCGCCTTCACCCGCTGCTCGACGAGCACGAACGCGATGGCCGCGCCGATCGTGATGGCGAAGCATCCGAGGGTCGGCAGCGAGGCCCAGCCCCACGCGCTGCCGTTGGTGAGCGCGAAGATGAGCGGCGCGAGGATCGCGGCGATGAGCACGGTGCCCCACCAGTCGATCGACTTCGGCCGGGTCGGGTCGTTCGACTCGGCGACGGCGATCAGCGCCACCGGAATGCACGCCGCGGCGATGGCGGCGTCGATCCAGAACAGGCCCTGCCACCCGAGCGTCGAGGCGAGCAGCCCGCCGACGAGCGGACCGGCGGCCGCTCCGACCGCGGATGCCGCGCCCCAGAGCGTGACCGCGCGCAACTGCGCCTTGCCGGTGTTCGCCGCCGACAGCAGGCTCATGCCGCACGCGAGGATCGTCGCGCCCGACGCACCCTGGATGCACCGGCCGAGGATGACCCCGATGCCCTCCTGCGAGAGCGCGATGAGCACGCACGAGGCGATGAACAGCAGCAGGCCGCCGAGGAAGATCTTGCGCCGCCCGAACACGTCGCCGAGTGCGCCCGACGTCACGATGACGGCAGCGCCGACCAGGTTGTATCCGGTCACCGCCCACTGCAGCGTGTCGGTCGAGGTGCCCGTGTCGGCCGAGATCGCCGGGATCAGAATCGCCACCGCCGAGGTGTTGGCGTTCACGACGAGCGCCGAGACGCACGTCGCGATGAGTGCGCCGAGCGCGAATCGCTTCGCCGTCGCCGCAGCCGCGCCGGTATCGGAATCGATCCCCGTGTCCCCCACGGGCCATTCCTACCACCGGCGGCCACGGCGGGCCAGCATCCATCCGGGCGCGCACTGATGGCGCCGGCCCGCAGACAGGAGCACAATTCGCTCAGGGGCGTCGTTCCGGTCTGGAGGTGGGAGCGCCATGGCAGAGTTGCTGGCTTTCCGCGATGAGCACGATGACAGCGTCATCCTCGTCGAGACGTCGTCCGCCGGCGCGGCCGGCGGCGACGAGGGCATGGTCACGCGCGGCCGCCGATCCGAGCCCATGATCGTGGAGGCGGGTCGCAGCCTCGACGAGATCATGGGCCGCCTCGGCCCGGTGGTCCGCAGCGTGGTCGCCCAGTTGCGCGAGGCGGCCGACTTCCCCGACGAGATCGGCGTCGAGTTCGCGGTCAAGATCTCGGCCGACTCGAACCTGGTGATCGCGCGGGCCGGCGGCGAAGCGAACTTCCGCGTCTCGGTGCGCTGGCTCGGTCGGGGAGCGAGCGACGGCCGGCCAGCACCCGAGGTCTCGGCGTGAGTCGTGGGGCAACGCCATGAAACCTGACGAGTACGACGACCTGCACGTACGGTTCGAGCGCGATGCGGATGGCGCGTACCGAACCCTGATCACGGCACCTGACGGGCGCACGACCCGCGGTATCTTCCGCTGTCCCGTTTCCGATGAGCAGCTCGACGACTTCGTGCGCACCGTCGGCCTGGTGCGCCGACGCGCGAGCGTCGATCGGGCGCGGGCGATCAAGGCGTTCGGCGGCTCGCTGTTCGACGCGCTGTTCGTCGAGCAGGCCGGCAACGCGTACGTCGCCGCGAAGGCGGCCGCCGATCACAGCCAACGGGGGTTGCGCATCTCGCTCCAGTTCTCGGGGGCACCCGAGCTGCTCAGACTGCCGTGGGAGTTCCTCTACAGCCGCCCGAGGTTCATCTCGCAGTCGGTGAGCACGCCGATCGTGCGCGCGCTCGACGTCGATGCCGCCCGCCGCACGCAACCGATCGAGCTGCCGCTGCGCGTGCTCGGCATCGTGAGCCGCGCGACCGGCGAGGTCGACCTCGATGTCGACGACGAGCGCCGCAAGCTCGAAGCCGCACTCGAACCGCTGCAGCGCGACGGGCTCGTCGAGCTCGAGTGGCTCGAACGCGCGACCCTTCGCGACCTGGCCCGGCGCATCAGCGAGCCCGACGACATCCATGTCATCCACTACATCGGCCACGGCGCGTACGACGAAGACACCGAATCGGGCATCCTCGTGCTCGAGCGTGCCGACGGGCGGCCCGACGACGTCTCGGGCGAACAGCTCGGCGCGATGCTGCAAGACGAGCACAGCCTGCGACTGGTGGTGCTGAACACGTGCGAGGGCGCGCGAACCTCGCACGTCGACCCGTTCTCGGGGGTGGCGACGAGCCTGATCGAGTTCGACGTTCCCGCCGTCATCGGCATGCAGTTCGAGATCACCGATGACGCCGCCATCGCCTTCAGCGAGACGCTGTACCGGGGGCTCTCGCATGGCATGGCCATCGACGCGGCGATCGCGCCCGCGCGGCGGGCCATCATGGCCGTGCGCGACGCGGAGTTCGGAACCCCGGTGCTGTTCCTGCGCAACGGCGCGGCGCGGCTCTTCGACATCCTCGCCTCCTCGCGCGCGGCGACGCGCGCGGTTCCGGGAGCAGCGCCAGAGGATGTCGCGTCCGCCGAGCCCGTTGCGGATGCCACGCCCGCCGAGCCCGTCGAGATGGTGGACCCGCCCGCTCGGACCGACCACCCCGCCGCCGAACTCCAGCTCGCGACCGCGGCGGACGTCGCACCCGTCGCGCCGGTCGATTGGCGGGCCACGATCACCCGCACCGTCGAGGGCAAGCAGCGGGTGATCCGAGTCGACCTGCAACTCGGCCAGCCGCACGTCATCACGATCGCGGACACCACCTTCACGGGTGTGCTGACCGTCGACGGCCGCTCGCTGTCCACGTTCTCGCCACCCGATCGCTTCCAGCTGTCGGAGGCCCTCGACACGAAGGACTGCGTGCTCGCCACCAAGGTGTTCACGATCGGCGGCGCATGGACTCGCTACGTGACGTTGTTCCGCGTCGACGGCGTCGACATCCCGGTGACCGACGACCTGTTCCCCGCGAGCGAATGGACGGCGAGCGCCGAGTACGCCCTGCTCGGTGACGGCAACGGGCGAACCGTGCTCCGTGTCACGCTCGACGAGCCCCACGAGATCGTCTGCCAGGTCGGCTCGTTCAGCAGCACCATCGAGATCGACGGGGGTCAGACGATCAGCAATCCGTTCTCGAACAACGTGCCGCTCACCCTGCTCGACGGAGGCACCGAGCGCGCCTGCCGGCTCCTCATGAGCCAGGGGATGCCGACCTGGCCGAAGGAGGTGGCCCGGGTGGTCGCGTTCTGGGCCGACCAGCGGGGCATCCATGTCGACCACGGCCCCCTGCCGCCGGTGGAGTAGGGGCCGCCCCTGCACCCGGCGCGGCCCCGGCCCCGGCCCCGGCCCCGAGGCATCCGGAACTCCGATCGCGACGCGCCTGCCGCGAAAACAGGACGAGCCGAGTCATGCCCACCGCACAGCCCGCATCACGCAGCTCATCCTGTTTTCTCGAGCGCCCTGCGGGCGCCTCGAAGGTCGCTGCACGCGGGTACGCTGAATACACGTGACGGAAACTCAGCCGGCGACCACCGGCACCCTCCCGCGCGTCGTGATCGTCGGCGGCGGCTTCGCCGGCGTCAACGCCGCGCAGGCCCTGGCCGATGCCCCGGTACGCGTGACGCTCATCGACCGCCGGGTGTACAACACCTTCCAGCCGCTGCTCTACCAGGTCGCCACCGGCGGCCTGAACCCGGGCGACGTGACGCACTTCCTGCGCAGCCTGCGGATGCGCCAGCGCAATCTCGAGGTCGTGCACGAGCACCTCATGGAGATCGACCCCGACGCGAAGACGGTTCGTCTGCTCGACGGTCAGACCCTCGACTACGACTTCCTGGTGCTGGCGAACGGGGTCACGACGACCTATTTCGGCACCCCCGGCGCGAAGGAGCACGCGTTCGCGGTGTACTCGAGGTCGCAGGCGATCCGCATCCGCGACACGCTGTTCACCCGCCTCGAGAAGGCGACCCAGACCCCCGACCGCACCGACGGGTTGCGCGTCGTGGTCGTCGGCGGCGGGCCGACCGGCGTCGAGATGGCCGGCGCCCTGGCCGAGCTGCGCGATCAGGGGCTCCGGCCGGCGTATCCCGAGCTCGACGGCGACGCGTTCCGCATCACGATCGTGCAGCGCAGCCCCGAGTTGCTGAAGCCGTTCGTCCCGTCGTTGCGCACGTACGCGGCGAAGCAGCTCACCCACCGCAATGTCGAGCTCTGCTTCGGCGCCGGCGTCTCGGAGGTGCACGCCGATTCCGTCACGCTCACCGACGGGCGCACCATCCCCTCGGATATGACCATCTGGGCGACCGGGGTCGCACCGCATGAAGAGGTGCGGTACTGGAGCCTTCCGCTCGACGAGTACGACCGCATCAAGGTGGGCGCCGACCTGCAGGTCGAGGGCCTGCCGGGCGTGTTCGCGGCGGGCGACATCGCGATCGCGCCGCAGGATCTGCCGCAGCTCGCCCAGCCCGCCATCCAGGGCGGTCGGCACGTGGGCCGTCAGATCCGGCACCTGCTCGACGGGCGGCCGACCGAGCCGTTCGAGTACTACGACAAGGGTCAGCTCGCGATCATCGGCCGCCGCTCGGCGGTCGGCGAGTTGCCCGGCATCGCGAACCTGCCGGGTCTGCACGCGATCCGGTTCCTGCAGAAGGTGCCGGGTTTCCGCCGCACGATCGCGCTGACCGCGTACCCGGCGTGGTGGGTGTGGCTGTTCGTGCACATCCAGAGCCTGCTCGGCGCCCGCAACCGGCTCACGACGATGGTGGGGCTCTGGGCGCGCTACGGGTTCCACTACCGCAAGCCGGTGCCGATCGTCGGCGATGTGCCGGCGATCCGCCCGTCCAAGGCGCAGCGGCTGCGCTTCACGCCCGAGCAGCAACGGGCGGCCGACGAGGCGATCGAGTCCGACCGCGCCGACGAGGTCATCACGATCGCCACGCCGGCGCGGTCGAACCGCGACGACCGCACCGAGGACGACCGGACCGAGAAGGATGCCTCGGGCGAGTCCCGACCGGCGCGATAGACCGTCCGAGGGTGTCGGTAGCGTCATCGGATGCGACTCACCCTGGTGCCGTGGAGTGCCGACGACCTTCCTCTGCTGGTGCGGGCCAACGCGCCCGAGATGACCCGGTTCATCGGCGGCCCCGAGACATCCGAGCAGCTGAGCGAACGCAACGAGCGCTACCTGCGGCTCAACGAGACGGGCGAGGCGCACATGTTCCGCGTCGACGCCGACGGCGTGCCTGCGGGCAGCATCGGCTGGTGGCGGGTCGAGCACGATGGCGAGCCCGCCTACGAGACCGGATGGTTCGTCCTCCCCGAGTGGCAGGGCCATGGCGTCGCACGCGCCGCGCTGCGAGAGGTCGTCCGCCGCGTCGCCGAGGTCGGCGACCGCCGGTGGCTCGTCGCCTATCCCGGCGTAGACAACCCGGCGTCGAACGCGCTCTGCCGCTCGGCCGGCTTCGAGCACGTCGGCGGGGGAACCATGCCGTGGCGCGGCGGTGAGCTCGCGTTCAATACCTGGGCACTGGATGTCTCCGCGCGTCTGCCGTCGGTCACGCCGCCGCCCGCTCACCCGTGAGGCCGGGCTCGGCCGGTGCCATGGGCGCCGGTCGCGGAGGCGCCGACGACGAACGGCCCGGTCCATTGGACCGGGCCGTTCATACGTGGTGCTGTGCGCAAGGGGGGAGTTGAACCCCCACGCCCTCACGGGCACACGGACCTGAACCGTGCGCGTCTGCCTATTCCGCCACTTGCGCATGCTGATCCGCAGTGGAGTGCGAACCAGCCGGATGAGCCTAACATCTCGTCGACCCGATCGCCATTCGGGGCCGGCGGCGGCGGCCCGGGGCATCCGTGCCGAACGTAGGAGTGCTACAGCGACACGGCGCCGCCGCACGTTTCCGCCCGGCGTGGCGGCGCGCAACTCCTACGCCGCGCACACGACGAACCTACGACGCGGCGCACACGGGCGCCGGCGCCGTGCCGACACAGCCCGCACCCAGCACTCACCCTCGCAGCATCCAGCCGTGGGCCCTAGCATCGAAGAAGCGGGCACGACCCGCGAGCGAGCACCGTGGCCGACGCGAGACACACGAACCCACCCTCAACCGCGACGAAAGGATCGCTCGTGCCCGACACCCCGAGCACTTCCGCCACGATCGCCGCCGTCCGCGGCTGGCTGTTCGACCTCGACGGCGTGCTCACGCCGACCGCGACCGTGCACATGCACGCGTGGGCGCGGCTCTTCACGCCGTACCTCGAGCAGCACGGCGCGGCCCCGTACACCGACGCCGACTACTTCGCGTACATCGACGGTAAGCCGCGCTACGACGGAGTGAGGTCGCTGCTCGAGAGTCGCGACATCCACCTGCCCGAGGGCGAGGTGACCGACGCGCCGAACCAGCCGTCGGGCGACGAGACGGTGCGCGGCCTCGGCAACCGCAAGAACGCGGCGTTCAACGAGACGCTCGCCGAGGAGGGCGTCGCGGCGTATCCGGCGAGCGTCGCGTTCCTCGATGCGGTGCAGCAGCACGGATGCCTCGTGGCGGTCGTGTCGAGCTCCAAGAACGCGCCGTCCGTGCTCGCGGCCGCGGGCCTGGCCGATCGGTTCGAGGTCGTCGTCGACGGCGCGGTCGCCGCGCGCGAGGGCCTTCCGGGCAAGCCCGCTCCCGACACGTTCCTGCGTGCCGCCGAGCAACTGGGCCTCGAACCGGGCGAATGCGCCGTCGTCGAAGACGCCGAGTCGGGTGTCAGGGCGGGCGCCGCCGGCGGGTTCGCGCACGTCGTCGGCGTCGACCGCGGCGTCGGCCGCGGCACGCTCGAGCGGCTCGGCGCCGACATCGTCGTCGACGAGCTCGACGAGCTGATCCCCCTCCTCACCACGACCCGAGAGAGCACCGCATGAGGTTCGCCGACATCGACCCGCTGAACCGCACGCGGTTCCCGATCGACGAGTGGGCGCTCGTCGAGACCGAGTTCGGGCAGGACGACCAGGGCCGCACCGAGACGCTGTTCGCCGTGGGCAACGGCTACCTCGGCCTGCGCGGCAACATCGAAGAGGGCCGCGACGGCTACTCGCACGGCACGTTCGTGAACGGCTTCCACGAGACGTGGACGATCCGTCACGCCGAGGAGGCGTTCGGGTTCGCTCGCGTCGGGCAGACGATCGTGAACGCGCCCGACGCGAAGATCATCCGGCTCTACGTCGACGACGAGCCGCTCGTGATCACCGAGGCCGAGATCCTCGACTACGAGCGGCGGCTCGATTTCCGCCAGGGGCTGCTGCGGCGGTCGCTCGTGTGGCGCACGCCGTCGGGCAAGCACGTGCGCATCACCAGCCGTCGGCTCACGAGCTTCACCGACCGCCACCTCGCCCTCATGGACTACGAGGTCGAGCTGCTCGACGCCGACGCCGCGGTGACGATCACGAGCCACATCCTGAATCGTCAAGACGGTCGCGACGAGTACCGCTCGGGGGTGACCGAGCTGCCGGGCGCCTTCGATCCGCGCAAGGCCGAGGCGTTCACCGAGCGGGTGCTGCAGCCGCGTGTGCAGCAGCACCAGGGCAGCCGGCACCTGCTCGGCTACCAGACCACGAATTCGGGCATGACGCTCGCGGTGGCAGCCGAGCTGTCGATCTCGACCGTCGACGATTTCTCCGAGTCGGGCACCATCGGCGACGACCTCGCCAAGTACGTGTACCGCGTGCAGGCGCGCCGCGGCAATCGGATCCGCGTGACCAAGGCGGTGAGCTACCACAGCGCCCGCAAGGTGCCGGCGCGCGAGCTCGCCGACCGCTGCAACCGCACGCTCGACCGTGCGGCCCAACTCGGCGTCGACCAGATCCTGGCCGATCAGCGCGACTGGCTCGACGACTTCTGGGCCCGCTCCGACATCGAGCTGCCGGGTCAGCCGAACATCCAGCAGGCGATCCGGTGGAACCTGTTCCAGCTGGCCCAGGCGACGGCTCGCACCGACGGCGGCGGAGTCGCCGCGAAGGGGGTCAGCGGTTCGGGCTACAGCGGCCACTACTTCTGGGACTCCGAGATCTACGTGCTGCCGTTCCTCACGTACACGGCGCCGACGGTGGCCCGCAACGCGCTGCGGTTCCGCCAGCGCATGCTCGACGCGGCGCGCGCCCGCGCCCAGGAGCTGAACCAGGTCGGCGCGCTGTTCCCGTGGCGCACGATCAACGGCCTCGAGTCGAGCGCGTACTACGCGGCCGGCACGGCGCAGTACCACATCGACGCCGACATCTCCTATGCCCTGGTGCAGTACGTGCAGGCGACGGGCGACGAGGAGTTCCTCGCGCGCGGTGCGATCGACATCCTCGTCGAGACCGCGCGAATGTGGGAAGACCTGGGGTTCTGGCGCTCGAACGCCGACGACGTGTTCCACATCCACGGGGTCACGGGCCCCGACGAGTACACGACCGTCGTCAACGACAACCTCTACACGAACGTGATGGCCCGGGCGAACCTCGAGCAGGCGGCGGCCGCGGTCGATCACCTGCAGGTGCAGCATCCGATCGAGCACCGCCGGCTCATCGAGCGGCTCGGCGTCACGCCGGCCGAGGTCGCAGGCTGGCGCCGCGCCGCGGCCCACATGCACATCCCGTACGACGAGCGACTGGGCGTGCACCCCCAAGACAGCGCCTTCCTCGAGAAAGAGCTCTGGGATCTCGAGCACACGCCCGAGAACCGGCGCCCGCTGCTGCTGCACTACCATCCCCTGGTCATCTACCGGTTCCAGGTGCTGAAGCAGGCCGACGTGGTGCTCGCGCTCTACCTGCAGGGCCACCGGTTCTCGACCGAGCAGAAGCTCGCCGACTTCGAGTACTACGACCCGCTGACCACGGGCGACTCGACGCTGTCGGCGGTGGTGCAGTCGATCATCGCAGCCGAGGTGGGGTATCACGAGCTCGCGCTGCGCTATTTCCGCTCGGCGCTCTACGTCGACCTCGCCGACCTGCACCACAACGCGGCCGACGGCGTGCACGTCGCGTCCACGGGCGGGGTGTGGGGATGCCTCGTGTCGGGGTTCGGCGGATTCCGCGACCACAACGGGCGGTTCACGTTCGATCCGCGCCTGCCCGACGGGTGGGAGCGGTTGACGTTCCGGGTGACGTTGAAGGGCACGCGCGTGCGGGTCGACCTGGTCACGAACGAGATCACGTTCACGGTCGAGGACGGCGACGAGGCATCCCTCTCGGTGCGCGGTCAGGAGGTCCGGGTGACGCAGGATGCCCCGGTCACGGTGCCGCTCGACGGTCAGGGGCCGCGCATCATCGGCGCGCCGGCGATGCGCGATGTCACGGGCGCCCGCCGCGCCGACGGCTCGCTGCTGACGGCCTCGATCCCGACCATCTCGCTCGACACCGATGATCAGGAGCCCTCACTGGCGATCGACTGATCCACGTCGTTTCCAGCGGTGCGCGCTAGCATGTCGCGAAGTCACGGATACCGATCGGGAGACCTGTGGGCCTACTGGACAACTTCGAGAAGGGTCTCGAGCGCGCCGTCAACGGTGCGTTCGCGAAGACCTTCCGCTCGGGGCTGCAACCCGTCGAGATCACGGCGGCGCTGAAGCGAGAGCTCGACACGAAGGCCGCGGTCGTCTCGCGCGACCGGGTTCTCGTCCCCAATCGGTTCACGGTGCGCATGGCGCCTGACGACCACGAGCGGATGTCACGACTCGGGCCGGCACTCGTCGACGAGCTGATCGACCTGGTGCAGAAGCACGCGGCGAGCCAGCGCTTCCAGTTCGCGGGCGGCATCTCGATCGACCTGCAACCCGACGACAGCCTCACCGTCGGCATGGTGCAGATCGATTCGTCGAACGTGAAGGGCCGGGTCGCATGGACCCCGGTGCTCGACGTCGACGGCAAGCGGTACCCGATCCTGAAGGGGCGCACCGTGATCGGGCGCGGCTCCGAGGCGGATGTGACCCTCGATGACACCGGAGCGAGCCGACGGCACGCCGAGGTGCAGTGGGACGGCGCCAGGGCCCGCGTTCGCGATCTCGGGTCGACGAACGGCACCCAGGTGAACGGCGTGAAGACCGCCGACGCGGTGCTCGAACCCGACGCGGTGATCACGATCGGCCGCAGCCGCATCGTCTTCCGGGTGCTCGCCGAGGCCGAGGCCGGCACGGCCGCCCAGCCCGCCGTGCAGCGCGACGACCTCGGCGGGTTCTGGGGGCCGGCGCGATGACCGATCCCAGCCAGCTCACCCTCGTCGTCCTGCAGCTCGGATTCCTGCTGCTGCTGTGGGCCTTCATCTTCGCGATCGTCTACGCGCTGCGCAGCGATCTGTTCGGCCAGCGGGTGCGCAAGCTCTCGAACGCGGCACCGGTCGCGGCGGCCGCGTCGGCACCGGCCCCGGTGCCGGCACCCGCCCCGTCGGCATTCCCGAGCTCGCCGGTGAGCCCGGCGCGGGGCACGCCGGTCGTGGCATCCGCCTCGCCCGGCGGCGACGGACCCACCCGCCTGGTCATCACCAGCGGCACCAAGCAGGGCGCCGAGTTCCCGCTCGGCCGCGACGAGATCACGATCGGCCGGTCGAGCGACTCGGCGATCATCATCCGCGACGACTACACCTCGACCCACCACGCCCGACTGATGCTGTGGAACGGGCAGTGGATGATCCAGGATCTCGATTCCACCAACGGCACCTTCCTCGACGGCTCCCGCGTGACCGTGCCTGTTCCGGTACCGGTCGGAGCCACCGTCAAGGTCGGAGCGACGACGTTCGAGCTCCGGCGGTAGCCCATGGCGCACGTCAAGGCGAGCGCGGCGGTCTCGCACGTCGGCCGAATCCGTCAGAACAACCAGGACTCCGGATACGCCGGCCACCGCCTGTTCTTCGTCGCCGACGGCATGGGCGGCCACGCGGGCGGCGACGTGGCCAGCGCGATCGCCACCCATCGCGTCGCGGACGCCGACACCGTCTATCCGAGCGGTCCTGAGGCGGCGGCGGCGCTCGAGGGGGCGCTGCTCGCGGCGAACCGCAACATCACCGAGACGGTCGCCGACCACTCCGAACTCACCGGCATGGGCACGACGGTCAGCGCGATGCTGCTGCAGGACGACCGGGTCGTGATCGCGCACATCGGCGACTCGCGCATCTACCTCCTGCGTTCCGACGAGCTCAGCCAGATCACGACCGATCACACCTTCGTGCAGCGGCTCGTCGACGCCGGTCGCATCACGGCCGAAGAGGCCATGGTGCATCCGCGTCGATCGGTGCTCATGCGGGTGCTGGGCGACGTCGAGACCCGCCCCGAGGTCGACACGATGGTGCTCGACACGCGGCCCGGCGACCGGTGGCTGATGTGCTCCGACGGCCTGTCGGGTGTCGTGCCGTTCGACGAGATCCAAGAGATCATGGCCGCCGATGCCGGCGCGAAGCAGGTCGCCGATCGCCTGGTCAAGGCCTCGCTCGACGGCGGCGCGCCCGACAACGTGACCGTGGTCGTCGTCGATATCGGCGAGCCGCCCGCTCCCGAGACGCCGCCGCAGGTCGTGGGATCCGCCGCCGCGCCGCTGGCCTTCGGCCAGCCGATCGAGCCGGCGCGGCCCCGTGGCATCCGCCTCACGCCCTTCCGGCCGCACCCGGTGCAGGAGACGCACTTCGAGCCCGACTCCGAAGACTTCTTCGACGAGATCATCGAGGAGGACATCCGCCGCCGGCGACGGCGACGGTTCGTCTGGAGCTTCTGGATCGTGCTGCTCGTGGCCCTGATCGTCGCCGTCGTGGCGCTGTCGTACCAGTGGACCCAGACCAGGTTCTACGTCGGCGAGTCGAACGGCCGGGTCGCGGTGTTCCAGGGCGTGCAGCAAGACCTCGGGCCGATCTCGCTCCACGAGCTGTACCGCGAGACCGATATCGACATCGCCGACCTGCGCACGTACGATCAGCAGCGCGTCCAGCAGACCATCAGTGCGGGCTCGCTCGACGAGGCGCTGCAGATCGTCGACCGGCTGGAGGAATCCCTTGAGTGATCCTCGCCGCACGCACACCCCGCCGGGCGGCACGCCGACGGTCTCATCCGACACTCCGCCCGCGGGTGTGCGTCGCATCCGCCTCCCCCAGCGACTGCGCAACCTCGAACTGGGCCTGCTCATCGTGGCGTGCATCATCAACGCCGGTGCGATCGTGCTCGTTCAGCTGGGCGCGCTCGGCCGCATCGACACCCAGCTCGTGCTGCTCGGCGCCGGTCTGTCGCTGCTCGTGATCGGCCTGCACATCGCGATGCGATTCGTCGCACGCGACGCCGACCCGTTCCTGCTGCCGATCGCCACCGTCTTCAACGGGCTCGGCATCGCGATGATCTACCGCATCGACATCGCCGACCACGCCGAGGGCTGGGAGAGCGCATCGGTGCGCCAGATCACCTGGAGCGCGATCGCGATCGTGTGCGCGATCGTGACGATCCTCGTGCTGCGCAACCATCGGGTGCTGTTCCGGTACACCTACCTCGCGGGCCTCATCGCGATCGTGCTGCTGCTGCTGCCGCTCGTGCCGGGCATCGGCAAGGAAGAGAGCGGCGCCCGGGTCTGGATCGGCTTCGGCGACTTCGCCTCGTTCCAGCCCGGTGAGATCGCGAAGATCGCGCTGGCCGTGTTCTTCGCCGGATACCTCGTGCGCAACCGCGACTCGCTGTCGATGGTCGGCACGAAGTTCCTCGGCATGCGCTTCCCGCGCGCCCGCGACCTCGGGCCGCTGCTGATCGTGTGGGCGCTGTCGATGGCGGTCATCGTCTTCCAGCGCGACCTCGGCACGGCGCTGCTGTACTTCGGGCTGTTCCTCGTGATGCTCTACGTCGCGACCAGCCGGCTGAGCTGGGTCGTGATCGGCCTCACGATGTTCGTCGCGGGTGCCCTCATCGCCAGCCAGACGCTCGACTACGTCGGCAACCGGTTCGCGAACTGGCTCGACCCGTTCAACCCCGAGCGCTTCGACGCCGAGGTCGGCGGCAGCTACCAGCTCGTGCAGGGTCTGTTCGGTCTCGCGCACGGCGGGCTCATCGGCACCGGCTGGGGTCAGGGCCGCCCCGACCTCACGCCCGTGCCACAGAGCGACTACATCATCGCCTCGCTCGGTGAAGAGCTCGGCCTCGCCGGCGTCTTCGCGATCCTCGCGCTCTACGTGCTGTTCATCGCCCGCGGCTTCCGCATCGGCTTCGCCGGCCAGGACGACTTCGGCAAGCTGCTGGGCGTCGGCCTGTCGTTCGTGATCGCGCTGCAGGTGTTCATCGTGGTCGGCGGCGTGATGCGGGTCATCCCGCTAACCGGCCTGACGACGCCGTTCCTGGCCGCCGGCGGCTCGTCGCTCGTCGCGAACTGGATCATCGTGGCCCTGCTGCTGCGGCTCAGCGACACGATCCGCAATCATCCGAGGCTGGTGATCGACGGATGAACCGTGAACTCAAGCGCGTGACGATCGTGTCGTTGCTGATGTTCCTCACCCTCTTCGTCGCCGCGACGATCATCCAGTACGCGCAGGCCGACGCACTCGCTCAGGACTCGCGCAACTCCCGCACGCTCTACGACAGCTTCTCGGTCGAACGCGGGCCGATCCTGGTCGCCGGGGCGCCGGTCGCGTTCTCGCAGCCGTCGGGCGACTTCTACAAGTTCCAGCGGGTCTATGCGAACGGCCCGCTGTACGCGCCCGTCACGGGGTTCATCCCGGTGAACGGCGAGGCGACGGGTCTCGAGCGCTCGCTCAACCAGTACCTCAGCGGGCAGAGCTCGAGCCAGTTCTTCGACCAGCTCAACCGCCTCGTGTCCGGACAGGACCCGATGGGGGCATCCGTCGAGGTGGCGATCGATCCGACCCTGCAGCAGGCGGCCTGGGACGCGCTCGGCGACTACACCGGCGCCGTGATCGTGACCGAGCCGAAGACGGGTCGCATCCTGGCGATGGTCACCAAGCCCACCTTCGACCCGAACACGCTGGCGGTGCACGACGGCGAGCAGGTCGAGCAGACCTACGACCTGCTCGTCGCCGATCCGTCCGACCCGCTCTACAACCGCGCCACCGGCGGCGACATGAACCCTCCCGGTTCGGTGTTCAAGCTCGTCGTCACGGCAGCGGCACTCGAGTCGGGCCGGTACACGCCCGACTCGAAGTTCCCGAACCCCGGCTCGTTCACCCTGCCCGGAACCGACTCGGTGGTGCGGAATTCGGGCGGCGGCACCTGCGGCGGCGGCGCCGAGGTGACCCTCGCCGACGCCCTGCGACTCAGCTGCAACATCCCGTTCGCCGAACTCGGCATCGAGCTCGGCGACAACGCCATCCGCTCGCAGGCCGAGAAGTTCGGGTTCGGCGAGGCGTTCGAGATTCCCACCGAGACCGAGGCGAGCACCTACCCCCGCGCGCTCGACGATGCCCAGACCGCCCTGACCGCGTTCGGCCAGGGCGATGTGCGGGCGACTCCCCTGCAGATGGCGATGGTCTCGGCCGCGATCGCCAACGGAGGCATCGTGATGAACCCCAACCTCGTCGACGGCATCACGGCCCCCGACTTCGCTCCGTTGCAGCGATTCGAGCCCAAGCAGTTCGGCCGCGCGATCAGCGAGCAGACGGCCGCGACGATGGTGCAGATGATGGTCAACGGCGTCGAAAACGGCGCCGCGAGTAATGCAAGAATAGACGGCGTCAGCGTGGCCGGTAAGACGGGTACAGCGGAGAACGGCGAGGATGATCCCTACACCCTCTGGTTCACCGGTTTTGCCCCCGCCGACGACCCTCAGTATGCGATCACGGTCCTCGTGGAAGACGGTGGGGGCCTTGGGCAGGAGGGGTACGGCAATCTGATTGCCGCACCGGTGGCGAAACAGGTACTAGAGGCGGTGCTGAACAAATGAGACCGAGCGCAGGGCTCACCTTCGGTGGGCGCTACGAACTGCAATCGCGCATAGCCATCGGCGGCATGGGCGAGGTGTGGCAGGCCACCGATCTCGTCATCGGCCGGCAGGTCGCGATCAAGATCCTGAAAGACGAGTACCTGGGCGACCCGGGCTTCCTCGAGCGTTTCCGCGCCGAGGCCCGCCACGCCGCGCTCGTGAACCACGAGGGCATCGCGAACGTCTTCGACTACGGCGAGGAGGAGGGCAGCGCCTACCTCGTGATGGAGCTCGTCCCCGGCGAGGCCCTGTCGACGATCCTCGAGCGCGAGCACGTGCTCTCGACCGACAAGGTGCTCGACATCGTCGCGCAGACCGCCGCGGCGCTGCAGGCTGCCCACGCGGCCGGGCTCGTGCACCGTGACATCAAGCCCGGCAACCTGCTCATCACCCCCGACGGCCGGGTGAAGATCACCGACTTCGGCATCGCCCGCATCGCCGACCAGGTGCCGCTCACCGCCACCGGCCAGGTCATGGGCACGGTGCAGTACCTGTCGCCCGAGCAGGCGTCGGGCCACCCGGCGTCGCCGACGACCGACATCTATTCGCTGGGCATCGTCGCGTACGAGTGCCTCGCCGGCCGTCGCCCGTTCACGGGCGAGTCGCAGGTGGCGATCGCGATGGCGCAGATCAACGAGACGCCGCCCGACCTGCCCCTGACCGTCTCCGAGCCGGTGCGCAATCTGGTCTACGCGTGCATCGCCAAGAACCCCGCCGATCGGCCGCCGTCGGCCGCGCACCTCTCGCGTGCCGCATCGGCACTGCGGCGGGGCGACGTGCAGGGCGCTGCTGCCGCAGTGCCTGCCGTGCTCGGCACGATGGGTGCCGCGACTGCTGCGACGATGCTCATGCCGCAGCAGGGCGCGACCACGGCCACCACCGTGCTGCCGGCGACTCCCGCCGGCGACGCGCCCGGTGACGAGCAGGCTCCGAAGAAGCGCAGCCCGTGGACCTGGCCGCTCATCGTACTCATCGTGATCCTCGCCATCGTGCTGATCGGCACGATCGTCGCGCTCGCGGTGAACTCGGGCGGCAGCGGCCCCGCGACACCGACGACGAAGACGGCAACGGCACCGCCGACGGAACCGACGACAGCGCCCCCGACAGCCGAGACACCCACCACGCCGTCGACCGTCCAGGTCGACCGCAACGCGTATCTCGGCATGAACGTCGACGACGCGGCCGCGGCGATCGAGGCGCTCGGCCTTCCGACGAGCCGTCAGTCCGGCGGTCGGGCGACCGACCCCGGGCAGACGAACACGGTGACCGACGTGAACCCGAGCGGCCCGGTGCAGCCCGGCACGACGATCGTGCTCACGTTCCTCGAGGCGCCTGAAGAGCCCGCGGCCCCGACCGGAAACCCCACGGTCTCCTCCGAGACGGTGGAACCCGGGGGCACCGTCACGGTCTCCTGGCCCGCGCAGACCTGCCCCGCGGGTCAGACGCTGAGCGGCTACGAGATCACCGCCTCGAACGGCGCGAACCCGCCCTCGTCGGTGGTTCCCGCCGGCTCGACCAGTACCCCGGTGACCGCGCCCGACGCCGCCGGCACGTTCGACGTCGCCTTCTCGTACTTCTGCGGCCAACTGCAGTCGCCGAAGTCGGGCTCGACGACCGTCACCGTCGAGGCGGCTCCCGCTGACGGCGGTGGCGGCGGCAGCGCGAGCAAGCCCGAGAACTGACCCCACCCACCGCACCACCTGCACGACCCCACCGTCTCGCCTGAGAGGAGCCGCCCATCGTGAGCGATGAAGGACGCCTGCTCGCGGGTCGCTACCGCGTGGGCGCCCTGATCGGGCGGGGGGGCATGTCCGACGTGCACGTCGGCACCGATACTCGGCTCGGCCGTCAGGTGGCGGTGAAGCTGCTGAAGCCGCAGCTCGCCACCGACCCCGCGTTCCGGATGCGCTTCCGTCAAGAGGCGCAGTCGGCGGCGCGCATGGCGCACCCCACCATCGTGCGCGTCTTCGACGCCGGCGAAGAGACGGTGCTCGACGCCTCGGGTCACGAGGTGCAGCTGCCGTTCATCGTCATGGAGTACGTCGAGGGGCGGCTGCTCAAGGACATCATCCACGACGGTCCGCTCGATCCCGCGGCCGCCGTGCGGGTGCTCGACGGTGTGCTGACGGCGCTCGAGTACTCGCACCGCGCGGGCGTGGTGCACCGCGACATCAAGCCCGGCAACATCATGATCACCACCTCGGGTCAGGTGAAGGTCATGGACTTCGGCATCGCGCGCGCCGTGTCGGACTCGTCGACGACGGTCGCGCAGACCACCGCGATCCTCGGCACCGCATCGTACTTCTCGCCCGAACAGGCGAAGGGCGAGACGGTCGACGCCCGCACCGACCTCTACTCCACGGGTGTGGTGCTCTTCGAGATGCTCACCGGGCGGCCACCGTTCCGCGGCGACACTCCGGTGGCGGTCGCGTACCAGCACGTCAGCGAGCGGCCGGTCAAGCCGAGCGTCATCAACCCGAAGGTCTCGCCCGCACTCGACACCGTCGTGATGCGCGCGCTCACGAAAGATCGCGAGCAGCGCTACCAGACCGCCGTCGAGTTCCGCGCCGACCTCGAGGTCGCCGCGAGCGGGCGGGTTCCGATCCGCAAAGAGGCCGACGCGGCGACCGCGCTGTTCGGCGCTCCGACCGGCTCGCTCACCGCCCCCGAGCTGGCGCTGCGCCAACTCACCGAAGACGACACCGTCGCCCGCACGCAGCGGCGCCCGCCGGTGCTGTGGATCTGGGCGGGCATCATCGGGGTGGTCGTCATCGTGATCGCCGTCATGTACTGGGCGTTCACCCTGCAGCCTCAGGCCGAGATCCCGTCGAACGCCCGAGAGGTGCCCGCACTCGCCGGGCAGACGTGGGAGGCGGCGTCGGCCGAACTCGAGGAGCTCGGGCTGGTTCCGGCGAAGGTCGAGGAGTCGAGTGACACCGTCGCGGCGGGCAGCGTCGTGCGAACCGACCCGCCCGCGGGCGAGATCGTCGACGTGACGACGACGATCCAGGTCGTCGTCTCCACGGGCAGCAAACCGGTCGCCGTGCCCGACACCACCAACATGACGCTCGACCAGGCGAAGGCCGCACTCGACCAGGCCGGTCTCACGGCCGGAACCGAGAACCGGGTGAACTCGCCGAACGTTCCCGCCGACGTCGTGATCTCGACCGCGCCCGCGGCCGGTGCGACGGTGCAGGCCGGCACCGCCGTGAACCTCGAGATCTCCAGCGGCAACGTGACCGTGCCCGATCTTCTCGGGCTGACGCTGACCGCGGCATCCGATCTGCTGCGCGCCGCGCACCTCGGCCTGAACCCGATCCCGCAACCCGATGGCTCGTGCCCGGCCGAGGAGGGTTCACCGGTGACTCATCAGTCGCTCGGGCCCGGCGAGGTCCCCCAGAAGTCGGATGTCACGCTGACGTACTGCGCGGGCGTCGCGCCGAACAACGGGGGCAACACCAACGGCGGCAACAACGGCGGCAACGGCGGCAACAACGGCACCGGTGGCAACGAGGGTCTGGGCCTCAGCGACAACGGCCTGCCCATCGCCGACGGCAATCGCTGACGGTCGACCCGTTCGCCGATCTCGCCGGCCGGTGCGTGCGCCGGTGCGTTCGCCGGCCTCAGGCCGTCGCGCGAACCAAGGGGTCGAGGCCTGTCGCGCGCTCGCGGGCACCCGCGAGCCCCGCGACCTCGAGCCAGTTGCCGAGCATGCGGTATCCGCCCTCAGTCAGCACCGACTCGGGGTGGAACTGCACCCCGAAGATCGGGGCCGACGCATGACGAAGGCCCATGATGACCCCGCCCTGCGTACGGCTCGTGACCACGAGGTCGTCGGGGACAGTGCCGTCGACGACCGCGAGCGAGTGGTACCGCGTCGCGGTGAACGGCTGCGGCACGCCCGAGTAGAAGTCGCTGCCGTCGTGCTCGATGCGCGACGTCTTGCCGTGCATGAGCTCCTCGGCGTTCGTCACGATCGCGCCGAACGCCTCGGCGATGGCCTGGTGGCCGAGGCAGACGCCGAGCAGCGGCTGCCCGGTCTCGAGCGCGGTGCGCACGACCGGGATCGACACGCCCGCGTCCGAGGGCTTGCCCGGCCCGGGCGAGACCAGCACGCCGTCGTAGTCCGCGAGGCGGACTTCGGTGTCGGATGCCTCGAAGTCGTCGTTGCGCACGACCTCGGTCTCGGCGCCCAGCTCCTGCAGGTATCCGTTCAGGGTGTAGACGAAGCTGTCGTAGTTGTCGATGACGAGGATTCGGGTCATTGGTCCACCGTGACGTCGATCGGGTTGAGGATGCCGTCGACCCACGGGAAGACCCAGGTGAACAGCGCGTACACCGCACCGGCGGCCAGGATGAGCAGCAGCAGCAGCCGCACCCACCAGGGGCCGGGCAGCACGCGCCAGAGGGCTCCGTACATAGGTCAGTCGTTCTCCCAGCTGGCGACGGCGTCGGCGATCTCGGCGGGCGGGTTGGCGGCACCCGGCTGCCACGACTCGAGCACGCCGTACGCGATGATGCGCTCGGCCGTCGAGTAGAGCGGGTTGCAGCTCGTGAGCGTGATGATGCGGTCGGTCGGCTGCAGGTCGGGATGGTGCGGAACTGGCGCGAGCACGTCGATCGTCTCGGGCGTGACGTACTCGAAGTCGCGGAACCGGTAGGTGTACCAGCCGTCCTTCGTCTGCACGTAGATGGCGTCGCCGAGCTGCAGCTGCTCGATCTCGTGCATGCCGCCGCCGTAGGCGCTGCGGTGCGCGGCGATGGCGAAGTTGCCGATCTCGCCGGGCATCTGCGACTGCGGGTAGTGCCCGACGCCCAGGCTGAAGCTGTTCAGCACGTCGAGCCCGATGCCCTGTGCCACGGTGCGCACCGAGTCGAAGGTGTCGGGGGTGTTGAACCGTGGGATGTAGACCACCGCGAACGGTTCGGCGTTGCCGTACTCGGTGCTGTCGACGACGGGTTCACCCGGGTCGGTGGTCGGCACCGGCACGGCCGTGCCGCGCCCCGCGCGATCCTGTTCGGCCCAGGCCTTCACCTGCGACGAGGCCGAATCCGATTGCTGCCCGGCCATGATCGCGTCGTTCCACCACAGCTGCCAGCCGAGGAACAGCAGAATGAGCACGCCGGCGGTGAGCAGCAGTTCGCCGAACACGCCGACGACCGAGACGCGGTGGCGCGGGCGTTCGACCGCGTGGTCGGGCGCGTCGGTCGTGGCGGGCATACCGGCGATTCTATCCGCGGCGGCGGATACCCGGCTGTGAGTGCACACCGGGCTTCGGCTAGAATCTCCCGCATGGCACGTACGAAATCATCGAAGCCCGAGCGGGCCGAGCCGACAGCGGGCGAGGATGCCCCGAACCCGGTCTGGTTCAAGCCCGTCATGTTCGGCTTCATGCTGCTCGGACTCGCCTGGATCATCGTCTTCTATGTCAGCCAGGGCACGCTTCCGATCGGTGACCTCGGCTCGTGGAACATCCTCATCGGCTTCGGCATCGCCTTCGTCGGCTTCCTGATGACGACCAGGTGGCGCTGAGCGCACACAACCAGAGCACGAGGGGCGGATGCTGCGGCATCCGCCCCTCGTCGTTTCTCCCCAGTTGTGCACAGCCCTGTGGAAAACTGCGGATGCCTGTGGACGGGGCTCGATCCGCGGAATTGCGGGCGAGAAGCGAATGACACCGATGTGATTCTCCCCACCTGTGGACAGGGGTGTGGAGAACTCGGAAACGCCGGGCGGCGACTCAGCCGAGGAGCGGGAAGAACACGTAGCGCAGGCTCGCGATGATGAGCACCAGCGTCAGCCCCGCCAGCAGGCCGACCTGCAGGCCGATCTGGTGGCGCTTACGGGTCTCGAAGTAGATCAGCCCGACGATTGCGCCCACGACGAGGCCGCCGAGGTGCGCCTGCCAGGCGATGTTCCAGCCGGGCACGAACCCGATGACCAGGTTGATGCCGAGCAGCACGAACAGCTGGGTCGTGTTGCCACCGAGCCGGCGCTGGATGACCAGGAACGCGCCCATCAGGCCGAAGATCGCGCCGGATGCCCCGACCACCTGCGTCGACGGCTCGGCGAGCCACACCACGCCCACCGACCCGCCGAGCCCGGCGATGAGATAGAGCGCGAGGAACCGCCAGCGCCCGAGTAGACCTTCGAGCAGCTGCCCGAAGATCCACAGCGTGTACATGTTGAGCAGCACATGGAAGATGAGCGCCGTCGAGTGCACGAACACGGTCGTGATGAGCCGCCACGGCTGCATCGCGACGTCGCTCACCGCGATGGGCGAGAAGAACAGCAGGTTCGTGACGCCCAGCCCCGGAATCAGCTGCAGCACGAAGACGAACAGCGTCACGCCGATGAGCGAGTACGTGACGACCGGGGCCCCGCGACCGCTCGCCGATCGCATGCGTGTGAGCACCGCGGGTTTCGTCTTCGGCGCCGAGGCTCGCTGCTCGCGCATGCACTCGGGGCAGATGACCCCGACTGGTGCCGGGGTCTGGCACTCACCGCAGATCGTGCGACCGCAGCGTTGGCACAGCACGAAACTCTGCCGATCGGGGTGCCGATAGCAGAAGTTCGCCGGGTCGGCGCCGGGGTCGCTCACGCGCGGAGGTTCAGAGCTGCTCGACGGAGACGCTCTCGATCACGACGTCCTCGAGCGGCTTGTCGCGACCGTCGGTCGGAACGGTGGCCAGCTTGTCGATGATCGCCTGGCTCGAGGCATCCGTGACCTTGCCGAAAATGGTGTGCTTGCCCTGCAGCCACGTGGTCGGCGCGACCGTGATGAAGAACTGCGACCCGTTGGTGCCGCCGCCCGTGATGCGGTCGCGGCCGGCGTTCGCCATGGCGAGCACGTACGGCTCGGTGAAGTCGAGCTCGGGGTGGATCTCGTCGTCGAACTGGTAGCCCGGGCCGCCGATGCCCTGACCGAGCGGATCGCCGCCCTGGATCATGAAGCCGGGGATGATGCGGTGGAAGATCACGCCGTCGTAGAGGGGAGCGGTCGTCTTCTGGCCGGTGGCCGGGTGGGTCCACTCGATGTCGCCGGAGGCGAGGCCGACGAAGTTCTTGACCGTCTTGGGCGCGTGGTGCCCGTAGAGCTCGACCTTGATGGGTCCGAGCGTGGTGTTGAGCGTGGCGATCGCGGTAGGAGTCGGCATTCGCCTATTCTGTCACGCCCCGATTCGTCAACCCGCACGACCAGTTCGGACTCGCACCCCGCTTTCAGCCTGCACGGTGGCAAGATGGAGGAGTTCGCTGCACCGATGATGGAGGTCGGAATGAGCCTGTCACGCAAGCGCAAGAAGGAACTCAAGCGGCTGCGCAGTAGTGCGGAAGAACTCTGGGGGAACCAGCAGGTCGTGCTCGCGCACGCCAACTCGGTCGCACAGGAGGCGAGCCGGCAGCTCGGCCACCTCACCCGCGAAGAGGTCGTTCCGCGCGTGCGCACCGGGTACGAGAGCTATGTCCGCCCCGGCGTCGAACAGGCGAAGGGCTTCGCACGCCAGGCCGGTGACACCGCCGAGCGCACGCTCGGTACGGCGCTGGGCTCGGTGCTGTCGATCGGCGACCTCGCCAACGACGTGCGAGTTCGCCGCGCCGTGGCGCGGGTCTCGCCGCGCGCGGCCGCGGTGGTCGAGAAGAAGCGCGGCGGCCTCGGCATTGGCGGTGCGCTCGCGATCGGCGCCGCCGTGGTCGTAGCCGCCGGCGTCGCGTACGCGGTGTGGCAGACGTTCCGCGCCGACGACGAGCTCTGGGTCGCCGAGGACGAGCCCGGTGGTGCCACCACCGACACCGATCCCTCGATCTGAGTCTTCCGTTCGAAGGCCCTCGCCGGTGCGCCGGCGGGGGCCTTCGTGCGTGAACGGATGTCACGGTCAGTGCCAGCACTGGATTCCGATTCATCCGAATGAAACGCTTGCGCACCCGCGCGAAGCTGCGCTAACGTCGTCACTCGGTTCGCTTCGAACCGTCACTGCGAACGCCGAGTCTCTGAAGGGAGTGAAGACCCATGAGCACGATGCACTTCAACATCACGATGCCGGGCTTCGCCCCGTTCGGCGCCACCGCCTGCTAGCGGAGCGCCAGGCCGGGGCCTGCGCCCCGACGAACGCCTGACCGCGAACGTCACGCGCGCCCCGGTGCCCGCCGCCCGTTCCCGGGCCCACCGCGACCTGCCGCTTCCGGCGGCGTCGCCCCGCCTCAGCCAGCGCACGCACCGGCTCACGCGCGGCCTCCGCCGCCGGCTCGGCTTCGGCACGAGGCATCCGTTCACCGCAACGCACCGCACGGCGCGCGCACCTTCGTGCGCGCCTTCCGCGCCCACCATTCCGGTGCGCGCACCCCTCGATGAAGAAGGAATCACCGTGAATACGCTCACGACCGCACTCGGTTCGACCTCGAACCACGGTGCCATGCGCTACCGCGCCCGGCGCCTGCACGAGCGGCTCGCCGCCCGTGTCGGGCTCGCACTCCTCTCCTGGAGCCGGCCCACCGACACCGCCCCGACGCACGATGAGGTGGCCCTGCGCCGCCGGGTCGAGCTCGAGGCCGCGCAGCTGCGCAACGGCACCTATGCCGACCTCGCACTGCGATCCAAGGCGGCCTGATCGCCATGTCCGCCCACGCAACGCCGATCGAGCGGCCCCGTCCGGTTCCGGGCGGGGCCGTTCCGCGTTCGGCCCGGACTCAGGCGGCCGGCGGCACGCCGTCGGCGGGTTCGGCCGCGTTCAGCCGCAGCGCGATATCGACGAGGCTCACGCGCTTCAGCCGCGGCACCTCGGCAAGCGGCACCCAGCGCGCCTCGTCGCTCGAACCGTCGACCTCGTTGCGCAGTTCGCCACTCACCACGTGCGACCGATAGATCACGCGCATCGCGTACAAAGGCACGGTTCCGGTGTTGCGCCGGGCGGCCGGGATCACCATGGTATCGATGCCGAGCTGACGGTCGACGGATGACTCGTAGCCGGTCTCTTCCCGCACCTCGCGTCGCACCGCTTCGATCGGATGCTCCGCGCCCTCGATGCCGCCGCCGGGCAGTGTCCAGCCCGATCGCCCGTGCTCGTTCCAGTGCGACAGCAGGATTTCGTCGTCGCGGATGATCACGGCGTACGCGGCGATGCGGATGTCCATTCGGTCAGCGTAACGCGGGCACCGCCCCGACGTCGGCCATGGATCGGCCGACGCGAGCCGGCCCGCACCGTGCGATCCGGATCCCAGCTCACTTTAGTTGCTAAACTATCTCGCATGACGACCATCGCCCTGTTCGGCGCGACCGGCAAGACCGGCCGCCGCGTGCTCGACCGCGCTCTCGCCGCGGGCTACGACGTGCGCGCCCTCGTGCGCACCCCTGCGAAGCTCGACGTGACGAACGACCGACTGACCGTCATCCAGGGCGACGTCACCGACACCGACGCGGTCGAGCGCACCATCGCCGGCAGTGACGCGGTGCTGAGCCTGTTCGGCCAGGTGAAGGGCTCGCCCAGAACGCTGCAGACCGACGGCACGCGCGTCATCGTCGCGGCGATGCAGCGCCACGGCGTGCGCCGGCTCGTCACGCTCTCGGGCGGCGGCCTGCACGCCGACGGCGACCGGCCGAAAGCACCCGACCGCATCATGCGCGGGCTGCTGAAGCTGCTCGCCGGCCACGTGCTCGCCGACGCCGAGGGCCACCTCGCCGTGCTCGAGGCTTCCGACCTCGACTGGACCGTGGTGCGTGGCCCGCGCCTGCTCGAAACGCCCGGCACCGGCGCGTACCGGGTCGGCCGGGTCGGCGTCGACACCGGCATGCAGATCAGTCGCGACGACCTCGCCGACTTCATCCTCACCCAGGTCGACGATCGCACCTACGTGCGGCGATTGCCGTTCGTCAGCGCATGAGCACCGATGCGGCCGAGCACGACGACGAGCGGATGCGCCGCATCAGTGTCGTGCTCGATGCCGTCGCCGTGATCGGTCGTGAACTGAGCGCGACCCGCGACACGCCGTTCGGCGGCGTGCGCCTCAGTCGCAGTCAGCTCGACGCGCTGTTCATCCTCACCCGCTCCGCCGCAGGCCTCACCCCGAGTTCGCTCGCCGCTTCGCTCGGCGTGACCGCCGGCGCCGTGACTCAGCTCGTCGACGGACTGCGCGAGCAGGGGCTCGTCGAGCAGACCGCGAACCCGGCCGACGCCCGCTCCCGACTGCTGCGGCTCACCGACCCCGCCCGGGCCCGTGTCGCCGCGTTCGAAGCCGCAGTCACCGCGCGGCTGGCGCCGCGATTCGATCGACTCAGCGACACTGAACTCGACCGCCTCGGGCGGCTGCTCGCCAAGATCCAGGAGGACTGATGTCCGCCGTCTTCGTCACCGGAGCCACCGGCATCGTCGGCTCGGCCGTCGTCGATCACCTGCTCGCGCGCGGCGAGCGGGTGATCGCCGCAGTGCGACCGGGCCGCAGGTCGGGCGAGGCATCCACCCTGCCCGCCGCCGCCGAAGCGCGACCGTTCGAGTTCGGCGCACCACCCGCCGAACTGCACGCCGCGCTCGAGGGCGCCGACCGGCTGTTCCTCATGCGGCCGCCTGCGATCGAAGACGTGCGCACCGCCCTCTTCCCCGTCATCGATGCGGCGCGCGAGCGAGGCATCCGGCAGATCGTGTTCCTCTCGCTGCAGGGCGTGCAGGCCAACCGTCGCACCCCGCATCACGCCGTCGAGCAGTACCTGCGCGAGACGCGGGCGCCGTACACGTTCCTGCGGCCGAACTTCTTCATGCAGAACCTGTCGACGACCTACTCGGCCGAGATCCGCGAGCGGGGCCGCATCGTCGTGCCCGCCGGTCGCTCGCACACCGCGTTCATCGACGCGCGCGACATCGGGCGGGTGGCCGCCGCGGTCTTCACCGCGCCGGGGCATACCGAGAAGGCGTACACGCTGTCGGGCGAGCAGAGCCTCACGTACGCGCAGGTCGCGCGCATCATGACCGAGGAACTCGGTCGCGAGATCACCTACGCGCGGCCGAGCGAACGCGAGTACCTCGCGAAACTCGAAGCCGACGGATGGCCCGCCGACTACATCGCCGTGCAGAAGATGATCTACCGGGTCGTGCGCATGAACGTGTCGGCGTTCCCGAACCGGGCGGTGCGAAAACTCACGGGCGAGCCCGCAACGACGTTCCGGCAGTTCGTACAGGACGCGCGCGCGGCCTGGGAGTAGCGGGCCACTGGCGGCACGGGGCCGCCGTCGCGCATCGCGCCCCGCTGCCCCAACCTGTGCGCGCTCACAGGTGCACGGCGTACCGTCCATAACACGAGCATTCAGCATGTTCGTGCGTGAGCATCGCGACGAAGCGAAGACGGCGCCCAGAACACCTGGCGGACACCATGACCTCGCCGACGAATCCCTTCACCGAACTCGCGAGCCGCGTCCGAGATGCCGGGCTCATGCGCCGCCGATACGGCTACTACTGGACGAGGCTCATCGGCGTTCCCCTGGCCTTCGCGGCCGCGATACTCGCGTTCATCCTCATCGGCGACACCTGGTGGCAGATGTTCACCGCGGCCGCATTCGGGGTGCTGTTCACGCAGACCGCGTTCCTCGGCCACGACGCCGCGCACCGGCAGATCTTCCGGTCGGGCCGCTGGAACGACTGGATCAGCCTGATCCTCGGCGACCTCTTCATCGGCATGAGCTACGGCTGGTGGCAGCACAAGCACACCCGGCATCACGCGAACCCGAACCAGATCGGGCGCGACCCGGACATCGACCTGCCCGTCATCGCGGTCACACCCGAGCAGGCAGCCAGGCCGCACGCGCCCATCCCCCGGTGGATCATCTCGCACCAGGGCGTGTTCTTCTTCCCGCTGCTGCTGTTCGAGGGAATCTCGCTGCACGTGGCGAGCGTGCACCGGCTGCTCGCCCGTGAACACGTCGCACGGCGTCCCGTTGAGCTCACATTCCTCGGCGTCCGGCTCATCGGGTTCGTGACCCTCGTCGTGCTGATCCTCGCGCCTGAGAAGGCCGCGGTGTTCCTCGCGATCCAGCTCGGCGTGTTCGGACTGTACATGGGCCTGTCGTTCGCACCGAACCACAAGGGCATGCCGATCGTGCCGCACGAGCTCAAGCTCGACTTCCTGAGCCGGCAGGTGCTGATGAGCCGGAACATCGCCGGCGGGCGCGCACTCGACACGTTCATGGGCGGGCTCAACTACCAGATCGAGCACCACCTGTTCCCGTCGATGCCGAGGCCCCATCTGCGAGAGGCCTCCCCCATGATCGAGCGGTACTGCGCCGAAGTGGGCGTGCCCTACACGCGCACGACGCTCTGGAACTCGTACGCGATCGTGCTGCGCACCATCAACCGCGCCGGTCTCGGCGACCGCGACCCGTTCGCCTGCCCGCTGCTCGAGCAGCGCGCGACGGGAATCGTCATGGCGACCGGCGTCGCGAGCACCGGAGCCGTGAAGACCGGCGCGAGGTCGAGCATCGGCGGCGGGTAGGTCGGGTTCGGGCAACGCGAAAGCCCGGTCGGACGCGGCGTCTGACCGGGCTTGTCGGGTGGAGCCTAGGAGAATCGAACTCCTGACATCCTGCTTGCAAAGCAGGCGCTCTACCAACTGAGCTAAGGCCCCGTGGGATGCGATGCATCCGGGTCTGGAGTTATGTGGTGGGGATACGAGGACTTGAACCTCGGACCTCTTCGTTATCAGCGAAGCGCTCTAACCGCCTGAGCTATATCCCCGGATTTCGGCCGAAGGAAAGCCTACCTGACCCGGAGCGAAAGTCCGAATCGAGGCCGACCGCCCCAGAGCCGAGCCCGTCAGTTGTTCGTGAACCCGACCAGCAGTCCGCCGGTGATCTTCACACTGAGGTTGTAGAGCACCGCCACGATCGCGCCGACGGCCGTGGTCACGACCAGGTTGATGAGCGAGGTGACGATCGCGAAACCCATCACGTTGCCCATCGAGAAGATCGCGGTGAGGTCGGTGCCGGACCCGGCGACGTCCTTCACGATCGAGTTGACCTGGTCGAAGATCTGCGTCGAGTTCAGCACCGTGTAGACGAGGAAGGTCGCCACGATGTTGATGACCGCGAGGCACACCGCCACCAGGAACGACAGCTTCACGGCCGACCAGAAGTCGATGTACACGAGGCGCAGGCGCACCTGCTTGGCCGGAGGCTTGCGGGTCGACTTGCGCGCGAGCTTGTCGGCGACGCTACTCATGGGGATTACTCCTGTTCCGCGGGTCGGGCCGCTTCAGACTCTGTCACCTCAGCGTCGGCCGGTTCGGAGTCGGCCGGTTCTGCATCGAGGTTACGCTCGGAGTTCTTCGCGACGGCGATGATCCGGTCGTCGGCCGCGAACTTCGCGAACACGACGCCCATGGTGTCGCGTCCCTTGGCCGGCACCTCGGCGACGTCAGAGCGTACCACCTTGCCGCTGGCAAGAACCACGAGAACCTCGTCGTCGCGCGAGACGATGAGCGAGCCCGCGAGATCGCCGCGCTCGTCGCTCAGCTTGGCCACCTTGATGCCGAGGCCGCCGCGCTGCTGCTTGCGGTACTCCTCGATCGCGGTGCGCTTGGCGTAGCCGCCCTCGGTGACCACGAACGTGTACGCGTCGGTCGGGCTCACGAGCTCGCCGGTCGCGTCGTCGCGGTACGCCTCGCTTGCGGCGGCCTCCGACGAGGGCACGACGGATGCCTCGAGCAGCGCGTCGCCCGCACGGAACGACATGCCCTTCACACCGGCGGTCGCCCGGCCCATCGGCCGCAGCGCCTCGTCGGTCGCCTCGAATCGCAGCGACATGCCCTTGCGCGAGACGAGCAGGATCTCGTCGTGCTCGCTGACGAGCATCGCCGAGACGAGCTCATCGCCCTCATTGAGGTTGATCGCGATGACTCCGCGCGAACGGTTGGTGTCGTAGGCCTTCAGCGGTGTCTTCTTCACCAGGCCGGCGCGCGTGGCGAGCACGAGGTGGTCGGCCACCTCGTAGTCGCGGATATCGAGGATCTCGGCGATCTGCTCGTCGGGCTGCAGCTCGAGCAGGTTCGCGAGATGCTGGCCCTTCGCGTCGCGACCGCCCTCTTGAAGCTCGTACGTCTTCGCCCGGTACACCCGGCCCTTGTCGGTGAAGAACAGCAGCCAGTGGTGCGTGGTGGTGACGAAGAAGTGCTCGACGACGTCGTCGGCGCGCAGCTGCGCGCCCTTCACGCCCTTGCCGCCGCGGTGCTGCGAGCGGTAGTTGTCGCTTCGGGTGCGCTTGACGTATCCGCCGCGAGTGACGGTGACGACCATCTCCTCTTCGGGGATGAGGTCTTCGACGCTCATGTCCCCGTCGAAGCCGGGAACGATGTGGGTGCGGCGCTCGTCGCCGAACTTGTCGACGATCTCGCGCAACTCGTCGGCGATGATGCTGCGCTGGCGCAGCGGGGTCGCGAGGATGTCGCGGTAGTCGGCGATCTCGAGCTCGAGGCGGTCGGCCTCTTCGTGGATCTTCTGGCGCTCGAGGGCGGCGAGCCGGCGCAGCTGCATCGCGAGGATCGCGTCGGCCTGCAGATCGTCGATCTCGAGCAGCTTCTTCAAGCCCTCGCGCGCGTCGTCGACGGTCGCCGAGCGGCGGATCAGCGCGATGACCTCGTCGAGCGCGTCGAGCGCCTTCAGGTAGCCGCGCAGGATGTGCATGCGCTCTTCGGCCTTGCGCAACCGGAACTCGGTGCGGCGCACGATGACGTCGACCTGGTGGTCGATCCAGTGCGTGATGAAGCCGTCGATCGACAGTGTGCGCGGCACGCCGTCGACGATGGCGAGCATGTTCGCGCCGAAGTTCTCTTGCAGCTGGGTGTGCTTGTACAGGTTGTTCAGCACGACCTTCGCGACCGCGTCGCGCTTCAACACGATCACGAGCCGCTGGCCCGTGCGGCCCGACGACTCGTCGCGGATGTCGGCGATGCCCGAGATCTTGCCGTCCTTCACGAGGTCGGCGATCTTGATCGCGAGGTTGTCGGGGTTGACCTGGTAGGGCAACTCGGTGACGACGAGCGAGGTGCGACCCTGGATCTCTTCGACGCTGACGACCGCGCGCATCGTGATCGACCCGCGACCGGTGCGGTACGCGTCGATGATGCCCTTCTGACCGAGGATCTGCGCCCCGGTCGGGAAGTCGGGCCCCTTGATGCGGTGGATCAGGGCTTCCTGCAGCTCTTCGTGCGAAGCATCCGGATGCTCCAGAGCCCACAGTGCGCCCTCGGAGACCTCGCGCAGGTTGTGCGGAGGAATGTTCGTGGCCATACCGACCGCGATGCCGACCGAACCGTTCACCAGCAGGTTCGGGAACCGGGCCGGCAGGACCGTCGGCTCTTTGGTGCGACCGTCGTAGTTGTCTTGGAAGTCGACGGTCTCTTCCTCGATGTCGCGCACCATCTCCATGGCGAGCGGCGACATCTTGGTCTCGGTGTATCGGTGCGCGGCCGCGCCGTCGTTGCCGGGCGAGCCGAAGTTGCCCTGACCGAGTGCGAGGGGGTAGCGCAGCGACCAGGGCTGCACGAGCCGTACGAGCGCGTCATACACCGACGAGTCGCCGTGGGGGTGGAACTGACCCATGACGTCGCCGATGACGCGCGTGCACTTCGAGAACGCGCGGTCGGGCCGGTACCCGCCGTCGTACATCGTGTAGATCACGCGGCGGTGCACGGGCTTCAGCCCGTCGCGCACGTCGGGCAGCGCACGACCGATGATCACGCTCATCGCGTAGTCGAGATAGGAGCGCTGCATCTCCAGGTTCAGGTCGACCTGGTCGATGCGGCCGTGGATGCCAGGACCTTCGTCGCCCGGCTCGATGGTGTTCTCGTCAGTCATTCTTCGTCAGTCTCGTCTCTCGCCACCGGTGATCGTAAGCGCCGCCCGAAGGCGACGCGGATCGATCAAATGTCCAGGAAGCGCACGTCCTTCGCGTTCTTCTGGATGAACGAGCGACGGCTCTCGACGTCGTCGCCCATGAGGGTCGAGAAGATCTCGTCGGCCGCGGCCGCGTCGTCGACCGTGACCTGCAGCAGCGTGCGGGACTCGGGGTTCATCGTGGTGTCCCAGAGCTCTTGATGGTTCATCTCGCCGAGACCCTTGTAGCGCTGGACGCCGTTCTCTTTCTGCAGACGCTTGCCGTTGGCCAGCCCCTCGGCCAGCAGCGCATCGCGCTCACGGTCGGAGTAGACGTACTCGTGGTCGACGTTCGTCCACTTCAGGCGGTACAGCGGCGGCTGCGCGAGGTACACGTAGCCCATCTCGATGAGCGGCCGCATGTACCGGAACAGCAGGGTGAGCAGCAGGGTCGTGATGTGCTGGCCGTCGACGTCGGCATCGGCCATCAGCACGATCTTGTGGTACCTGGCCTTCTCGGCGTTGAAGTCCTCGCCGATGCCGGTGCCGAAGGCGGTGATCATGGCCTGGATCTCGGCGTTGCCGAGCGCCCGGTCGAGGCGCGCCTTCTCGACGTTCAGGATCTTGCCGCGCAGCGGCAGGATGGCCTGGGTCTCGGGGTTGCGCCCCGTCTTGGCCGATCCGCCGGCCGAGTCGCCTTCGACGAGGAAGATCTCGGAGATCGTCGGATCCTTCGACGTGCAGTCGCTGAGCTTGCCCGGCATGCCGCTCGACTCGAGGAACCCCTTGCGGCGGGTCGCCTCGCGCGCCTTGCGCGCCGCGATGCGTGCGGTGGCCGCCTGCAGGGCCTTGCGGATGATCTCGCGCGCCTGCGTCGGGTTGCGGTCGAACCAGTCGCCGAGCTGGTCGCCCGTGATGCGCTGCACGAACGACTTCGCCTCGGTGTTGCCGAGCTTGGTCTTCGTCTGGCCCTCGAACTGCGGTTCGCCGAGCTTCACCGAGATGACGGCGGTGAGCCCCTCGCGCACGTCGTCGCCCGAGAGGTTGTCGTCCTTCTCCTTGAGGATGCCCTTCTCGCGGGCGTACTTGTTCACGAGCGTGGTGAGCGCCGCACGGAACCCCTCTTCGTGCGTGCCGCCCTCGTGCGTGTTGATCGTGTTCGCGTAGGTGTGCACCGACTCCGTGTACGCCGTCGTCCACTGCATCGCGACCTCGAGCGCGATCTTGCGCTCGGTGTCCTCGGCCTCGAACGAGATGATCTCGTCGTTCACGAGCTCGGCTCGCTTCGACCGGTTGAGGTACTCGACGTAGTCGACGAGTCCGCGCTCGTAGAGGAACGTGTCGGTGCGGGGCCCGACGGTCGGGGCATCGGTGTCGAGGTCGACGTCGGCCGGGTCGGCCGCTTCATCCGCGCCGCGCAGGTCGGTCAGCGTGATGCGCAGCCCCTTGTTGAGGAACGCGTACTGCTGGAACCGGGTGCGCAGGGTCTCGTACTCGAACTCGACGGTCTCGAAGATGTCGGGCGTCGGCCAGAACGTGGTCGTCGTGCCGGTGATCGACTCGTCGATCGCCTCGTCCTGCGAGAGCGGCGCGTCGGGCACGCCCAGGTGGTAGGTCTGACGCCAGACGTGGCCCTGCCGGCGCACCTCGACCTCGAACCGGGTCGAGAGCGCGTTCACGACCGACGCGCCGACACCGTGCAGGCCGCCCGAGACCGCGTATCCGCCGCCGCCGAACTTGCCGCCCGCGTGCAGCACGGTGTGGACGACCTCGACGGTCGAGCGGCCCTCGGTGCGGTGGGTGTCGACCGGAATGCCGCGGCCGTCGTCGATGACGCGAATGCCGCCGTCGGCGAGGATCGTCACGTCGATGTCGGTGGCATACCCCGCGAGCGCCTCATCGACCGAGTTGTCGACGATCTCGTACACGAGGTGGTGCAGGCCGCGCGGACCCGTCGAGCCGATGTACATGCCCGGTCGCTTGCGGACCGCTTCGAGGCCCTCGAGTACCTGGATCGCGTCGGCGCCGTATTCGGGCGCACTCTGGGCCTTCGTCGGTTCCGCTGTCATGGGTGAATCAGGCTCCAAACCGTCGTTCTGGCGACTCTCGATCCTATCGCACCGAGGCCGCCACCCTGGTCGGAATACGCCGTTCTGAGGCGATTACAAGGTCGAAGCGACCGAATTCGGTTCCCTAGCCGTAGGTATCGCGTGGGCCACGCCCTGGAACCGATCTGGGGCCGTGTTTCCAGGTGGGGGCGTCCGGTCCTTGGAAGCGGATGGTGTCGACGCCCGCGTCGGGGTTCCGCTCGAGGATCCGCGAGAGCAGTTCGGAGCGCATCATCCGCAACTGCGTCGCCCACGCCGTCGACTCGCAGCGCACCTGCAGCACCCCGCCCTCGATCGCGACCGGCTCGGAGTGCTTCGCGATCTCGGCACCCGCGATCTCGGCCCAGTTCGAGAGCAGGTCGTGCTGCGACAGCGGACCCTGCCAGCCGAGTTGCGTGCTGAGCTGGTCGATGGCGTCGCCGAGCGGCTTCGGGTCGCGGCCCGGCGCGAACGGCTCGCTGCCGGTTCGGGCCGCGGCCTCCGCCCCGTCGCGCCGCAGCCGGCGGCGCGGCCGGTCGTCGCCGAAGATCTCGCGGAAGTGGCGGTAGAGGCGGGATGCCTCGGAGGTCTCAGCCATCGGATGCCTCCCCCGCACGTTCGCCGTCGACGATGCGCCCGGCCTCGATGTGCACGATACGCGCGGTCAGCGGTTCGGGCACGTCCTCGAGCACGGCCGCCGTCACGAGGACCTGCTCGTAGCCCGAGATCGCGGCGGCCAGTCGTTCACGCCGGCGGCGGTCGAGCTCGGCGAACACGTCGTCGAGCACCAGCACCGGGTCGCCCGTCGACGAGTCGCGGCGCAGCAGCTCGGCCGCGGCAAGCCGCAGCGCGAGGGCGAACGACCACGATTCGCCGTGGCTCGCGTACCCCTTCGCCGGCAGCTCGTTGAGCAGCAGCAGCACGTCGTCGCGGTGCGGGCCGGCGAGCGTCACACCGCGCTCGAGCTCTTTCGGACGAAGTCGTTCGAGTGCGGCGGCGAAGCGGTCGGCGGTGCTCGCCCCCTCCCCGACGACGGGTGCGAGTCCTGCAGCCGGTTGCTGAGCTGCACCTGGGTCTTCGGCGTCGGCCCCATCGATCGAGAGCACCGCACGCAACGTCGGCCCGTGGTCGGCGTCGACGATCGCGCCGTACGCGACCGCGAGCGGCTCGGCCAGGTCGGCGATGAGCGCCACACGGCGATCGATCAGCTCGGAGCCGAGCTCGACGAGCCGTTCGTCCCAGATATCGAGCGTCGGCAGTGCGGCCGCCGACAGGCCGCGTGCGCGAGCCGACTTCAGCAGGGAGTTGCGCTGGCGCAGCACTCGGTCGTAGTCGGCCATCACGCCCGACAACCTCGGTGTCAGTTGCACGAGAAGCTCGTCGAGCATGCGACGCCGCACCGACGGCTCGCCCCGCACGATCGCGAGGTCTTCGGGCGCGAAGAGCACCGAGTGCGCCACGCGCGGCAGGTCGCGGGGCTTGGCCGGCGACCGGTTCACCTGGGCGCGGTTGGGACCTTGGCGGTTGAGCTGCAGTTCGACGAGGACCTCGCGGTCGCCGTGCGCGAGCAGCGCGCGCACGATCGCGGCGTCGGCACCGGCGCGGATCAGCGGTTGGTCGCCCGACACCCGGTGCGAGCCGAGGGTGGCCAGGTAGCCGATCGACTCGACCAGGTTCGTCTTGCCCTGGCCGTTGCGCCCGACCAGCACGGTCGCGCCGGGCTCGAGGTCGAGCTCGGCGCGCGCGTAGTTGCGGTAATCGGTGAGCGAGAGCCGGACGACGTGCACGCAGGGCTCCCTTCGACGATTCGGCTCATCACGCTACCGCCGACCTCCGACCCCGTGCTGGTCGAGCAGCTGGTCGAGCAACTCCGAAGGGGCTCGTCTCGAGGTGCGTCCGACTCCGTCGGGCGCACCTCGGCCTGCGCAGGGCCGGACCTCAGCGCAGCAGCAGGTTCGGCTGCAGCAGGTAGCGGTACGTGTCGGCGCCCGCCTGCTCGCGCGAGGTCTGGCTGGTGATGAGCACCGGGCCGGGCTTGTTCGGGTTCTCGGTCTTCGTGAACGAGATGCGCACGAACTCGCTCGGCACGGCGCTCAAGCCGTCGAGCAGGAACTGCGGCTTGAGCGACACCACGGTGTCGTCGCCGGTGAGGATCGCGTCGACCTGCTCGGACGCCTGCGCCTGCTCGCTGCCGATCGCCTCGAGCACCAGACCGTCTTGGCTGAAGCTGTAGCGCAGCGCGGCCTCGCGCTCGAGCACCAGGGCCACGCGTCGGGTGGCCTCGATGAGCTCGGCCGTGTTCATCACCGCGTAGTTGTCGACGGTGTCGGGGAACAGCCGGCGCACCGGAGGGAAGTTGCCCTTGATGAGCAGCGACGTCACCGTCTTCTTCTCGGCGCTGAACGCGATGAGCTCGCGGTCGTCTCGGCTGGTGATCGCGACCGAGATCGTTCCCGAGTGCCCGAAGGTCTTGCCGACCTCCTGCAGGGTGCGGGCCGGCACGAGCGCCGTGAGCTCGGTGCTGTCGGCAACGCCGCCGCCGTCCCATTCGATCTCGCGGATCGCGACGCGGTAGCGGTCGGTCGCGACGAGGCTCAGGTTGTTCTCGCGCACCTCGAGCTGCACGCCCGTGATGACGGGGGTCACGTCGTCACGCGACGCGGCGACCGCGACCTGCGCGACGGCGGCCGCGAACTCATCGGCCGGCACGACACCCGATTGCTCGCCGATCTCGGGAATCGACGGGTACTCCTCGACCGGCATCGACAGCAGCGTGAAGGTCGCCGAGCCGCAGCTGACCGAGATGCGGCTGTCTTCGGTGGCGATGCGGACGGGCGCGTTCGGCAGGCGGCCGGCGATCTCGGCGAGCAGGCGGCCCGAGACGAGCACGGTGCCCGGCTCTTCGACGTCGGCCTGGATCTCGGTGCGGCTCGACACCTCGTAGTCGAACGAGCTCAGCACCAGCCCGTCGGCCGTGGCCTCGATGAGCACGCCGGAGAGGATCGGCAGGGTGGTGCGCTGGGGCAGCAGCTTGACGGCGAACGAGACCGCCTCACTGAAGACGTCGCGATTGACCTGGAACTTCACGGTTCTCCCGTCGTGGTGCAGCTGGATGGCATCCCCATGCTATCGGGACGGCTGCGGCGCGCACGGGCGAGTTCCGACGCGCTGCGGGGCCCGCTCGCGACCGTTCCTCACAGTTGTGGAAATCCTGTGGATTGTTAACGAGCAACCGCCTGGCGCCTGTTGAGACGGCGAGGCGCCATGTGGACAACGTGCGGCGCGACATCCGGCCGGCCGACCCCCGACCTCTCGAATCCCACACACCGTGCACAGCTCGCATGACCGCCGATCGGCGCGCTGATGCGGATCGCCGAACACCATCCACAGTTTCCACAACGGTTAACACCGTTAAGAGACAGTTGGTTAACCGATGGGCTCCGACAACCTCGCGTTGTCGAGCGATCGGATGTCGCGGCTGACGCCGCGGCTCAGCGCACGCGCGACGTCTGCTTGATCCGCGAGGTCAGCTCGGTGACCTGGTTGTAGATCGAGCGTCGTTCCTTCATGAGTTCGGAGATCTTCTTGTTCGCGTACATCACCGTGGTGTGGTCGCGATTGCCGAACAGCTGCCCGATCTTCGGCAGCGACAGACTCGTCATCTCGCGGCAGAGATACATCGCGATCTGGCGCGCGGTCGCGACCGCCTGCGAGCGGCTCGACCCGTACAGGTCGTCGACCGTGAGCTTGAAGTAGTCGGCCGTCGCCGTGATGATGTCGACCGGCGCCACGACGTTGTCCGTGTCATCCGTGATGAGGTCTTTCAGCACCGTCTGCACCAGGGGCATGTCGACCGGAGTGCGGTTGAGGCTCGCGAACGCCGTCACGCGGATCAAGGTGCCCTCGAGCTCGCGGATGTTGCTCGACACCTTCGACGCCATGTATTCCAGGATGTCGTCGGGCACTTGCAGCTGCTCCGACTGCGCCTTCTTGCGCAGGATCGCGATGCGCGTCTCGAGGTCGGGCGCCTGCACGTCGGTGATGAGGCCCCACTCGAAGCGGCTGCGCATGCGGTCCTCGAAGCCGGTCAGGTGCTTCGGCGGCACGTCGCTCGTGATCACGACCTGCTTGTTGTGATCGTGCAGGTTGTTGAACGTGTGGAAGAACGCCTCCTGCGTCTCGGCCTTGCCCTGCAGGAACTGGATGTCGTCGATGAGCAGGATGTCGACGTTGCGGTACCGCTGCTGGAAGAGCGAACCGCGGTTGTTCGCGATCGAGTTGATGAAGTCGTTCGTGAATTCCTCGGAAGAGACGTACCGTACGCGGATGCCCGGGTACAGGCTCATCGCGTAGTGCCCGATCGCGTGCAGCAGGTGGGTCTTGCCCAGGCCCGAGTCGCCGTAGATGAACAGCGGGTTGTAGGCCTTCGCCGGCGCCTCGGCCACCGCGACCGCAGCCGCGTGCGCGAAGCGGTTGGACTGGCCGATCACGAAGCTGTCGAACGAGTACTTCGGGTTCAGGCGCGCGTCGCGCGGACGATCGGCGGATGTCTCGAACACTGCGTGCGGAGCGCCCGGGAAGTCGACGCTGTCGGGGAGATCCTCGACGGCGCGCAGCATCGGACCGCCGGCCGAGCCGACTGTGCCGGCCGTGCCGCCGCCGATCCCGAGCGCGCTGCCAGGAGCCGGCGCGGCGTTCTCGGGTGCGCGCGGCTCTTCGAGCTCGGGGTTCACCACCACGTAGAACGAGGTGACCGGCGGACCCGTGATCGCGGTCATCGCGTGCAGCAGGGGCACCCGCATGCGCTGGTTCAGCATGCTCGCGGTGAAGTCGTTCGGCACCTCGAGATAGAACGTGCCGCCACCGATGCCCTTGGGCAGCACGAGGTTGAGGAACCCCTGCAGCATCGGGGTGATGCTCTCGTCTTCGCTCAGGCGATCCAGGACCGCTGCCCAGACATCGGTGATGGGCTGTTCGGTCATGGGCTCCCCGCAATCATCGGCGCCATCGACGCACCGTTCGTCGTTATTCCCCCGAACGACGTGCGAGCGGGCGCGATGGTAACTGTTCACAACGTTATCCACGGGCTGTGGGTGGTAGGGGCCGATGCCCGAGATTCCGCGCCGCAGGCTGGGGATAACTGGTTGAACACGCTAGCGAATGCGCCCGGGCACGACAAATGCCGAGAGCGTGATCAGCGGGCCCGGGCGTGTCGATCCACAGCCGCTGCGCAGGTCCGCGCGATACTTTGAGGTTCGGACCAGACGCCTGTGCCGGGGTCCGAGTTTGACCGCGCGCCGATCAAGCCGTAGTTTTAATCAGTTGACCGCAGCCCTTCGGGGCACTGAGCTTTCCCGCCGGAGCACCTGTGACGCTCCCATGCGCGGAGCATCCGACACCTCCGGAGTAGAGAATGAGCAAGCGTACTTTCCAGCCGAACAACCGTCGTCGCGCCAAGAAGCACGGCTTCCGCCTTCGCATGCGCACGCGCGCGGGTCGCGCCATCCTCGCGGCACGCCGCCGCAAGGGGCGCACCGAACTCTCCGCGTAGTCCGTTCGGTGCTCGCCAAAGCCAACCGCCTCACGAGCGCCGACGACTACCGGTCGGTGGTACGTCGTGGGGCGAAGGTCGCCGGTGCCCACACGGTGAGCTATCTGCGCTCCCGTGAAGCTGGCTCCGACGCGCGCTTCGGCTTCATCGTCTCGAAGAAGGTCGGCACCGCCGTTCGCCGCAATCTCGTTCGCCGTCGTCTCAAGGCCGCATGCCACGAACTCGTGTCCGAGGGCATCACCGGCGTCGATGTGGTGGTGCGTGCACTGCCGACCGCCGCAGCCGCAGACTGGGCGGCACTGCGCGCCGAGGTTCGTCGAGCCGCGCACGACCGCCGGGTCGTGCGCGGCTCGTCGTCGTATTCAGCGGGGCCCGTGTCAGCGGGCTCGGAGTCGTCAGTGGGTGATGGGCATGCGTGACCTCGCCCTGTTCGTGCTGCTGCTGCCCCGCAATCTCGGCGTCCTGCTGCTTCGGGGCTACCGTGCTGTGATCTCGCCGCTCTACGGCGACGTCTGCCGCTACTATCCGTCGTGCTCGGCCTACGGGCTCGGGGCCGTGCAGCAGCGCGGGCTGGTCGTCGGTTCGGCTCTCGCGGCGTGGCGCATCCTCCGCTGCAATCCGTGGTCGCGCGGCGGCGTCGACGACGTGCGCCCCGCCCGGCACGACCGGTATCGCCTCACTCCGTTCGGGTGGGTGCTTCCCGCCGCCTGGGTCACCGGTTCCGGGGCGTCCTCGGATCGCACAGCCCACGAACTCCACTCCCATGCCACCGGCACCCGGCCCGTGGCATCCCGGCTCTCCCCCGTTTCATCCCGAAAGGCCTGATCCCCTCCATGGACCCCATCGGCTTCATCCTCTGGCCCATCAAGTGGGCCATCGAGGTCATCCTCGTCGCCTTCCACTGGCTGTGGACCTCCATCGGCATGGACCCCGACGGCGGTGCGACCTGGGTCCTGTCGATCGTCGGCCTCGTCATCGTGGTGCGCGCAGCGCTCATCCCGATCTTCGTGCGCCAGATCAAGAGCCAGCGCCGCATGCTCGAGGTGGCGCCACAGCTCAAGAAGATCCAGGACAAGTACAAGGGCAAGAAGGACCAGTTCTCTCGTGAGGCGATGTCGCGCGAGACGATGGAGCTCTACAAGCGCACGGGCACCAACCCGCTGTCGTCGTGCCTGCCGCTGCTGCTGCAGATGCCGATCTTCTTCGCGCTCTTCTCGGTGCTGAACGGCGCCCAGCATGACCAGGCCGGCGTCGGCGTGCTCAACCAAGAGCTCGCGAACTCGTTCGCCCACTCCGAGTTCTTCGGCGCCCCGCTGAGCTCGACGTTCATCAACGAGTGGAACGCCATGACCTCGGGTCAGCCGTTCAGCGTCTCGGTGATGGTCATCGCGCTGACCATGATCGTGCTCATGACGGCCTCGCAGTTCATCACGCAGCTGCAGATCGTGTCGAAGAACATGTCGCCCGAGACCAAGGCGAGCCCGATGTTCCGGCAGCAGCGCATCCTGCTGTACCTGCTCCCCCTCGTGTTCGCGTTCTCGGGTGTCGCGTTCCCGCTCGGCGTGATGTTCTACTGGCTGGTCTCGAACTTCTGGACCATGGGCCAGCAGTTCATCGTCATCCGCAATATGCCGACCCCCGGCAGTGAGGCCGCCAAGGCGCGCGAGGCTCGGCTGGCGAAGAAGGGCAAGCTCGTCACCGAGAAGCCCGAAGCTGCCGAGGCCGAGGAGCCGGCGAAGCCCGTCACGACCCAGCGTCAGCAGCCGATGGGCAAGGCCCGCGCGAAGAACGCCGGAAAGAAGCCGAACGGAGGCAACCGATGACTGCCGTGCATGAAGAGACCGTCGAGCGTTCACGAGACCAACTCGAGGAGGAAGGCGACATCGCCGCCGACTACATCGAGGAACTGCTCGACATCTGCGACCTCGATGGCGACATCGACATCGATGCCCGCAACGGTCGCGCGTACGTCTCCGTCAACGCCGGCGACGGCGCCAACATCGCGGTGCTGTCGAAGCCTGAGACGGTGTCGGCGCTGCAGGAGCTCACCCGCCTCGCGGTGCAGACCAAGACCGGCGCCTTCTCGCGCCTGATCCTCGACATCGGCGGCTCGCGTGACGCGCGACGGGTCGAGCTGGGCGCGCTCGTGTCTCGCGCGGTGGAGCGCATCGAGGCCGGCGCGACCGAGGCTGCGCTTCCGCCGATGTCGTCGTACGAGCGCAAGCTCGTGCACGACCTCGTCGCCGAGCGGGGCTTCCACTCGGAGTCACGCGGTGAGGGTGCCGAGCGCCACACCGTCATCACCCGGGTGGGCTGAGCGTCGGCGCCTCGGGGTCGCTACCGCTCGATCCACCGCTTCCACTCCGACGTTTCACGTGAAACATGACTGATCGACTCCTTCTCGAACCCGAACCCCCGGGTGCCGCGGTGCTCTTCGGTGATCGGCTCGACCAGGGGCGCGCGTTCACCGAAGCACTCGCTGACCACGGTGAGGAACTCGGCCTGATCGGTCCGCTCGAGCTGCCGCGGCTCTGGACCCGACACATCCTGAACTCGGCGGTCGTCGCTCCGCTGCTTCATCCCGGGCTCGTCGGCGACGTCGGGTCGGGCGCCGGTCTGCCGGGGCTGGTGCTCGCCATCATCCGGCCGGATGTCTCGTTCGTGCTGATCGAGCCCATGGAGCGCAGGGTGGCGTGGTTGAGCGACCAGGTCGCCGCACTGGGGCTCTCGAACGTCGAGGTTCGTCGCGCTCGTGCGGAAGAGGCCAAGCTGAACGGACAACTCGACCAGGTCACCGCTCGCGCGGTCAGCGCCCTCAAGACGTTGATTCCCATCACGGCTCCCCTGCTGAAGCCTGGAGGCGAACTGGTGCTCCTGAAGGGCGCCGCGGTCGACGGCGAGATCGGCAACGCCGAGAAGGCCATGCGCAAGTTCCGCGTGCACGACCCCGAGGTACTCGTGCTCGGCGAGGGCGTCGTCGGCGAGGTCACGCGGGTGTTCCGGGCGACGGTGGGCTGACCGGAACGTCGCGGTCTCCGCGGTCGCCTGTGAAGTACTCGAGGAGATCGGGCTCGAGGTGGAGGGCGGTGACCTGGTCGATTGCGCCATCATCCCCGTCGGTCTGTCGAGCGCGGTGGCACTCGTCATCGACGCCTGCACGCCGGCATCGCTCGGCGTGCTGCGGGGGCCGACGAGCGCGATGCGGTGCGGTTCTTCTCCTCCGCAGGACTTGAACGGCTCGCCCGCTCGCCCGCCTATCGTGCGAGCGTTCGAAGGGAGTTGGGTGCGGTGGCTTCAGCCGGGTAACACCGGTGCTAGCCGCGCACGAGGCGGAGCGCCTTCTCGGTGAAGTAGGTCACCTCGCCGTCGGCATCCTCGACACCGATGACGAACTTGCCCGAGGGAGTGGCCCGGACGTCGACGACTTCTCCGCGTCCGCGTGGAGTGAGTGCCTCGGCTCCTGGTGTGAAGATGGTCGTGCTCATACCGAGAATCATGCGGCCGAGGTCGACCCGCCGCCTCCCCCGCGAGCCGGATATGGCCCCGAGTACGTCTGTCGCTGTACGCGAATCCCGAGGGGTGCGGCCCAGCGGCGAACCACACGATCAACGCGAGGACCGGGAAGAAAGCTCAGCGCGGCAATCCAGATCGCCGTGTCGAGCGAGTTGAGCGACGTGTGGCGGGCGATCTGCCTCACTCCAACACGAACGCTGCCAGGATCGGCGGGGTGACAGTGACGATCATCAGCACGCCGATGATGTCTCTCAGAGCTCCTTCCCTGGGTCACGCGTCGGTTGTGATCAGGCCACGGCATCACGCGCAGTGCCGAGAGTCTCGATTCTTCCGACCCGGGGTCGATGTTTCACGTGAAACACTCTCGCCTCGGAGCCCGTGAAGATTTCGAGCGACCGCTCAAGCTCCGCTCTCGCCCGCCCGCGTACGGCGGAGCGCAGCAGCGCAGGGTGGCTGGGTGGCTGGGTGGCTGCGTAGCTGCGTGGCTCGCGATGCGTTTGACGACCCCGGTCTGCACGACGGTCGACGCACGCGTCGTGGGGCACGAGATCGAGACACCGTTCGCCCCAGCGATCGTGTGCAGGACGGCGCGCGGCTACCTCGGAGCACACCCGGGTGCCAGGCCGGGCGGCACCGCCGCCGACATTCAGGTTCCGTTCCGAAGCTTCGACCAGCGTTCGCATCCCCGCACCGAGGCTATACGGCGGGGCGAACGCGCTGAGCGACGTGCCAAGAAGGAGTCGAAGCGCTCGTCCCACTACTGCGATCGTGTGGCGCGAGTGCGGCTTCAATGAAGGCTCGGGCGTGATCGAGTGCACCCCTGGCCGCCGAATACAACAGAGGCGCTCGCCGTGTACTCGAGCCCGGGGTAGGACTGAGTGGCGTGCGCGGCTGCTTCCGACACAGTGAACTCGAGGGATGTCGATCGTCGCTTCACCGCAGCTTCGTGTGTCAGGTAGTGCCCAAGAACGGCCGCGGCACCCCGGGATCAATGAAGTTCTTCTCCTTTGAGTGCCAGAGCGTTTCACGTGAAACGCTCTGGGTGGCGAGCTCTGCACCATTGAGCGATGTTTCACGTGAAACGGCCGGGCCTGGATGGGGCAACCTCCCCAGAGGGCCTGAACCTCTCCTCAGCACCGCTGTCGACAACGATTGTTCCCGTGTTCGGGCGTGCGTGAGTGCCGGGGTCCGACGGCCCAGTTAGGCTTGGGTGTCGGACCGGCCGAGGTCGGTCGGGCGACGCATCATCACACGACGAGCGTGGGTTGGAGAACTCGGGATGGCGCAGGGTGGGGCTCGCGGCTGGTTCCGACGCAGACGTGCACGATCCGAGGAGAACCAGAAGCAAGTGCCCACCGCTCCCCCGACGACTCCATCGGCAACGGTGCCCGCCCCCGTCCCCGCGGCGACCGCGCCCGGCGCCACCGAGGTGACCGCGAGCGACACGCACACCTGGGCTCCGCCGGCTCAAGCAGTGCAATCGAACGCCACCGGGCAGCCCGATTCGAATCCCTCGCTGCCTCAGGGAGCGGTGCAGTCGCAGCCGTCGTCGGCAACTCTCCCGCCGTCCGGCAACGGGGCGACCCCGATCGCATCCGCCTCTGCCATTCCTGACTCGAGCGACGCGGCGACGACCGGTTCCGAGACGCGCTTCGACTGGGATGCGGCTACCGCTGCGGCGCTGACGGACTCCCCTGACGCGCCGGCCGATCCGGCATCGGAGGCCTTCGCGCAGCACGCGCCGCATTCGGATGCTTCGCCAGACCGCCTGCTCGAAGACATCATCCGCGAGATCGTCGGAGGCGCCGCAGCCGACACGGTGTCGTCGCTCCATCAGCCGAAGCCGACCGCGACGGATGAATCGACTTCCGGCACGGCTGCATCCGATGAATCAACTCCCGATGGTTCAGCCCCCGAGGCTTCCGCGCAGGCCATCCCTCAGTCCCCTTCGACTGGGGAGGCGGAGAGAGCCCCAGCGCCGACGCACGACACCCAGCAGCACGAACTCGGTGACGACGCAGGAGTCCGCGCGGCCGCCGGGGCACCAGCGCGCTCCGAGTCGCCCGTGGAGCCCTCCGCAGCGGACCTTTCGTCACACGCGACCTCTACGCAGTCACCGACCATCACCGGTGTAAGCGGATCGAGCGCTCAATCGGGCGATGAACCTGCCGTCGGCTACGCGCCGGAAGACGACCGCGGTTCCGACTCCGCTCCAACGGTGACGAGCGAAGGATCCGACGAGTCGGCAGCGCCTGCGGTCGCCCCGCCGGCCGCACTCACCAGTGACTCCGCCCCTCCGACCGCCTTTTCCACCGACGTTTCACGTGAAACATCCCCGATCTACGGAGGAACTCCCCTGGCTGATCAGCTCGCCGAAGAAACTCGTCGGCGCATCGCACTCGAAGAGGCCGTCCTGCCTCTTCCCGTGCAGACGCGCGTGTTCACCATCTCGAACCAGAAGGGCGGCGTCGGCAAGACGACGTCCGCGGTGAACCTGGCGGCGGCCCTCGCACGAACGGGTGCGCGCGTGCTCGTCATCGACCTCGATCCGCAGGGCAACGCGTCGACCGCGCTCGGTGTCGACCACCGATCCGAGCAGCAGAGCGTCTACGAGGTATTGGTCTCCGATCTCCCGCTGTCCGCGGTCGTGCGTCAGTCGACCGAGCACGAGCAACTCGACTGCGTGCCTGCGACGATCCATCTCGCCGGTGCCGAGATCGAACTCGTCTCGATGGTCGCGCGCGAGCAGCGCCTGCGACGCGCCCTCGATGCGCACCTCGCCGCGATGTCCGATCCCTATCACTACGTGTTCATCGATTGCCCGCCTTCGCTCGGACTGCTCACGATCAACGCGTTCGTGGCCGCGCGTGAGGTCTTGATCCCGATTCAGTGCGAGTACTACGCGCTCGAGGGCCTCTCGCAACTGCTCAGCAACATCGAGCTCATCGAAAAGCACCTGAACCCGACACTGCGGCTCTCGACGATTCTGCTCACGATGTACGACTCGCGTACCAATCTGGCGCAGCAGGTCGCGCAGGAGGTGCGCGACCACTTCCCCGGTCAGACACTGCAGACGATCATTCCGCGTTCCGTCCGGGTCTCGGAGGCGCCGAGCTACGGTCAGAGCGTCATCACCTACGACTACGGCTCCAGCGGCTCGCTGTCGTATCGCGAAGCGGCGGCTGAGATCGCCCGCCGCGGCGCACCCGAGATCGAGGAGTCGAACTGATGGCAGCGAAACGTACCGGCCTCGGCCGTGGTATCGGCGCACTCATTCCAACGGACGAGTCGGCGGTGAAGGCGTCGCGGCCGGTCGACGTGTTCTTCCCGGACGGCGAGCGACCCGAGACTGCGGTCGGCGCCGTCGAGCAGGCCGCCACGGCCGAGTCGTTGATCGCGGTTCCCGGAGCGCGCCTCGCACGCCTCTCCCCCGATGACATCGTGCCGAACGCGCAGCAGCCGCGCACGGTCTTCGACCCCGAAGACCTCGCAGAGCTGGTGCACAGTATCCGGGAGTTCGGCGTGCTGCAGCCGATCGTGGTGCGCCCGCACCCCGACCAGGCAGGCAAGTACGAGCTGGTGATGGGCGAGCGTCGCCTTCGCGCGACGAAGGCGGCCGGGCTCGACAGCATCCCGGCGGTCGTCAAGGACACGGCGAACGAGTCGATGCTGCGCGATGCGCTGCTCGAGAACCTGCATCGCTCGCAGCTCAACCCGCTCGAGGAAGCATCTGCCTATCAGCAGCTCCTCGCGGACTTCGGTATCACCCAGGAGGAGCTCGCCAACCGCCTCGGTCGGTCTCGTCCGCAGATTTCGAACACGCTGCGGCTCCTGAAGCTGCCCGAAGCCGTCCAACTCCGCGTCGCGGCCGGTGTGCTGAGCGCCGGACACGCTCGCGCGATCCTGATGATGCCCGACGCCGAGTCGATGCAACGCCTTGCCGACAAGATCGTGAACGAAGATCTCTCGGTCCGCGCCGCCGAGGCGCTCGCGTCGGCCGAGCCGAAGCCGGCGCGCGCGAAGCCCGCCGCCGGCAAGCGCCAGGAGTTCCTCGATGACCTCGCGGGCCGACTCGGCGACCGCCTCAACACTCGGGTGAAGATCTCGCTCGGTGCGCGAAAAGGCCAGATCAACATAGATTTCGCGACCGTGCAGGATCTCCGTCGCATCTTGAACGATCTGGGCGAGGAGCTCGAGGGGCTGTAGTCGAAGTCGTCCGAGTGTGCGCCGTACGCCGCGCATCGACGTTCAGTCCGGTGCGCGGCGTAACCGCGCGGAGCGAAGACTTCGCTTCCGCACCACCGCATCCGAGTGCGGCGCCGAGTCGGGTTGCACGAGCGCCGCACACAGATACTGCAGAACGACCCGACTAGCGCCGCGGCTTCCGCTCGGTCGGCTCCGGGAGCTCGATCCGGCTTCTGCCGCCGGCGAAGTCTCGACCGCCGGGAAGCGGGGCAGGGGCGGGGAGTTCGTTCTGCGCTTCCCACATCAGGTTCGCCGCGTGTGCGTGCGCGTGGAAGACCTCGTCGAGCGTGCCGGGGCGCAGCCGTCACCCCGTTTCACGTGAAACGCTGTCAGCCGCGGGCGACTGCGCGGCGGATGAGTCCGTCGTACAGGGTCGAGGCGTCGGCGCCCGACGCTTCGATCGCCAGCGGCACGAGCGAGGTCTCGGTGAGTCCGGGCACCACATTCGCCTCGAGGAACCAGGGCTCGCCCTGCTCGTCGACGATGAAGTCGACCCGCGAGAGGTCGCGTAACCCGAGGGTCCGGTGCGCGAGCACGGCGGCATCGGCAACGGCATCGGCACGATCGACCGGCAGGCGCGATGGTGCGTAGAACGTCGTCTCTCCGGCGTTGTACCTCGCCTGGAAGCTGTAGATGCCCGCCGTCGGTTCGATCTCGACGGCGGGCAGCGCGACGGGGCCGTCGGCGGTGTCGACCACCGTCACGGCGACCTCGGTGCCGAACACGCGGTTCTCGACGACGGCGACATCGTCGTACGTGAACGCGTCGACCATCGCCCGGGGCAGCTCATCGGGTGCGTCCACGATGGTGACGCCCTGGGCCGACCCACCGCTCGCGGGCTTCACGACGACATCGCCCGGCAGCGCCTTGCGCACGACGCGCAGCACGCTCGCCGCACCCAGTTCGCGGAACGCCTCGTGCGAGAGCACGACCGACTCGGGAACCGAGATGCCGGCATCACCCACCAGTGAGGATGCAACCGGCTTCGACCACGCCCGACGCGCAGCCGCGCCAGTCGAGCCGACGGTCGGCACGCCGAGCGCGGCGAGCAGGTCGAGCAGCGACCCGTCTTCACCACTCGAGCCGTGCAGTGCGGGGAACACCACGTCGGGGCGGTGATCGGCCAGGAACGGCAGCAGTCCGGCATCGGGATCGCGCAGTGCGACCTGGTGCCCGGCGGCGTCGAGCGCGTCGGCCACCCGTCGACCCGATCGCAGCGAGACATCCCGCTCGTGCGAGATGCCACCGGCGAGCACGACCACGCGAAGTGCACGCCCGTCAGTCACGTTCGGGCCGAGCTGCTGCGGGGCATCCGACACGATCTCTTCAGAATCAGCCATGATCTGGGATTTCTCCGGTCTCTCTACGAAACTCAACGGGCGTCTACTTCAGGTCCGATGGCGGAGCCTGCTCGATGCCGGGCGTCAGCGGCGCCTGCAGCGTGCCCGTGCCGGCGAACGTGTCGAGCAGGTCGAGCTCACCGTTCACCACGGTCGCCAGGCGCCGCACGCCGAGGCGGATCGCGTCGGGCGTCGGATAGCAGAACGAGAGTCGCATCGCGTGGCGCCCGCGCCCGTCGGCGAAGAACGCGGTACCCGGCGTGTAGGCGACGAGCTCGCGCACCGCGCGCGGAAGCATCGCCTTCGAGTCGAGCACGTCGGGCATCGTGACCCAGACGTAGAACCCGCCGTTGGGGTTCGTCCACGACAACTGCGGCAGGTACTCCGACAGGGCCTCGATCATCGCGTCCTTGCGTTCGCGATACACCCCGCGGAACGTGTCGATCTGGCCGCGCCAGTCGGCGGTCGAGAGGTACTCCGACACCACGAGCTGGCTGAACGACGACGGCGAGAGCACCGCGGACTCGGCGGCGAGAATGAGCTTCTCGCGGATGGCGTGCGGTGCGAGCGCCCAGCCCACGCGGAATCCGGGGGCGAGGGTCTTCGAAAACGAACCGAGGTAGATGACGCCCTCGGGGTCGAGCGAGCGCAGCGCGTTCGGTGCGGGCTCGTCGAAGTGCAGCAGCCCGTACGGGTTGTCCTCCAGCACGAGGATCTCGTTCGCACGGCAGATCTCGAGGATCTCGGGGCGGCGGGCGGCCGAGAGCGTGACACCCGCCGGATTGTGGAAGTTCGGGATCGTGTACAGGAACTTGATGCGCCGGCCCTGCCCGCGCAGGTGCGCGATGGTGTGTCGCAGCGCCTCGGGGATGAGCCCGTCGTCGTCCATCGCGACGTGCACGACCGACGCCTGGTACGACCGGAACACCCCCATCGCCCCTACGTACGACGGGGCCTCGGCGAGCACCACGTCCCCCGGGTCGAGGAACAGCTTCGCCACGAAATCGAGCGCCTGCTGCGAACCCGTCGAGGTGACGACGTCGTCGACCGATGCGCCCCGGATGCCCTCGAGCGACATGACCTCGAGGATGTGCTCGCGCAACTCGGGGATGCCCGCTCCCCCGCCGTACTGCAGCGCGACCGGGCCCTGCTCGACCATGACGCGATCCATCGCCGAACGGATGAGCTCGTGCGGCAGCGCGGAGACGAACGGCATGCCGCCGGCGAGCGAGACCACCTCGGGGCGCGACGCGACGGCGAACAGGGCTCGAACCTCGGATGCGGCGAAGCCGGCGGCTCGCTCGGCGTAGTTCGCGTACCAGGGGTCGAGGTTGTTGCCGGTCCGCTGGGGGACGCCGTCGGTGGTCACATCACATCCGTTCTGCTCAGGGTTTCATCGTATGCGCCGCGATCGGCGCAACCAGACGGATGACTCGGAGCGAGACATCCGTCGGTGGATCCCCACCCCGGTATGCGATTCGGGTCCGCAGACGGCGTGTCGGCGAAATCGCACCCATTTCGGATGCGACACGCCGGTGCGTGCCTGAATTGCGAACGAATCGGGGCGGTTGGGGGGAGATGCGAGAGACCCGCCCGGCTTCTGCCGGGCGGGTCTCTGGGTTGGTCGAGGCGGCCGGCTACTGGAGGTAGGCGGCGAGGTCGGCCTCGAGGGCGGGCTTCGGCTTGGCGCCGATGACGGTCTGCACGACCTCGCCGCCCTTGAACACCTTCATCGCGGGGATAGCGGTGATCTGGTACTTCATCGCGAGCTGCGGGTTCTCGTCGACATTGAGCTTGACGATGTCGAGCTTGTCGGCGTGCTCGGTCGCGATCTGGTCGAGGATCGGGCTCACGGCGCGACACGGGCCGCACCATTCGGCCCAGAAGTCGACCATGACGGTCTTCTCGTTCTGCAGCACCTCCTGGTCGAAGGTGGCTTCGGTCACAGCACGTGCGGTCATGGATTCTCCTTTGGTGAAGTCGGACAAGTCGGTTGCGAACCGGCCGGATGCCTCGGCTCAGCCGTTGACGGCGGCGAGCCGTTCGATCGCTTCGGCCTCTACCTCGGCCTCCTCGGGGGTGGCGCTGTCGTCGAGCGCGGCGAGGTAGTGTTCGGCGTCGAGCGCGGCGACCGTGCCCGAGCCGGCGGCCGTGACGGCCTGGCGGTAGTGGGGGTCGATGACGTCGCCGGCCGCGAACACGCCCGCGACCGAGGTGCGCGACGAGCGGCCGTCGACCCAGATGGTGCCCTCGGGCGTGAGCTCGAGCTTGCCGTGAACGAGGTGAGTGCGCGGGTCGTTGCCGATCGCGACGAACAGCCCGTCGAGGTCGAGTGCGCGAAGCTCGCCGGTGACGGTGTCGCGCAGGGTGACGCCGCTCACCGCGGTGTCACCGTGGATCTGCGTGACCTCGGCGTTGAACACGAACTCGATCTTCTCGTTGTCGCGGGCGCGCTGCTGCATGATCTTCGAGGCGCGCAGCGAGTCGCGGCGGTGGATGACGTACACCTTGTCGGCGAACCGGGTGAGGAACGTCGCCTCCTCCATCGCCGAGTCGCCGCCGCCGACGACCGCGATCGTCTTCTGGCGGAAGAAGAACCCGTCGCACGTCGCGCACCACGACAGGCCGTGGCCCGAGAGGATCTCCTCCTCGGGGAGGCCGAGCTTGCGGTACGCCGAGCCGGTCGCGTAGACGAGCGAGCGCGCCTCGTGGGTCTCGCCGTTGCCGAGCTTGATGCGCTTGACCGGGCCGTCGACGTCGAGCTCGACGACGTCGTCGTAGACGACCTCGGTGCCGAAGCGCTCGGCCTGCTCTTGCATCTTGGTCATCAGGTCGGGCCCCATGATGCCCTCGGGGAACCCGGGGAAGTTCTCGACCTCGGTCGTGTTCATGAGCTCGCCGCCGATCTCGACCGAGCTCGCGATGAGCAGCGGCTTCAGCTCGGCGCGGGCGGCGTAGATGGCGGCGGTGAAGCCCGCGGGCCCGGATCCGATGATGATGATGTCGCGCAACACAGCTCCTCGTTCGGCGTGCATGTGGCACCCGCACCGAGCGGATGTCACGACATGGTGAACACAGTCTAGGCGGCGGCTATTCCGGCGGCCTGAGGGTTGCGCCGGGCGTCGCCGAGGACGGATGCGTCGCTGAAGACGGATGCGTCGCTGAAGACGGATGCGTCGCCGCAGGCGTGCCGGCGAGGCATCCGCTCGCCCGGCTGCCTCACCTGCGCCCGAGGCGGGCCAGCAGCGGCTCGGCGAACCCGCGCAGCTCGGGCGAGCGCAGCACCCACAGCCCGGCGAAGTACAGGGCCGACATGACCGCGCCGATGATCACCATCGAGACGATCGCGGCGAAGATGCCGGAGAGCGCGTAACCGTCTGGTCTGGTTCCGCCGAGCGCGACGAGCAGCAGCACCCCCGCGATGACCGGCACGACGAGCGCGACGAGCGAGCGACCGAACGCGACCGCGATCCGGCGCCCGTCGAGCGTGCCGAGCCGTCGCCGCAGCAGCACCGCAGCGATCACGAGCTGCACCGTGCCGGCGACGGTCGTGACGACCGCGATGCCGAACACCACCCACGCCGACGGCAGTGCGATGCACGCGAGCGAGCCGGCGATGAACAGCACGACCTGCGCGAGGGTGAAGAAGAACGGCGTGCGCGTGTCGTGCATCGAGTAGAACGTGCGCTGCACGATGAACAGGATGCTGAACCCGATGAGGCCGGCCACGTACGCGATGATCACGTCGCCCATCGAGAAGATGAGGGGTTCGACCGCCGTGAACACCCGTGCGAACGGATAGGCGCAGACGATCAGCACCGCCGTGGCCACGAAGATGATGACGCTCACGCCGCGCACCGCGCTCGACAGGTCGGCGCGCACCCGATCGATCGCGCCTCCTGCCGCGTGCTCGCTCATACGCGTGAAGTACGCGGTCGCGATCGAGACCGTGAACACCGAATGCGGCAGCATGAAGATCAGCCAGGCGGTCTGCTGCACGTAGATGGACGCCTCATCGGGCGAATCGGCCGAGTACCCGACCACCGAGGTCTCGACGAAGCCGGCGACGGTGGTGAGCAGCAGCATGCCGAACGTCCACCCGGCGATGCCGGCGGTCGAGCGCAGTCCGACGCCGCGCCACTGGAAGTCGGGTCGGTAACGAAGCCCCGCGCGGCGCCAGAACCAGAACAGGATGAGCGCCTGGGCGGCCACGCCGAGGGTCGCGCTGCCCGCGAGCACCGCGATCATCGCGGGCGACCAGTCGCCGGCCGACCACAGCGTTCCGGTCGGGTCGGTGCCGAACATCAGCACGAACACGCCGAGGCCGGCGAGGGCCACCACGTTGTTCAGCACCGGCACCCAGGTGAACGGCCCGAACACGCGCTTGGCGTTCAGCACCTCGCCGAGCAGCGAGTACATGCCGTAGAAGAAGATCTGCGGCAGGCACCAATAGCCGAACGCGACCGCGAGGGCGAACACGCCCTGGCTCATGCGGCCGCCGATGAGCAGCGTCAGGAGCGGCGTCAGCAGGGTCGCGAGCAGGGCGGCTGCGGCCAGCAGTGAGAGCCCCAGCGTCACGATCTTGTTGAGGTATGCGGTGCCGCCGTCGGGGTGCGCGGCCGAGCGCACGATGAGCGGAACCAGCACCGCGCTCAGCACGCCGCCGGCGACGACGACGTAGATCGTGTTCGGCAGCTGGTTGGCCGCGGCGAAGGCATTGGCACCAGCGCCGCTCGCGCCGATCACCGCGGCGAGCAGCGCGGTCTTCACGAACCCGAGGATGCGCGAGACGATCGTGCCGCTCGCGAGGAAGGCGCTCGCTCGCCCGATGCGGTCCTCAGCCATCGCGCGACTCGGTGGCGTCGGCCGGCTGCACCGCCGGGTCGTCGGCATGCATTCCGTTCGAGGCATCCTTCTCGTCATGGGTGTCGTTCGAGGCATCCGCGTCGATTGCGCCCGCTTCCGCCGCCTCTTCGGCGCGCGCTCGGCGGCGCCGCCGGATGGTGCGCCAAAGGCCGAACGCGAAGAACGCGACCACCAGGATCGCAAGCACCGTGGCGCCGACGCCCTCCCAGTCGGCCTGCACGTTCGCGGGGATGTCGACCGCCGAGCCGACGGCGACGCCGGTCGGCGAGTGGAGCGTCACGGTGAGCACCACTTGCCCGTTGCCGACGCCCGCCTCGACCGGAACGCGCACATTGCTGCGGGACTCGGGGGCGAGGGTGACCGGAACCTCCTCGTCGACGATGAGCCGGCCGTTCGACGGGGCGACGTGCACGATGACGTTCGCGGCGTACGGCAGCCGGTTCTCGATCGTCGTCGGCACGCCCGTCTCGGTGGAGAGCACGTTCACCGGGCTCGACGGCACGATGGAGATCGCGTCGACCGTCGCGGACCGCTCGACGAGCCAGCCGCCGACGGCGCTGGCCCACTCGTCGGGCTGATCGATCCAGGCGATGTCGAGCAGCGCGAGCAGTTCGCGACGCACCGGCGCCGTGAGCGGCGTGGGATCGTCGAGCACCGTCGCGAACGCGACCTGCCCGGCTTCGGCGTCGAGCATGCGCTGCGCATACGAAGGCCGGGGCTCGGGCTCGGTTCCATCGGTCAGCGTGCGTGCGGTGGGCGGCGCGCCGACGATGTCGGCGAGCGACGCGGTCGCCGCGACCGGCGACTCGACGAGCCGGTCGAGCGCCGCGGCGACGCGCGTGGCGTTCTCACCCGCGGTGCGAGGGAGCGTCGCGAGCAGGACAGCCCGGTCACCGGGTGCGGCGGCGCGCAGCGCGAGTTCTGCCAGGAGCCGGGCGGATGCCTCGCGCTGCGCCACCTCGGACGGCGCGGTCGCGGCCGCGCGCAGCGCGCCGGTGATGCGCGCGTCGGACACGAGGGCGGTCTCGCCGTCGAGCGAGGAGGCGGCGTTGCCGTCGGAACCCGGATCGACGTTGGCCGCGGCGAGGATGGTGGTGGTCAGCCCTGCGTTGCGGAAGGTCGCGAGGTCGCCGGCCGCGACGGTGCCCTCGGCCGGCCACGCGATATCGGTGCGCGTGTACGGCCAGGCGAACAGATCCTCGGTGGAGGGCACGGTGCCGGGTTCATCGGGTTCGGACGGATCGGCGGGCGTGGTCGGTGCAGGGGTCTCGGATGCCTCGCCGACGGCCTCGGCGGGAGCGGTGCCGGCGGCAGCCGGACGGGCGGATGCCTCGGCAGCGGCGTCCGCGGCCGGCATGCCGCCCGTGGCATCCGCCGCGCCCGTCTCGAATCGAGCAGGGTCGAGCAAGTCGTCGAACGCGCCGACCGGCAGCACGCCGACGCCGAGCTGGGACTGCAGCGCGAGATCGGAGTCGGCGTAGGAGAGCGGGAACACCTCGTTCGGCACCGCGGCCAGGCGCTCGAGCCAGGCGACCGCCGCCGGCGGTGCATCGGTGCCGAGCAGGCGGATGGAGACGATGATCCGCGGGTCGATGCCGATCGCGACCGGGCGGCCTGCGAGCGAGTCGAGCTGCCGGGTGAGCAGGCCCACGGGGCCGGTCCAGGTGGCGAGCTGTTCGGCGTCGGCCACTCCGGTGACCTGCGCGGGCAGCGTGATCGCGCCGACCACCGCGACCGACACCGCCCGAGCCGGTGTCGGCGTCGTCGAGGGGAACGCCGCGGATCCGCTCGCGGCCGTCTCGCCATCGACGACCAGTTCGGCGCCGACCGCCACGATCGGGGCGCCCGCCTGCGCGCCGAGCGCGTCGGCCGGGATCGACACCGTCGCGCTCGCGGTGCCGCCGACGCCGATCGGGCGCAACGGCGCCTCGCCCACCACCGCGCCGGCGGGTTCGGCGGTCCACGCGTCGAGTGCGGCCGTGTCCGAGATCGGGGTGGCGGGCGCGGTCACTCGCACGATCGATGCGGCGAGGGCCTCGCCGGTGCGGTTCGACACCTCGACGTCGACCGTGAGCGGCGCTGCGGGGTCGACATCACCCGGTGCGCTCGGTGCGATGCGCACGACGAGCGTCTCGTCGACCTCGGACGGCGCGGCTGCCGCCGGCGCGCCGGCCGAGGCATCCGACTTCGAACCCGCGACCGCGACCTCGTCGACGCTCGACCCCGCCAGACCGGCCGCGACGCGAGGGGCCACCGCGACGCCGGCCACCATGAGGCCGGCCGCGAGCAGTACGAGGCCGCGGCGGGCCGTGTCGGGGAGTCGGCGGAGTCGACGCGATGCGTTCGACCCGGCCTCCATGCACGCGATTCTACGGGGAGCGCGCTGGGCGATCCGTGCGACCGTTCGCGGAGTCCGGTGCGGGCGCAGACGCAGCGAATACGATGGGGGGATGCACCACGTGGCGGCCGCGCTCGACCGGCTCTCGGAGCTCGCCGCTTCGCCGACCGTCTCGACCCTCGCTGCAGCGTTCGACGCGGCCGGGCACGAACTCGCCCTCGTCGGCGGACCGGTTCGCGACGCCTTCCTCGGGCGGTCGACGAACGACCTCGACTTCACGACGGATGCCACGCCCGACGAGATCCTCGCGATCGTCAAGCCGATCGCCGAAGCGCACTGGGACATCGGGCGGCAGTTCGGCACCATCGGCGCGAAGATCGCGCGCGAAACCGTCGAGATCACGACCTACCGTGCCGACACCTACGACGGGGCATCCCGCAAGCCCGACGTCGTCTTCGGCGACACGATCGAGGGCGATCTCGTGCGCCGCGACTTCACCGTGAACGCGCTCGCGCTGCGGCTGCCCAAGCTCGAGCTCGTCGACCCGTCGGGCGGGGTCGACGACCTGCTCGCCGGCGTGCTGCGCACGCCCTCGGCGCCCGAGGTGTCGTTCGGGGACGACCCGCTTCGCATGATGCGGGCGGCGCGATTCGCGGCGCAGCTCGGCTTCTCGGTCGCCGAACCGGCGGTCGCGGCGATGACCGAACTCGCCGGGGCGATCGAGCGGATCTCGGCCGAACGCGTGCGGGATGAGCTGACCAAGCTGCTGTCGACCGCATCGCCGGTGCGCGGCATCCGCCTGCTCGTCGATTCGGGCATCGCCGACCGGGTGCTGCCCGAGCTCCCCGCGCTGCGCCTCGAACGCGACGAGCATCACCGCCACAAGGACGTGTACGAGCACAGCCTGACCGTGCTCGAGCAGGCCATCGACTACGAGGTGGCGCGCGGCCGGCTCGACTCCCCCGACCTCGTGGTGCGTCTCGCCGCACTGCTGCACGACATCGGCAAGCCGCGCACACGCCGGTTCGAGCCGGGCGGCGCGGTGACGTTCCACCATCACGATGCGGTCGGCGCGAAGCTCGCCCGCAAGCGGCTTCGCGCGCTGCGGTTCGACAACGACACGGTCGACGCGGTCGCCAGGCTCATCGAGCTGCACCTGCGCTTCTTCGGCTATACGGATGCCTCGTGGAGCGACTCGGCCGTACGACGCTACGTGCGCGACGCGGGGCCGGCCGACCAGCTCGAGCGGCTGCACATCCTGTCGCGCGCCGACGTGACGACCCGCAACCGGCGCAAGGCCGACATGCTGTCGTTCGCCTACGACGACCTCGAGCAGCGCATCGCCGAGCTCGCCGAGCAGGAGGAGCTGGCCGCGGTGCGGCCCGAACTCGACGGGCAGCAGATCATGGCGATTCTCGGCGTGCCGCCGGGGCCGGTCGTGGGCGAGGCCTACCGGTTCTTGCTCGACGTGCGCCTCGACGAGGGGCCGATCGGTGAAGATGCCGCGCGTGAGCGCCTGCTGGAGTGGTGGGCCGCGCGCGGCGCGTAGACCGCCCGTCCTCCCCCTCCCCCTCCCCCTCCCCCTCCCTCTCCCTCTCCCTCTCCCTCTCCCTCTCCCTCTCCCTCTCTCCCTCTCCCTCCGGCGAATGTTTCCGTTCGCGCACCGTGTTTCCGTTCGAGCGGAAACACGGTGACGGAGGGGAAACACTCGGCGGAGCATCCGGTGGGTGCGTGTCAGGAGTCCTCCTCAACCGGGGGTGATCCCGCGTGCGGTTCGCACAGGCCAGGCGCATCCGTCTCGCTGCGGGCGCACCTGTCGGAAGGATGTCGGGATGTCACTTCCCGAACCTGAACCGCTGATCAGGGCGGCCGATCTGCGGTCCATCGGCGCGGATCTGCGAGCCGAGCCGCCCGGGACGCTTCACCGGTTGCGCCGTGGTGTCTATGTGACTACGCAGAACTGGCAGCAGGCGAAGCGGGAGCAGCGCCATCGCATGATGCTCACCGCAGTGGCGGCCACGCGCACGGTCGATCCGGTGTTCTCCCATGTCTCTGCGGCGGTGATCTGGGGTATCCCGGTCGTCGGTCCGCACCTCGACCGAGTGCACCTCCAGACCGCGGGGCGGTCGGTCGCCCGCACGAAGAACGGGGTCGTGTGGCATCACGACGCTCTCGAAGCCGACGATGTCGTCGAGATGAGCGGAATGCTCGTCACGTCCTACGAACGAACGCTCGTCGACCTCGCCCGTACATTGCCCTTCGCGTCGGCCGTCGCAGCGGTCGATCACGGCATCCGCGCGCGACGATCCCCTGATGGACTCGGCGTGATCGTGATCGAGAAGGAACGCCTGCTCGAGGCGGTCGCCGAACTCGGCCGGGCCCGCGGTGTCCGCCCGGCTCGCGCCTCGATCGGGTTCGCCGATGCGCGTTCAGCCTCGCCCGGCGAATCCATCAGCCGCGCGAACATCCACGTGCTGCGCTTTCCGGCCCCCGACCTTCAGGTCGCATTCCCGCGGGCCGACGGCGGCAAGGATGTGGCCGACTTCGACTGGCCCGATCACGGCGCCTTCGGGGAGTTCGACGGGTTCGGCAAGTACTTCAAGGCCGAGTTCACCGGTGGGCGGCCGATCGCCGAGATCGTGGCGGAGGAGAAAGCGCGAGAGAACCGCATCAGGAAGCACCGGCCGTTCGGCGCGCGATGGGATTGGCCGATCGCGATGCGACCCGAACTCCTGCGGCGCGAACTCCTGGATGCGGGCCTGCGCCCGCTCGCGTGACTGCGCTCCCGCCCGCGTGACCTCGCTCCCGCCCGACCACCTGTCCTGCGCCCGGCCCGTCGCGCCCGCCGAATGTTTCCGTTCGCGCAGGAGGTTTCCGCCGTGCGGGAAACACGGTGCGCGAACGGAAACATTCGACGGTTCAGGGGGCGGGGGTGTCAGATCGTGGCCCAGTCGTCGTGCATCTTGCGGAGGTGCTTCACCGTCGCGGATTGCGCGTCACCGATGGCCGGTCTGGTAGGCCGCGACGTGGAACACGGCCGGGCTGTCGACCGCGCGGAAACGGCGACATCTGGGCGCCCCTCTGGGTCGAGAATCGTCGTACGAGGCGAGGCGAGGCGAGGCGAGGCGGGCCGTGCGGAATCGATCGCTCGACGGGTCCACATCCACCGCGGCGTACACATCGATTCGGCGCTCCAGCGCATACAGCGCGGTCACCGGCATGGCTCGGAGGCTGCGCCCACTCCAGAGCTTCTGCAGTGAGGAATCCTCAACACAAGGCGACGCGATCCCACACCAGTCACGAGTTCGACCCGAGGCATTCTCGCCTCGAATGGCGGCTGGCCGGGGCATCCGTTACACTTGACAGGTTGCCCGTGTGCCGCAGTCGCGGCCTCCACGACGCACAGTATGAACACCCTCCTGCTCCCGAGACACGCTCGGGGGCCGCTGAGTCCGAAGGAGGTGGGTACGTCATGCACCAGTACGAGCTGATGGTCATCCTCGATCCCGAGATCGACGAGCGCACCGTTGCTCCCAGCCTCGACAAGTTCCTGAACGTCATCCGCAACGACGGTGGCACCGTCGACAAGGTCGACATCTGGGGACGCCGTCGTCTGGCCTACGAGATCAAGAAGAAGGCCGAGGGCATCTACGCCGTCGTCGACTTCACCGCCGAGCCCGCGACGACCAAGGAGCTCGACCGCCAGCTGAACCTCAGCGAGGCCGTCATGCGCACCAAGGTCCTGCGTGCCGAGGAGGCGATCGCCCAGGTCGCCGCCGCGAAGCAGGCCGAAGAGGCCCGCGCCGCGAAGAAGGCCGCCGCTGCGGCCAAGGCTCCCGTCAAGAAGGACGCCTAGTCCTCATGGCCGGCGAGACCATCATCACCGTGGTGGGCAACCTCACCGCCGATCCCGAGCTGCGCTACACGCAGAACGGGCTGGCGGTCGCGAACTTCACCATCGCGTCCACTCCCCGCACGTTCGACCGTCAGGCGAACGAGTGGAAGGACGGCGAGGCGCTGTTCCTCCGCGCGAGCTGCTGGCGTGAGTTCGCCGAGCACGTGGCGGGTTCGCTCACCAAGGGTTCGCGGGTCATCGCTTCCGGTCGTCTCAAGCAGCGCTCGTACGACGACAAGGACGGCCAGCGCCGTACCGTCATCGAGCTCGAGATCGACGAGATCGGTCCGAGCCTGCGGTACGCGACGGCCTCCATCACGCGCGCTCCGTCGAATCGCGGCGCGGGCGGCGGCTCCTTCGGGGGCGGCCAGTCCGACGACGCGTGGGCTCCCAGCGCTCCGGCCGCCCAGCAGGGCGGCGGCGGCGCGGCCGGCGACGTGTGGAACACGCCCGGCACGAACTACGGCGACGAGACGCCCTTCTAGGCCGCACGCGGCCGGCGGCCGGATGCCTCGCAGCGAGACATCCGTCGCTTGAATCAGATTCACTCAGACAGGAAAGAACCATGGCTGGAAAGAGCAGCGGCGACCGCCGCAAGCCTCGCGGTGGCAAGGGCGCGAAGAACGCCGCCCCCGCGAAGTCCGTCAAGGTCGGCGTCATCGACTACAAGGATGTCGCGACCCTTCGGAAGTTCATCTCGGAGCGCGGCAAGATCCGCGCCCGTCGCATCACCGGTGTCTCCGTGCAGGAGCAGCGCCTCATCGCCCGCGCCGTCAAGAACGCGCGTGAGATGGCGCTCCTGCCCTACTCGGGCTCGGGCCGCTAAGGAGTAGGACGATGGCAAAGGTTATTCTCACGCACGAGGTCACCGGCCTCGGTGCCGCGGGCGATGTGGTCGAGGTCAAGAACGGGTACGCCCGCAACTACCTCGTTCCGCAGGGCTTCGCGACGCCGTGGACCCGTGGTGGCCAGAAGCAGGTCGAGCAGATCAAGGCCGCGCGCGCTGCGCGCGAGCTGCACTCGCTCGAGGACGCTCAGGCCCTCAAGGCCAAGCTCGAGGACGGCAAGGTCAAGCTGACCGTCAAGGCCGGCCTCGGCGGCCGCCTGTTCGGCTCGGTGAAGACGGCGGATGTCGCGGCTGCGGTCGCGGCGGCCGGCATCGGCGAGCTCGACAAGCGCAAGATCGAGATCCCGACCCCCATCAAGGCGGTCGGCGAGCACGAGGCGACGGTTCGTCTTCGCGACGACCTCACCGCGACGATCACCCTCCAGGTGGTCGCGGCGAAGTAGTCGCTCGCGCCCTGCGGGCGCGCATGCGGCACGTTGCACGAAGCGGCGGTTCCCTTCGGGGAGCCGCCGCTTCGACGTCTGCGGGCGAGTCTCTCGCTCGCTGGGGATCCGCTGCGACTTGTACACCCGCGGTGCACCTCGACGCAAGAGTGTTGCTCGGGTTTTCGACAGTGTTGTGCACAGGTGCGCAACGCTGTGGAAAGGAGATCAGAAGAAGTTTTCCCCCACAGGTGTGGAGAGTTTTTTCGGCTGATCAGATCAGAATTCAACCCGTGTAATTCACGCAATTTCCACAGTTCTCCACAGGTGGATTGCACATGATCGTCGGCGTTTCGCCCATTTTGCTCACAGAGTTATCCACAGGCCAGCTTGTGCCCCGGGCAGGTGCGTCCCTATCGTGAAGCAGCGTCCCGATCGGTGGCCTGGGGGAATGAGCCGCCGGCCCGTGTGGGTGGTCGATGGTACGACTGTCCACAGGTACGAACGCGTGCCCGCGCAGGCGGGCCGAACGGAGGTCATGGAGTTGTCGCTCGCGCACATCGGGATCGCCGAACCTGAGGACGGCGACGCCCGACGAGGCGAACGCACTCCCCCCCACGACCTGCTCGCCGAACAGAGCGCCCTCGGCGGCATGATGCTCTCGAAGGACGCGGTCGCCGACGTCATCGAGACCATCCGCGGCGTCGACTTCTACGTGCCGAAGCACGAGACGATCTTCAACGCGATCCTCTCGCTGTACTCGCACGGCGAGCCGACCGACGTCATCGCCGTCACCGACGAACTCACCAAGACGGGCGAACTGCAGCGCGCCGGCGGTGTCGAGTACCTGCACACGCTCACCAGCCTCGTGCCGACCGCTGCGAACGCCGGGTTCTACGCGCAGATCGTCGCCGAGCGGGCGCTGCTGCGCCGGCTCGTCGAGGCCGGTACCCGCATCGTGCAGATGGGGTACGCGGGCGAGGGCGAGGTCACCGAGCTCGTCAACAACGCCCAGGCCGAGATCTACGGAGTCACCGGCTCGGTCGAGAGTGAAGACTACGTGCCGCTCAACGAGGCCCTCGGCCTCGCCGTCGAAGAGATGGAGGCCGCGCAGCACAGCGACGGGTCGGTCGGCGTGCCGACCGGCTTCCGCGACCTCGACGACCTGACGAACGGGTTCCACCCCGGCCAGATGATCATCGTGGCCGCCCGCCCCGCGATGGGCAAGTCGACCCTCGCGCTCGACTTCGCGCGCTCCGCGGCGATCGGGCATCAGCTGCCGACGATCTTCTTCTCACTCGAGATGGGCAAGGCCGAGATCGCGATGCGCCTGCTCTCGGCCGAGGCATCCGTGCCGTTGCAGAAGGTGCGCAAGGGCGACCTGCACAACGAAGACTGGACGACCATCGCCCGGGTGCGCAGCAACATCTCGAGCGCGCCGCTCTACCTGGATGACTCGCCGAACATGACGCTCGTCGAGATCAGAGCGAAGTGCCGTCGGCTGAAGCAGCGCGTGGGCCTGAAGATGGTCGTCATCGACTACCTGCAGCTCATGACGAGCGGCAAGAAGGTCGAGAGCCGCCAGCAGGAGGTCGCCGAGTTCTCGCGTGCGCTGAAGCTCCTCGCGAAAGAGCTGCAGGTGCCCGTCATCGCGCTGTCGCAGCTGAACCGTGGGCCCGAGCAGCGCGCCGACAAGCGCCCCGCGCTGAGCGACCTGCGCGAGTCGGGCTCGATCGAGCAGGACGCCGACATGGTGATCCTGCTGCACCGCGAGAGCGTCTACGAGCGCGACAGCCCTCGCCAGGGCGAGGCCGACCTCATCGTCGCCAAGCACCGAAACGGCCCGACGCGGGATATCGAGGTGGCGTTCCTCGGCCACTTCTCGCGGTTCGCGGACATGGTGCAGGTCTAGGCGGGGTTTGACGGGTGTCGTGACCATGCGCGCGTTGTCGACGGCGCGGATTCGGGAGTTCTTACCCGGAGTGCGGTGAAGTCTGCCGCGAGTAGTACGCCGGTCGATCCCGAGATCCCATCTCATCTCAGACCGCACTGATCGAGGGTGGTCGACCAGAGGGTAGCGTGGCCGCATGGCCACATGGCGCGGGCTAGACAGAAGTCGTCTTCGTGGTGCCTCCGGCAGGGCTCGTCGGGCAGTGTCTTCCGTGGGGGCAGCTCTTGAGGGCGTGGGGGCATCTCTTGAGGGTCTTGCTGCTGCGGTGCTGATGACGGCGTCGATCTATTTCATCGAAAGCCAGCCGGGCGTGGGCACCGCGGTGGACACAGCCACCTCTGATCTCAGTTGGTACGGCGATCCGGGCAATCGCGCCACGGTGGAGTTCGGGCTGAGCGTGGGCGTGCTCGGCATGGTTTCGTTCTTGTGGTTCATCGCGGTGATTCGTCGACGGCTTGCTGAACGCGAAGACAAGTTCTATGCGACCGTCTTTCTCGGCAGTGGCATCGTGTTCGCGATCCTGGCGACGACTGCTGCGGTATGCGCGGCCGCTCCGACCTTGGTCGCTCGCTTCGGCGGTGAGGAGAGCCTGAACGATTCGACTGTTGCGCTCGCGCACGGCCTCTGGTTCGGGCTCTGGGGGATCTCTGCGTCCAGGTTCGCCGGGGTGTTCATGATGGTGACGTCCACCCTCGCCCTGCGCTTCGAAGCACTTCCGGTCTGGCTCGCCCGTATCGGACAAGGGCTTGGCGTGTTGCTCACCATCACTGGTGCGTTTGCGGGTCCACTCGACTTTCTCTTTTCAACCTGGCTCGCATTGGTCAGCATCACGCTGCTCTTCAGCGGTCGGGACAGGTCTGCTCGTGCGGACAACGGGGCGCACGCATAGCGGTGCAGACCGCCGACCCTCACTGAGACACTCCCCATAGCGTGATGGAGATGCCCGTCCAGATAGAGACGCTGTGGCGGCTCGCGCCGAGCGCGACCAACACAGGGGCGGTGATCTGCCTGGCGAGCACGAGCCATGGAAGGGCGATCTCATGTTAAATGTGAGTCACGGCGGTCGCGGATCGATCGGGGTCACGTCGGCCGCGACGGATGGATGTGGGGTTGACGAACGAGCAGGGGCCGAACGAGCGACTCGAGCGTCTCGCGCCGAGTGATCCGAAGGGCTACGACGAGCGGCGTCGCGCGCGCATCATGGCCGCGGGGGGAGTGCGGGGGCTCGTCGCGTTCTTCAAGGCGCGTGTGTACGCGATGTTCACCGGCCTGGCGATCCTGACGGTCTTCATCGGCACACATCCGGAACCGCAACGTGTCTTCCTGTCGCTCGTCCTCGGCGTGGCCGGCATCGTGGTCGCGGGATTGGTCTCGGAGATCGTGGGGTACTACGTCGTCTACGGTGAATTCGCTTCCCGGGCCGGTCTGATGCTCTCGCTGCGCGTCGCGGCGGCTGCGCTCGGCACGCTCGTCGTGCCGGCCGCTCTCATCGGCGCCGTGTGGCTGGGATGGATACCGCTCGACGTGGCACTCTGGACGGCTGCCTGGGTCTACGTCGCCGAACTGGGCGCAATCGGTCTGCTCGCGTTTCGTGGTGCGACGTCGTCGGGACGGTGGAAGAAGCTGCTCGCGTTGGAGGCGCTGTTCGTACTCGGACTCCTGGTGCTTCTCGTGCAGATGCTCGCGAAGGCGGTGTGACGCGACCCCGTCCGCGAAGTCGTGCCGTCCACCTCCACCGTCTTCGTGAAGTCGGGCATCTCGCGGTGATATGCCGACTGCTCGTCGTCACCCCGAGGCCCGAGCTTCAACCGACCGCCTCGGCGAGGATCTCGTCGAAGTGGTCGAAGATCAGCAGGTGACCCTCGTCGGGGATGAAGTGCGTGGTGCAGTGCGGCAGGTTCGCCTCGAGGTAGCGACCCCAGGCGACCGGGACGTTCCGATCGTCTTCGCCCTGCCACAAGATGATGGGCATCGACACCTCGCTGAGGGCGAATCCCCACGGGCGGGTGAGGATCGTCAGGTCCCACGCGGGACCACGCGCGCTCGTGCGATAGGCCTCTGCGTACATCGCGGGCATGATCGGCGCGATCTCCGGCCGCGCCATGATCGCCCGGTCGTTCGGCGACATCTGCGCGATGACGGGAGCAACCGCCTTGTGCGGGTCGGTCAGCGCTTGCCTGCGCTGCATCGAGAGCATCGCGCTGACGAGCCGAGGCGCGCGACGGGCCAGCCACATGGTCGACTTGAGCTGCCGAGTAAGGTTCCCGAAGACAGTGGGGTCGGCGAGCGGTGCCATTCCGGCGATGATCGTCGCGGTCGTGAGCCTGCCCGGGATGGCTGAGGCACAGGCGAGCGCGAATGGTCCGCCGCCCGACATCCCCATGACGGCGAACCTCTCGATCCCGAGTGCATCTGCGAGAGCTGTCACGTCCTCCGGCCAGTCGAGGAGGTGCCGATCGGGCTGGAAGTCGCTCAGCCCATGCCCGGGTCGATCCACGGCGATGATCCGGACGCCGCGGGCCAGGGCGATCGAGTCATCGGGATGGTGCTCCAGCCGCGAGCTCTGCGTTCCGTGGAAGAAGAAGACTGGATGCCCCACCGGATCGCCGTACTGCGCGTAGCCGAGGCGGCGGCCGTCCGAGAGCGTCACGGTGGAGGAGGACTCTGCAGATCGGTCGCCCACGCGGCTGCCTTCCTCATCGTCGAGTCAGCGAGCGAGGAATCCGGTTGCCCACGGCTGGCCCCACCGCCCGCGTCGTGCCCACGATAGCGGAAGCGGAAGTCCGCGCGCTTGCAGGGGTTGACGCCCGGGCACCCGTAGCCTCACGACATGTCGAGATCTGCCCTGCGGGTGAAGCCAGGGATGGCGATCTCCTCCACGCTCGAGACCTTGCTGTTCCACATACCTCTGGAACATCGTTCTGATCGCCACCGTGCTTCTGGTGGAGCAGATCCTGGACGGGACCGTCTACTCCCGAAGGGGGAGCAGGCGCCGAGATCGACGCTTGCGGGGAAAGACCCGGGTAATCTCCTCGGCACGTGAAACTTCGGGAGCGACCCCGTCGCTAACCTGAGGGAACCATGAACAAGTCTCTTATCGTCGGGTCCGCCCTACCGGCCCGCGACAGTGCGCAGCAGAAGCTCGCCGAGGGTATCCGATGAGCCGGACCTTCGACCTCGTCTACGCGACCTCCCGGCTTCGAGTCGAGCTCGCCGACGGAGCCGATCTCAGCCGGACGCTCGCATTCCTCGGCACGCACTTCCGTGCAGAAGAGCTCTCTCCGGCCGAGGAACCGCTCGCGACGCTCCACGTCTCCGCACTTCGCGCAGCGGAGCGCGACGAGACGTCCGACCCCGATGACGCGGCCGGCGAGCCCATCTACGTGCGCAAGAGCGCGAGCCCGTTCTTCACGATCGAGGCGAATCGTGTGCGCAACCCGGACGGCACCGAGACGGTGGTCTGCACGCGTGCAGGCACGCGCCTCCGGTTCGACCCGCAAGCCCGGCGCATCGAGGTGACAGTCTCCGCCGAGGGATGGCTCGACGTCGTCGAACTCGTGCGCGACCTCATCCTCCGCGATCAAGAGAATCGCGGCGCGGTCGTGCTGCACGCCACTGCTGCGGCACACGACGGAGGTGTGGTGCTCGTCAGCGGATCGAAGGGAGCCGGGAAGAGCACGATCCTGCTCGAACTCGTCGAGCACTTCGGCTACCGCGTCCTGAGCGGCGACAAAGCGCTCGTCGTCGAGGGTCCGAACGGCATCGTGGTACAGGGATGGCCCGACTACCCGCACCTCGGTTACGCCACGATCACGAAGTTCGACGGGCTGCCGGCCATCGCGGGCATCGACCCCGAGGCATCCGCTCCCGAGGGCCACGCGTTCTCACCCTTCAACAAGTACGCGGTCGATCCGGTCGGATTCCGGGAGCGGTTCCCGAGCGCGGAGCCCGATGATCGGTGGGTGCCCGTCGCAATCCTGGAGCCGGCCATCGGCCCCGGTGAGGCCACCCGGGTGCAGCCGATCGTCGAGTCGGCGGAGGAGCGCGTGCGGGGACTGGACGCGAACGATGAGTCGCCGTTCGACGGGACGCACGCCGGATGGATCCGGTTCGTGCCCGACCTCCGTGCCGCGCAGCGCGAGCGTCGGGCTCGGATTCTCGCCGCACTGGCGACGGTGCCCGCGTGGCGGGTCGACGGGCCGGGCGACCTCGTCGACCTGCCGTTCGTCACCCCGCGCCACCCGGCTCATGCGTGAACTCGAGATTCCGAGTTCCGGGCTCAACACGGCGATCGACGTCACCGACGACGTTGCCGCGGCGCTCGGTGAGTTGGACGCGGCGCCCGGCCTGGTCGGCGTCTACGCGCACGGGTCCAGCCTCGGGCTCGTGCTCATGCGCTTCGAGCCCGGAACGGTGCAGGACCTGCTCGCAGCGCTCGAGAAGGTCGCACCGCTCACGACGCGGTACGCCCACGAACTCACCACCGGAGACCCGAACGGCGCCGCCCACATCCGATCGAGGGAAACCTGCAGCCGGACGCCGAAGACGGTGATCGCCGAGCCCTGAGTCCCGCGCGCATGCCATGCTGGGGTGGCGCGGCAGGCGCGTTCGACGGATCGCGGAGGTGCGTGGTGAACCGAGACTCCACATCCGTTCGGATCGGCGTGCTCGGCGCAGCGCGCATCGTCGAGACCGCGCTGGTCGAGCCTGGCCACGAGGTCGACGGCGTGGTCATCGGATGCATCGCGGCACGCGACTCGCATCGTGCCCGCGCGTACGCCGAGCGCCACGGAATCCCGACCGTGCACGCCACGTACGAGGATCTGCTCGCCGATCCCGACGTGGACGCGGTCTACGTGCCGCTGCCGGCCGCGCTGCACGCGCGGTGGACGCTCGCCGCGCTGGATGCCGGCAAGCACGTGCTCGTCGAGAAGCCGTTCACCAGCAATGCCCGCACCGCCGAGCAGGTCGCGCGAGCAGCGGCGGGAGCCGGCACGCTCGTGATGGAGGCGTATCACTCGCACTACCACCCCCTCATCGGGCGAGTCCGCGACCTCCTCGCATCGGACGAGATCGGTCGGCCGGTGTCGGCTTACGCGTCGTTCTGCGTGCCCATCCCGCCCGGAAGGAACATCCGGTGGGATCTCGCGCTCGGCGGCGGCGGACTGCTCGACATCGGGTACTACCCGGTTCGCGCCCTGACCGAGCTATTCGGCGAACCTGAGGACGTGTTGCAGGCGCGAGCCTGGCTCCGCGGCGGCGTCGACCGGCGGCTGGAGGCGACGCTCGTCTACGCCGGGGGCGTGACGGGATCGATCGTCTCGTCGATGTGGTCGCGCCGGCTCGTCGAGAAGCGGCTCGTCATCGAGGGCGACGCCGGCCGTATCCGGGTGTCGTCGCCGTACCATCCGCATCGCGGAGCGCGCATCCGCGTCGACGGTCGGCGCGGCAGCCGCGTCGAGGGCACCGACCGGCGCAGTACCTACTCGTACCAGCTCGAGGCGTTCCGCGACGCCGTGCTGTCGAGGCATCCCGTCGCCACCGATGCTGCGGCCGCGGTGCGCCACGCGCACACGCTCGATCAGCTCTACGCCGCCGCGGGACTGGCCCCCCGGCCCTGACGCGCCGCGCGCCGCGTGCGACCGCGCGCCATGCGCGACGCGCCGCGCGCGACCTGCGCCACCGAAGTCGACCGGGTCGGGAATCCACAGGCGTGCGCGACGGTTCTTTCCGATCAGCAGCGAGGAGCAGCGCATGGCAGACGAGGCGGTCATCGGTCGCGGGCTGGTCGGGCATGACGAGTTCGTCACGACCGCCGACGCGCGTCGCCTGCGCACGATGGTCGGGGGCAGTGGCGACGACCTCGTCGTGCTCGAGGCCGGTCTCGGGCTGAGCGGACTGTACTGGGGCCCGGTGCACGAGGCCATCGCCGAACGGGCGCGCGTCGTCGCCTATGAACGGGCCGGGTTCGGCGCGAGTTCGCCCGACGACCGCCCGCGCGACCTCGCCCGGCTCGTCGCCGACCTCGAGACGGTCGTCGACGCGCACCCGCACCGCCGGCTCGTGCTCGTCGGCCACAGCTGGGGCGGGCCGGTCGTTCGAGTGCTCGCGGCACGTCGCCGCGAGCGGGGCGACCGGCCGGCGGGTGTCGTGCTCGTCGACCAGAGCGACGAGCACTCGTCGTTGTACTTCGGCTCGGCCGCGCGACGGCAGTTCGCCGCCCAGGCTGCGCTGATGGTGCCGCTGGCGCGCATGCGTCTGCTCTCGGCGCTGTCGCGCGGTCTCGTCGCGGGTCTCGCCGAGCCGATGCGGCGCGCGGTGCTGGCCGCATCGACCTCGGTGTCGGCCGCCCGTGCGACCGCCGCCGAGCAGCGCCACGTCATCGACGGCCTGGACGCGCTGCGGGCACGCCCGCTCGACCTCGGTGACATCCCCGTGAGCGTGATCTCGGGCCAGCGCACCGGTGCGCTCGACGCCAGGGTGCGGGCCTCGATCGTGGACGCCCACCGGGAGACGGCCCGCCGGCTCGCCGGGGGCCGGTACGTCCCGGCCGAGCTCTCGGGCCATATGGTGCCGATCAGCGAGCCAGGACTCGTCGCCTCGGAGGCGCTCTCACATCTGTGACCGATGCGCTGGAATCACCGTGAACCACGCATACCGCGCCGAAGTCCACTCCCCGGTGTCGAGCGGCTCGAATCGATTCGATAGGATGTCACGCGGTGCTCTTCGTGGCATCCGTCCGTCGACCCTCCCTCCGACCTCGCGACCCGCCCCGAGAGCATCCAATGGCCAGAACCCTCACCACCGGCGCGCCCTGGCGCGTCATCCTCGTCTTCGCCGTGCCCCTGCTGCTCGGCAACGTCGTGCAGCAGCTCTACCAGGTCGCCGACGCGATCGTCGTCGGCCGGCATCTCGGCGTCGACTCGCTCGCCGCGGTCGGCGCGACGGGAAGCCTGCTGTTCCTCTTGCTCGGCTTCTCGTGGGGGGTCACCTCGGGTCTGGCGATCCCGACCGCGCAGGCGTTCGGCGCGCGCGACCACGATGCCGTGCGCCGCTCGGTCGCGACCGGCACGCTGATCACCGGCGCGATGAGCATCGTGCTCACCGTGGGTGCTCCGATCATCGCCGGGCCCGCGCTCGAGCTGCTGCAGACGCCGCCCGAGCTGCTGCCCGAGGCGACGGTCTTCACCCAGGTCAGCTTTCTCGGGGCATCCACCATGATGTTCTTCAACTACCTGTCGGCGATCATCCGTGCGATCGGCGACTCGCGCACGCCGCTGGTGTTCCTGACCGTGGCGTGCGGCCTCAACATCGCGCTGGTCCTCGTCATGGTCGGCGTGCTCGACTGGGGCGTCGCCGGCGCTGCGCTCGCGACGGTGGTCGCGCAGGCGGTCTCGGTCGCGCTCTGCCTCGAGTTCGTGCGCCGCCGGGTTCCGGTGCTGCACGTGCGTCGCGCCGACTGGCGGGTGACGCGGGCGGATGTCTCGGAGCACCTGCGCGTCGGCCTGCCGATGGGGTTCCAGGCGTCGATCATCGCCATCGGCACGCTCACCGTGCAGGTCGCGCTGAACAGCCTCGGTGCCGGCGCAGTGGCGGCCTACACGACGGGCGCCCGCGTCGACTCGCTCGCGGTCGCGCTGCTGCAGTCGCTGGGCCTGGCCGTCTCGATGTTCACGGCGCAGAACCTCGGCGGACGCCGACCCGATCGCATCCGCCGTGGCGTCGTACAGGCGACCTGGATGTCGATCGCCGCCGCACTGGTGCTCGGCGCCCTGCTGATCCTGTTCGGCTCGCACCTCGTCGGACTCTTCGTCGGCGACGCGGCCGGGGCCGAGTCGGTTGTCGCCGACGCGGCACTGATGCTCACGATCAACGGCCTGACCTATACCGCCCTCGGGGTGCTGTTCGTGCTGCGCGGTGCGCTGCAGGGCCTCGGGCACACGATGGTGCCCACGATCACGGGCGTGATCGAACTGGTGATGCGGGTCGGCGCTGCCGTCGTGCTCGGGTCGATGTTCGGGTTCGTCGGCGTGGTCTGGAGCAACCCCCTCGCCTGGCTGGGCGCGGTGGTGCTGCTCGTGCCCGCGTACGTGCGCGAGCACCGTCGCCTCGCGCGCATGCGCGTCGAGCCGCGCACCGCGACGCCGACGACGCCGATCCAGGTGGTCGGTCCGGTCGACGGGTCGATGACGGTCGACACCGTCGTGACCGGCGCGATCCCCGTGCAGGATGCCGCGGCCGAGGTCGGCGGCGGGAAGCGCCGGCGGCGAGGCATCCGCTCGCTGCGCACCCGCACCCGTACCGGGGTACGGGGTCGAGATGGCTCATGCGTGTGATGCGACCTGACCCGCCTCGCACGTACGCTCCCCTCATCGGTCGGATCCAACGGCCGGCGACGAGGGACACTCCCTCGCGGCGTTCGTCTGGCTCTCCATTCGTTCGTTCGGACGAAGAGATGAGCGCAGATGAGCCTGCAGGTCCTGGAGCGCCCCGAGGGCGCCGAACTCACCGGCACCCTGACGCCGGTCATCCGCACCGCCGGTCGACGTCGCGATGACGCGATCGACCCCGCTCAGAGCGGGTTCGCCAGGCTGTCGCGACAGATCAAGGCCGAGGGGCTGCTCGATCGGCACGTCGGCTTCTACGTGCGCAAGACCGTGCTCTGGGCCCTCGTCGCGGCGGCTTCGATCGGGGCATCCCTGCTCATCGGCGACTCCTGGTGGCAGCTGCTCGTCGCAGCCGTCCTCGGCGTGGTGTTCACGCAGTTCGCGTTCATGGCGCACGAGGCATCCCACCGTCAGGTCTTCCGCTCGGGCCCCGCGAACGACTGGGCCGGGCTCATCCTCGCGAACCTCGTCGTCGGCATCAGCTACAGCTGGTGGATGAACAAGCACACCCGACACCACGGCAACCCGAACGTGATCGGCCGCGACCCCGACATCCAGAAGGACACCATCTCGTTCCTCGAGGAGGACGCCGCGGCCAGCCGCGGGCTCGTGCGGCTCATCACGCGCAAGCAGGGGTACCTCTTCTTCCCGCTGCTGCTGCTCGAGGGCATCAACCTGCACGCACACGGTATCCGGCACGTGCTCGGCGCGGCGCCGGTGAAGCGCCGCCGGCTCGAGATCGCGCTCATCGCGGTGCGCCTGATCGGCGTCACGGCGCTCGTGTTCTGGGCGTTCCCGCCGCTGCTCGCGGCCGTCTTCCTGCTCGTGCAGCTCGGTGTGTTCGGCGTCTACATGGGTGCATCCTTCGCCCCCAACCACAAGGGCATGCCGCTCATCGGCCGTGGCGTGCGCGTCGACTTCCTCGAGCGCCAGGTGCTGACGAGCCGCAACATCCGCGGCGGCTGGTTCATCGACGCCGCCATGGGCGGTCTCAACTACCAGGTCGAGCACCACCTGTTCCCGAGCATGGCGCGGCCGGCCCTCGCCCGCACCCAGGAGATCGTGCGCGAGTACTGCCGCGAGAACGACGTGCGCTACACCGAGACCGGGCTCATCGAGTCGTACGGCATCGTCATCGCGTACCTGAACCGGGTCGGCCTCGCCGCGCGCGACCCCTTCGACTGCCCGATGATCGACGCGTACCGCCGCCGCGACTGAGCAGGCAGCCTGCCAGCACTGAGGCCGATTTGCGCGACTGAGCCCGGTCCAAACCGACCTCAGTCGCGCAAATCGAGCTCCATCGGGCGGAGCCGGCGAGTCGGCGCGCGGGTCGGGCAGGTCAGGCGGGGCCGGCCGGCGGTTGTGGTTCACTGAGCGGATGCCTCGCGCCCGCCCTCACCGTCGCGTTCGGCTCATCGCCGCGCTCGCGGCGTTCGGATGTCTCGGGCTCGGCCTCGCCCTGCAGATCCTCGACCGCACGCCGGTCGTCGACGTGCTCGGCAGCGTGCTGTACGCGGCGCTCATCGGATGCCTCGTGCTCGTCGCGGCCCCGACCCTTCGGCCGTGGGCGGTCGGCGCGATCGCCTATGGGGTGTCCGCCGCGGTCGAGCTGCTGCAGCTGACCGGGCTGCCGGCCGTCGTCGTCGCGGCCGTGCCGCCGGCACGCCTGGTGCTCGGCAGCTCGTTCGACCCATGGGACCTCGTCGCGTACGCCGGCGGCGCCGCGCTGGCGTACGTCGTCGCCGCGCGTGCGCAGGTGAGGCGGCCCCGCATCACTGAGGCCGTTTCGCGTGACTGAGGCCGTTTTGCGTGATTGAGGCCGACCCAGACCGACCTCAGCCGCACGAATCGACCTCCATCGGGCCGACCCCGGTCAGCGCGCCGTGGCCGCCGCCGACTTCTTCTCCGAGATGAGCGCGGCCGCGATCGCACCGACCAGCACCACCGCGGGCAGCAGCCACAGCGTGCCCTGGAAGTCGGCGAGGGTCGGGTCATCCGGCAGGAACTGGCTCGGGATCGACGTGAGCAGCCCGCCGACGATGAAGCAGATGCCGTTGACGATCGCCGAGGCACTGCCGATCAGGTTGGCGGGCACGGCCTCCCCGGCGATCGTGAAGCCGAGCATGTGCGCGCCCGCGAAGAACCCGATCGCGAACATGAACACGAGGGCTGCGCCCTTGCCCTCCTGCGGCAGGTAGATCACCAGCGCGATCGCGACCGCCTGCAGGATGAGGCCGTAGAACGCGGGCCACTTCCGACTCTTCCAGCGGTCGGAGACGATGTTCACGATCGGGGCGCCGATCGCGAGGCCGAGCCAGGCCATCGCGGTGAGGATCGTCGCGAAGTCGGTCTCAGCGCCGTGGGCCTCCATGATGCGCGGCCCCCACAGCGTTCCGACCGCGAGCATCGCGCCGAACGACGCGCCCGCGAGGATCGACGACAGCACCACGCGGATGTTCGCGAACGACTTGCCGAGATCGCGGAAGATCCCGCCGAACACGTTGCCCTGCGGCTTCACGACGGGCACGCCCGGCTCGGGCGCGGGATTGCGCACGAAGAAGATGAAGAGCACCACGAGCAGCACGCCGAACGCGCCGAAGGTGACGAGCAGCTGCTGCCAGGTGATATGCGCCAGCGACGCCTGGATCAGCGGCTGCCCGATCGCCGAGCCCAGCGACGCGAATGTCTGCACGAGGCCGAACATGAGGCCGTACTTCAGCGGGTCGAACCACTTGCCGCCGAGGTATCCGGCGCCGACGAAGCCGAACGACGACCCGACCGCGAGCACGATCTGCGCCGCGACCAGGGTGCCGAAGTTCGTCGTGCCCGCATACAGGAACGCACCGCCGGCGACGAACGCGACCGCGATCGCCAGCAGCGGTCGCGACCCGAACCGGTCGAGCAGCGCGCCCGAGAAGAACTGCGCCAGCGCGAACGCCCACGTGTAGGTCGACGCGGCGAGGCCGACCTGCGAGAGCGACAGATTCGCAGTGTCCTGGATGTTCGGCGAGACGACCGCGTACCCGGTCTGGATCGCGAACAGCCACACCACGAAGATCGTGGCGAGCGACCAGATGAGCCAGGCCTCGGGGCCGCCGATGCGGCGGTGGCCCGTCGACCACCGGTGCGATCCGTGGAAGTACGCGGCGTGGCCGCTCGACGTGACGGGTTCGGTGCTCGTGCCGCTGCTCGTGCTCTGGGACATCGTTCGGATCCTCCCTGGTGCGTCAGTGCTCGTGGCCGTCGCGCGAGTACGCGACCTCGCCGGCGATGAAGGTGGTCTCGATGGTGCGGTCGTCGCCCATGACCGCGAGCACGAACAGCTGCTCCTCGAGCGAGGTGACCTGGCCGCTGCGGAACTCGAGCAGGGGCGTCGCCTTCTTGTCGAGCACGACGAGGTCGGCGGTCTTCCCCGGTTCGATCGACCCGAGCTCGCCCTCGAGTCCGAGCGACTCGGCACCGCCGAGCGTCGCGAGGTACAGCATCTTGATCGAGTCGAGCGGGTACTGCGTGAGCTGCGCGACCTTGTAGGCCTCGTTCATGGTCGACAGCAGCGAGAAGCTCGTGCCCGCGCCGATGTCGGTGCCGAGGCCGACCTTCATCGGGTGGGTGTGGTTCTTCGCCTGGTGCACGTGGAACAGCCCGCTGCCGAGGAACAGATTCGAGGTCGGGCAGTGCGAGATCGCCGCACCGGTCTCGTGCACGCGGATGCGCTCTTGCGGGTTGAGGTGCACGCCGTGCGCGAGCACCGACCCCGGGCGCAGTAGACCGGCCCGGTCGTAGACGTCGAGGTAGCCCTTCGACTCGGGGAACAGCGAGCGCACCCAGGCGATCTCGCCCAGATTCTCGCTGACATGGGTGTGCATGAGGGTGGTCGGATGCTCCTGCAGCAGCGCGGATGCCGCGGCCAGCTGTTCGGGCGTCGAGGTCGGCGCGAACCGGGGCGTCACGGCGTACAGGTTTCGTCCGGTGCCGTGCCAACGCTCGATGAGTGCCTTCGAATCGTCGTAACTCGTCTGGGCGGTGTCGAGCAGGTGCTCGGGCGCGTTGCGGTCCATCATGACCTTGCCGCCGACCATGCGCATGTTGCGCTTTGTCGCCTCCTCGAAGAAGGCGTCGACCGACTGCGGGTAGACGGCGCAGAAGGTGAGCGCGGTGGTCGTGCCGTTCGCGAGCAGCTGGTCGAAGAAGACGGATGCCACGCGCGCGGCATAGTCCGCATCCTCGAACTTCTGCTCGGCCACGAACGTGTAGGTGTTCAGCCAGTCGATGAGCTGGGCGCCGAAGGCGGCGATGATGCCGGTCTGCACGTAGTGCACGTGGGTGTCGATGAATCCCGACGTGATGAGGCCGTCGGGGTAGTGGTCGACGGGCACGTCGTCGGGGATCGCGTCCTTCAGGTCGGCCCAGGGGCCGACGGCGGTGATCACTCCGCCCTGCACGACGATGAGCCCGTCGGTGTGCTCGACGAGCGCGTCGGACGAGAAGAACGGATCACCGGTCAGCGTCACGATGTGCCCGCGGATCGCGTGCGAGTCCTGTCCGGTCGGAAGGTGGTACGGCACGTCCCCCTGCTCTCCGGATCCCCCCGGACCCCTGTTCGCGAGCCTAGATCACGATTCAGCCGATGTGCGAGAACTTCTCAGGAGCGCCGCCGCGACCACGCCGACGAGCAGCACCGCCGGCATGAGCCAGAGCACGCCCTGGTAGTCGGCGATGGTCGGCTCGGCGGGCAGCAGGCTCGAGGGGATCGAGGTGAGCAGGCCCCCGATGATGAAGCAGAAGCCGTTGACGATCGCCGACGCGCTGCCGATCAGCGACCCGTCGACCGATTCGCCGGCGACGGTGAACCCGAGCATCTGCACGCCCGAGAACAGGCCGACCGCGAACATCAGCGTGATCGCCGCGCCGTTGCCCTCGGCGGGCAGGTAGATGACGAGGGTGATCGCGACTGCCTGCAGCAGCAGCCAGATCACCGAGGGCACCTTTCGGCTGTGCCACCGGTCGGAGAGCACATTGATGAGCGGTGCGCCGGCCGCGAGGCCGAGCCACGCGAGCGCGGTGAGCACCGTCGCGAAGTCGGCGCCGGCGCCGCGGGCCTCCATCACGCGCGGCCCCCAGAGAGTGCCGATCGCGAGCATGGTGCCGAAGGCGGCGCCGCCGAACAGCGCCGACAGCACGACGTTGCGGTTGGCGAAGCACTTCCCGAGGTCCGTCAGGATGTCGACGAAGACGTTCCGACGCGGCTCCGAGGCATCCGTCGGCGCGGTCGTCACGACCGGATCGCGCACGAAGACCAGGAACAGCACCACCAGGATGACCCCGAACACGCCGAACGCGAGCAGCAGCTGCTGCCAGCTGAGTGCGCTCAGCAGGGCGAGGATGAGCGGCTGGCCGACGGCCGAGCCGAGGCTCGCGAAGGCCTGCACGAGACCGAACATCAACCCGTACTTGGCAGCCTCGAACCACTTGCCGCCGATGTAGCCGGCGCCGACGAACCCGAACGAGGCGCCGATCGCCAGCACGGCCTGGGCGATCGCGAGGGTGGCGAAGCTCGTGGTGCCTGCATAGAGGAACGCGCCGACGGCGACGAACGCGACGGCGATCGCGAGCAGCGGCCGGCTGCCGAACCGGTCGAGCAGCGAACCCGAGAAGAACTGCACGAGGGCGAACACCCACGTGTACGTCGACGCGGCAAGCCCGACCTGCGCGAGCGTGAGATCGGCCGACTCCTGGATCTCGGGCGACACCACGGCGTACCCGGTCTGGATCGCGAACAACCACACCACGAACGTGGTGGCGAGCACCCAGACGAGCCAGGCCTCGGGGCCGCCGATGCGGCTGACATGCGTCGGAGCCGGGCGATGGGGCGTGATGTAGCCGCTCATGGGCACATCCAACACCACCGCCGCGCGGGGGAACAGGGGCACTCGCCCGAGGCCGACGAACCGCCGGCGCAGAGTACGCTCCCCTCGTGACCGACCACTCCCCCGCCGTCCCTGCCGCTCCCGCTCTCTCGTCCGCTCGCACGTCGCTCGATCTGCGGCCCGCGCTCGAGGCATCCGAACTGCTGGCCGCGCCCGTCTCGCGGGCGCTCGCCGAATTCGCGGCGACCGACCCGGCCGCGGCGGCGCGAGTGCGCGTCGCGCCGATCGACCCGGGCCTGGCCGACACCGCCGAGTTCTGCGCCGCGTACGGCGTCGCGCTCGAGGCATCCGCCAACTGCCTCGTGGTCGCTGGCCGCCGCGGCGACGCGACCACCTACGCCGCGTGCGTCGTGCTCGCGACGACCCGCGCCGACGTGAACGGCGCGGTGCGGCGACTGCTCGACGCGCGCAAGGCGAGCTTCGCGCCGATGGACGACGCGGTGGCCCTCACCGGCATGGAGTACGGCGGCATCACGCCGATCGGCGTGCCCGACGGCTGGCGCGTGCTCGTCGACGCGCGCGTACGCGACGTGCCCGATGCGATCATCGGCGCCGGCATCCGCGGCGCGAAGATCATGCTGCCCGGCGACGTGCTGTGCGCACTGCCCGGGGTCGAGGTCGTCGAGGGGCTGGGGAACGAAATCGGCTGATCAGTTTTCGGGGCGTGGCGCCGCGGCCGCGGCCGGGCCCGTCGCCGCGGCGAGGATGGTCGCGAGCTGCTGCTCGAAGCGTTGCTCGCGGTCGCGGGCCAGGATGCCTCCGGCCGCCGCCGTCAGCGGAGCGTCGTCGCCGAGCGCGGCCGTGCGTTCTGCGAGCGTGTACTCCTGTGGGCGGGAACCCCGCTCCTGTTCCTCGATGACCCAGCCCACGACGAACGCCGTGACGAGTTCGGCTGCGGTCACGGCGTGCTCGAGGTCGACCCCCTGGGCCACGGCTGCGCGCAGCATCGGCTCTTGCGCACGGAGGACGGCGGGGTCGGTCGTCCGGGTGCCGCTGAACGTGCGCGCGCCGTCGCGGTGGGCCAAGTATTCGGTGCGCAGCGCGCGGGCGTAGCCGCCCAGGAGTTCAGGCCACGCGGCGTCGGCGACCGGCTGGCTCGCGGCGATCACCCGTCGCTGGATCTCGGTGCCCATCTCATCGAGCAGCTCCTGCTTGTGCTTCACGTGCCAATAGAGCGCCGGTGCCTGCACGCCGAGTCGCTTGGCCACTGCGCGTACGGTGACGGCGTCGATGCCGTCGTCGTCGAGCACGTCGAGCGCGGCTTCGACGATGCGCGCACGGGTGAGGCCCTTCGGAGCGGTGGTCGCCATGCTTGACACCTTAACAAAGTTAAGCGATGGTGGAGGCGTACTTGAACTTTGTTAAGGAGATCGTGATGCACGCTGCAGTCGTGAATGCGCCGGGTTCGGTCCCGGTGTACGCGGAGTTCGCCGAGCCCTCGCCGGGGCCGGGCCTTCGCGAGTTCGAACTCGTCGGGGCGGGCCTGCATCAGGTCGTGCGGTCGATGGCGGCCGGGGCGCACTACGGCAGCACCGATGCGTACCCGCTGGTGCCGGGGGTCGATGCGGTCGGCCGGGGCGACGACGGCAAGTGCTACTACACCGGGCTCGTGCGCGCGCCGTGGGGCACGATGGCCGAGCGCATGGTCGCGCGATTCGGGATCGAGTTGCCCGATGGCGCCGATCCGCTCGCCGTCGCCGCCGGGATGAATCCGGCCGGCGCCGGATGGATGCCGTTGCAGCAGCAGCTCGAGGCGCGCGGCGAGCTCGGCACCGTCGCAGTGCTCGGCGCCACCGGAATGGCCGGGCGGCTCGCGGTGCAGTCGGCGCTGGCGCTCGGCGCCTCGCGCGTGGTCGCTGCGGGCCGCAATGCCGCCGTGCTCGATGAGCTCGAGGCGCGCGGCGCGCACATCGTGTCGCTCGTCGACCCCGGCGAGGCCCTCGCTGAGGCGTTGCGCGACGACCCGCCGAACCTCGTGCTCGACTTCGTGTGGGGGCCCGTGGCCGAACTGGCGTTCACCGCGTTGGCCCGGCGCGGTGTCGACGAGGACGCAGCCGACATCTCGTACGTGCAGATCGGCGCCGTCGCGGGCGCCATGGCCTCATTGCCCGCTTCGCTCCTTCGCTCGCGGCGCATCCGGGTGTCGGGCAGTGGTGCGGGGTCGGCGTCGATGCACGACGTGCTCCGCACGCTGCCGGGCCTCGTCGAACGCATCGGGCGCGGCGAACTCGACGTCACCTACACGCCTTACCGGCTCGCCGAGGTCGGGCGCGCCTGGGCGCACACCGGGCCGAGCCGGGCGGTCCTCACGCCCTGACCCTTCCGCCTACCTTGCGTGCTCTGGTACCTTGCATCACATGTATCCAGCCGAGCGCGTGCAGACGAACCTCCGCAAGGGGGTGCTCGAGTGGTGCGCGCTCGCCGTGATGCGGGGCGGCGACGTGTACGGACGCGACCTCGCGCGCCGACTCGCCGACCTCGGCCTCCTCGCGAGCGAGGGCTCGCTCTACCCCCTGCTCGCCCGGCTGCGCGAGTCGGGCTGGGTCGAGACGCGCTGGGCCGAATCCGCGAGCGGGCCGCCGCGCCGGTACTACCGGCTGACGGCGGCCGGTGCCGACGCGGTGGTCGAGTTCGAGCGCGCCTGGCGCGACCTCGCCCGCTCGGTCGACACCGCGCTCGCGGTCGTGGCCGAGACCCATGACGACGAGCAGCACGACGAGAAGGGCCGACGGTGACGCAGACGCACGACGAGGTGACCGAGCGCGCCTACCTCGAGGAGGTGCGCCGCGAGGTCGCGGCGATCGATCCGGCGCAGGCCGACGGCATCGTCGCCGAGTTGGCCGAGCACCTTCGCGAGGCGAGGGCGGATGCCGCGGAGCGCGGCGAAGCGTTCGACCTCGACGCCGCGCTCAGCGACCTCGGCGACCCGGCGGTCATCGCGGCGGCGGTCGAGCGGCCCGCAGGCGACCCCGTCGCACCCGCTGGTCGAGGAACGACCGACGACGCTACCGCCGGGCGAGGAGCGACCGACGAAGGAGGGACGGTCTCGAGACCCGACCGCCCCGTGCCGACCGCCGGGGTGCGCCGGTTCCTCGACTCGACGGCGGGGGTTGCGATCACGCTCGTGCTCATCGGGATCCCCGTCATCTCAGCCGGCTTCTGGGCCTTCCTCGTCGGCCTCGTGCTGCTCTGGAACTCGCGGCGCTGGCGGCTGGGCGACAAGGTGTTCGCGACGGTGGCGATCCCGGCGACCATGGCCTTCTTCTTGCTCGTGCTGCGTACGACGGGATTCGGGTACCTCTGGACCGCCCTCGTCCTGGCGCCGCCGGCGATCGCCCTCGTGCTTCTGCTTCGGTTGCGCCGCAGCGCCGACGACCGGTGGCGAGTGCTGCAGGTGCCGCGGGCGCCTCGATACGACGCGCCGCGCGGCGGGGTGCTCGGCGTCGCCGATCGCTGGCCCGGTGCGGTGCTCGCGGTCGCGGCGGTGCCGGTCGCGACGGCCATCGTGACGGTGCCGACGCTGGTGTCGCGCTCGTGGGCCGCGCTGCCCGTCACCGGCTGGATCGCCGCCCTCGTGCTGACCGTCGGAATCGCCGAGCTCCTCGTCTCGCGCGGCTGGAGCACCACCGAGCGGATCCTGGGTGTGCTCGCCACCGGCGCGGCGGGTGCGGTGCTCGCCGTGACGCTGAGCGGAGTGATCGGTTCCATTCCCGGGGTGCGGGCGTGTCAGGGCGATGTCTGTATCGATCTGGCGCCGGGGCTGCCAGACCCCGTCGCGCTGCTCGACCCGCTCGCGCGGTTCGTGCTGCCGTTCGTGCTCGTCGCGGTCGGCTGGGCGGCGGCGCGGTTCCGGTCGGCGCGCGAACAGGTCGATTCGCTCGACGGATGGCCCGCGGCGATCGCTGCAGCGGTCGCGATGCTGTTCGGCGCGGTCGCGGTGGCCGCCGTGTTCGCGCTGCGCACCGCCGAGCCGGCCGCCCCGGGCGAGGTTGCGGGCTCCGCCATCGTGGCGGCGTGGCTCGCGATCGCCGGGTCGTTGCTCTGGCTGGTGGGAGTGATCGTGGTGCTGCGATCGCGTCGCTGGGGCTCGGCCGACCGGTTGATCGCCACGATCTCGGCACCGCTGCTGTGGTTGGGCGCGCTGCTCGTCGTCGACTCGGCGGCGACCGCGGGCGGGCGCTACTACGGCTCCGACCCGAACCCCTCACTGACCGACTCGCTGGCGATCACCGGCGCGTGGCCCGTCGTGCTGGCGATCGCCGGCGCCATGCAGCTCGCGATCGCCGCGCGGCTGCTCGTGGCGGGTCGCCGCCGTCCGCTCGGCTCCTGAGGCTGCGGCGATCGCGGCGGGCTCGATGCGTTCGGTCATCGGATGCTCCGTCCGGAGTGGTGCTCGTGCAGGAGCGCACGCAGCGTGGCGCGGGCCCGTTGGTACCGGCTGCGCACGGCCGGCTCGCTGGCACCGACGATCGCGGCGGCCTGCGCCAGGGTGAAGCCGTCCCACAGCACGAGTCGCACGACCTCGGCTTGGTCGACGGGAAGGCGCTCGATGGCGGCCCGGACCTCGATCGCATCGTCGGTCGGAAGCTCGGGCGGCAGCGCGGCGACCTGCTCCCGCAGCCGTGCTGCGAGCCGGACGCGCCGCACGTCGCCGCGCGCGGCGTTGGCCAGGACTCGTCGTGCGACGCCGAACAACCACATCCGCGCCTGCTCTTCGTCGCGCGGGATCAGTGCGGCGCGGCGGGCCGCGACGAGGAAGGTCTCGCCGAGCAGGTCGGCGGCGTCGGCGCGGTCGGCGACTCGACGCCCGAGATAGCTGAGCAGGTCGGCCGCGTTCGCCAGATAGGCCGCTTCGAGCCTGGTGGATGCCTCGGATGCCTCGAATGTCTCGGTGTCGTGCTCGGCCGTCATCGCTCGTCGTCCGCGTCGGAGGCATCGTCGCGGGCGCCACCACGGGCCCCGTCGCAGGGGCCGGCAGCGGCCTCGAGCGAGACGCTGCCGTCGTCGAAGAACCCGGCCTGCTCGAACTCAGCGGCGAACCGCGCGTACATGATCCGGGTCGCGGCGAGCGACAGGGTCGCCGGCGGCGGTGTCACCGAGGGATCCTCGGCTGCGAGCTGATCGCGTTTCGCCTGGTCCTGCTGCAACGCCGCACGAACTTCGCGCTCGGTGATCGACGCGAGCTCGTCGTCCCAATTCTCGTCGGCGAGGAACCGTCGCGCCTGCTCGAGACGACCATCGACCTCGGAGTCGGGCAGCGCGCCGTACACCGGCTGCACGCGGACCAGCACCTCGCACCGCCCGAGCGGGGTGCCCTCGCCGAACTCGAACGACCGCTCGGCGACGGCGTCGGGCGCCCAATCGAGCCAGCCGGCGATCGCGGGCACCGCTGCGGCAGCGCCGACTCCCGCACCGAGCAGGCCGAGCCCGAGCATCACGGTGATCGCGAGGCGGCCGGTTCGCCGGCGGCGCCGGTTCGCGGGTTGTGCGGCGGCGACCGCGAGCGCGAGGGCGAGCTCGCGGGTCTCGTCGGCCTCCCCGAGCGCGGTCGGCGCGGCAGCGCGCACGAGGTCGTCGAGCGGGTCGGTCATCAGGCCCTCCTTCGATGCATTCACCCAGTACATGTCCGGATGCGCCGGTTCGGCGTCAGCTTCGCCGAAGGTCGGCACGAGTCCCTACCGTGCTGACCTCTTCCGCCGCGCCCACGATTCGCCGTTCAGGAAGGCCGCCCGACTCCCCGGCGTGTCGGACCCGAATGGACGGCGTGTCGCCGACTCCTTCCTGATCCGCGAGGATGGACGACTCGGCGCCGGCTCGAGTTCCGCCCGGTGAAGGAATCGCCGAACTTTCGCCACGGAAACACCGGAACCGTGGCCAATCCCGCACCCGGGTGCCTACGCTCGTCCCAGAGATGCAGCAGCGCGGGGCATCTTCGACTCCGTCGACGATCCCGCGCGCCGCGGAGTCGTGAGGAGTACACGTGAAGGTCGGCATCGCCAGAGAGCGACGCGAGGGCGAGCTACGGGTGGCCGCCACACCCGAGTCGGTGCGGCAGTTGCGCGGCATCGGGCTGGAGGTGATCGTCGAGCGCGGGGCCGGGGATGCCGCGGGGTTCCCCGACGGCGGGTACGTCGACGCGGGGGCGACGCTCGTCGACACGCTCGACCTCGGCGAGCTCGATGTGCTCGCGCACGTGCGACCGCTCGACCCCGAGACGCCGGCGAAGCTGCGGGCCGGTGCCGTGACGGTCGGTCTCGGCTCGCCGGCGAGCGAGCTCGCGACGGTGCACGCGCTCGCCGAGGCATCCACGACGTCGTTCGCCCTCGAACTCGTGCCGCGGATCTCGCGAGCGCAGTCGATGGACGCGCTGACCAGCCAATCGCTGATCAGCGGCTACCGCTGCGTGCTCGAGGCGGCGATGCGGCTGCCGCGGTTCTTTCCGCTGTTCATGACCGCCGCGGGCACCATCCCGCCCGCGAAGGTGCTCGTGCTCGGTGCCGGCGTCGCCGGCCTCCAGGCGATCGGCACCGCGAAGCGGCTCGGGGCTCGCGTGTCGGCGAACGACGTGCGCGCGGCGTCGGCCGACGAGGTGCGCTCGATGGGCGGCACGTTCATCGACCTCGACCTGGCTGCGGCCGACGCCGCGGGGGGCTACGCGAAGGAACTCGGCGAGGATCGCGCCGAGCTGCAACGGCGCCTGCTCGCCCCGCACGTGGCCGAGGCCGACGTGCTCATCACGACGGCCGCGATCCCGGGCCGCGCCGCCCCACGACTGGTCACGGCCGAAATGGTGGCCGCCATGAAGCCCGGCTCGGTCATCGTCGACCTCGCGGCCGAGACCGGCGGCAACGTCGAGGGCGCGGTCGCCGGGTCGGATGTCCCGGTGCCCGTCGCGGGCGGCCACGGTCACGTCACGATCGTCGGCATGAAAGATGCCGCGTCGCGCATGCCGCACGATGCATCCAAGCTCTACGCGAAGAACGTGTCGAACCTCATCGAACTGCTCACCCACGACGGCGTCATCGCGCCCGACTTCGACGACGAGGTCGTCGCCGGCGCCTGCCTCACGCATGACGGCGAGGTGCGGCACCAGCCGACCGCGCAGGCGCTCGCCGAGGCATCCGTCGCAGCCCGCCCCACGGAAGGGATCGCCTGATGGACGCCATCGCCCTCGCCACCATCACCGTGCTGGCGATCTTCGTCGGCTTCGAGGTCGTCTCGAAGGTATCGAGCACCCTGCACACCCCGCTCATGAGCGGCACCAACGCGATCCACGGCATCGTGCTCGTCGGCGCGATCATCGTGGCCGGCCAGGCATCCGACCCGTGGGTGCTCGCCCTCGCGCTGCTCGCCGTCGTGCTCGCCACCGCCAACCTGGTCGGCGGCTTCGTCGTCACCGACCGCATGCTCGAGATGTTCAAGGGACGCAGAGCGGCGGATGCCTCGAAGCCCACGACCCCGAAGGGAGCCGCCGAGTGAGCGTGCTCGACCCGACCTGGAGCGCGCTGCTCTACCTCGTCGCCGCGATCTGCTTCATCCTCGCCCTGAAAGGTCTCTCCTCACCGAAGACGGCGCGACGCGGAAACCTGATCGGCGCATTCGGTGCGCTCGTCGCCGTCGTCACGGTGTTCCTGTCGAGCCGGCTCGAGAACATCCCCTGGATCCTGGCCGCGATCGCCGTCGGCACGGCGATCGCCTGGCCCGTCGCACGTCGTGTGCAGATGACGCAGATGCCGCAGCTCGTCGCCCTGCTGAACGGCGTCGGCGGCGGTGCGGCGGCGATCGTCGCGCTGCTCGAACTCGGCCACGCGGGCGACTGGTGGATCCGCCTCGCGGTCGTGCTCACCCTGGTGATCGGCGCGATCTCGTTCGCCGGGTCGATCATCACGTTCCTGAAGCTGCAGGGGATCATGTCGGCGCGCGCCATCCTCTTCCCGGGGCTGCCCGTCGTGATGGGGCTCGTGATCGTCGCGGCGATCACGGCGGGTGCCTGGGTCGTCGTCGCGGCGCCCGTGTGGGCGGCCGTCGTCGTGCTCGCCCTCGGCGCGGTGGTCGGCGTGCTGCTCGTGCTGCCGGTCGGCGGCGCCGACGTGCCCATCGTCATCTCACTGCTGAACGCGTTCACCGGCCTCGCGGTCGCCGCATCGGGGTTCGTGCTCGGCAACGTGCTGCTCATCATCGCGGGAACGCTGGTCGGAGCATCCGGAACCATCCTCACCCGCGCGATGGCCCACGCGATGGGCCGCAGCGTCGCGGGCATCCTGTTCGGGGCCTTCAAGGGCGGGTCGACCGCCGGATCGACGACCGAGAGCGACCGCCCGGTGCGCTCGTCGAACGCCGAGGACGTCGCGGTGCTGCTGGGCTACGCGCAGAAGGTCATCATCGTGCCGGGGTACGGGCTCGCGGTCGCACAGGGTCAGCACACCGTCGCCGAGCTGCGACAGGCGCTCGAGGCGCGCGGCACCGAGGTGTCGTTCGCGATCCACCCGGTCGCCGGCCGCATGCCCGGGCATATGAACGTGCTGCTCGCCGAAGCCGACGTGCCCTACGAGGCGCTGAAGGAGATGGGCGAGGTCAACAGCGAGTTCAAACAGGCGGATGTCGCGCTGGTCGTCGGCGCGAACGACGTCGTGAACCCCGCCGCGAAGTCGACCCCCGGGTCGCCGATCTACGGCATGCCGATCCTCGAGGCGGCCGACGCGAAGCAGGTGGTGTTCCTCAAGCGCTCGATGCGCCCCGGCTTCGCCGGCATCGAGAACGACCTGCTGTACGAACCGCAGACCACGCTGCTGTTCGGCGACGCGAAGGAGTCGCTCGCGAAGGTGCTCACCGCGGTGAAGGGGCTGTAGCGACCGCACCCATCCGCTGGGCGAGTGGCGAGCGACGAAGGAGCACGCGTATCGAGACCCCGTGAGATCCGCTGGGTCGCGTGGACCTCGACGCACCGTCGCTGCCCGCCCGCGCGCCTCGACCAGCGGAGCGGGTCTGTCTCACACCGTCGTCGACTCCCACTCGGCGTGCAGTTCGGCGAACTCGCCGCCCTCGGCGATGAGCTCGGCCGGCGAGCCGTCTTCGAGCAGCCTTCCCCCGCCGAGCACGAGCACGCGGTCGGCGATCTCGACCGTCGAGAGCCGGTGGGCGATGATGATCGCCGTGCGTCCGTCGAGCAGGCGAGCGAGCCCTCGCTGCACGAGGGCCTCGCTCGGCAGGTCGAGCGAGCTCGTGGCCTCGTCGAGGATCAGCACGGCCGGGTCGGCGAGGAACGCGCGCGCGAACGACACGAGCTGACGCTGACCCGCCGAGAGCCGCCCACCGCGCTTGTTCACGTCGGTGTCGTACCCGTCGGGCAGCAGTTCGATGAACCGGTCGGCGCCGACCGCGCGTGCCGCGGCGCGGATCTCGTCGGGGGTCGCCTCGGGTCGGCCGACGGCGATGTTCTCGGCGATCGAGCCGCTGAACAGGAACGCCTCCTGGGTCACCATGACGACGGCGCGGCGCAGGTCGGCGAACGCCACCTCGCGCACGTCGACGCCGTCGAGGCGCACGGCACCCTCGGTCACGTCGTAGAACCGGGCGACGAGCTTGGCGAGGGTCGACTTGCCCGCTCCGGTCGAGCCGACGAGCGCGACGGTCTGCCCGGCGGGGATCACCAGGTCGAGGTGCGGCAGGATGTCTCGTTCGGGCGTGTAGCCGAAGCGCACGTCGTCGAACTCGATCCGGCCGGCCGCGCGCGGCAGCGGCACCGGCTGGCGCGGCGGGCGGATGCTCGGCTGCTCTTCGAGCAGGCCCGAGATCTTCTCGAGCGCGGCGACCGACGACTGCAGCGAATTGTAGAACTGCGCCATGTCCTGCACGGGCGTGAAGAACCGCTTCGCGTAGAGCACCGCGGCCACGAGCGCACCGACCGCGAGCGTGCCCGAGAACACCCGGTATCCGTCGACGGCCAGCAGTGCGGCGACGGTCACGTTGCCGATGAGCACCAGGCCCGGGTTGTAGACGCCGATGAGCCCGACCGCGCGCTGGTCGGCGACGCGGTACTCGTCGGCGAGCCGGGTGTGCTCGTCGAGGTTGCGGCGCTCGCGGTGGAACGCCTGCACCGCGCGGTGCCCGGCCATGGTCTCGACGAACTGCACGATGAGGTTCGCCGACGCGACGCGCGTCGAGCGGTAGTGCAGCTGCGATCGCTGCTGGAACCACCTCGTCAGGAACCACACGGGTACCGCCGCGGCGAGCAGCACGAGCCCGCTCCACGGGTCGAGCACGAACAGGAGCCCGGCGATGAACGCCATGTACAGGAATCCCGACAGCAGCTGGTTCACGCCCGAGTCGAGCACTTCGCGTACCGCGTCGAGGTCGGACGTCTGCCGCGCGATGATGCGCCCCGACGTATACGTCTCGTGGAATTCGAGGCTGAGCCGCTGCGTGTGCAGGAACACCCGCTTGCGCAGGTCGAACAGCGCGGCCTGCGAGATCCGCGCGTTCAAGCGGATGAACCACAGCGTGAGGACCCCGCCCGCGACGGCCGCGGTCAGGTAGGCGCCGCCGTCGAACAGGATCCGCGTCGGGTCGCCGCTGATCAGGGCGGGCAGCCCGGCATCGAGGGCGGATGCCACGAGCAGCGGCCCGAGCGCCTTCGCACCCTGGGCGGATGCCACGAGCAGCAGCATGAGCGCGAACCGCCACCGCATCGGGCGCAGCAGCGAACCGAGCAGGCGCAGCGAACGCCGCCGCACGAAGCGGGCGCGCTCGCGCTCGAGCTGGATGTCGTCTTCGAATGCGACGCCGCTCATCGTCGTGCCCTCGCGATCGCCGTGGCGCCTGTCGGTTTCGCGGACGCGCCCGCCGGCTTCGCGGACGCGTCCGCCGGCTTCGCCGTCGCGGTGCGCCGCGCACGCGCGGCACCGTCGGCAGGGATCGGACCCGCTCCGGATTCGCGCACCGGGCGTGCCTGCCTGGCGAGCACCGAGCGGTACAGCTCGTGCGTCGCGAGCAGTTCGGCATGGGTGCCGACCGCGACGATGCGGCCCTCGTGCAGCAGCGCCACCCGGTCGGCGAGGGCGACGGTCGACGGGCGGTGCGCGACGACCAGCGTCGTGGTGCCGCGCAGCGAGGCCCGCAGGCGTTCGGTGACCAGCGCCTCGGTGCGCACGTCGAGCGCCGAGAGCGGGTCGTCGAGGATGAGCACCCGCGGCGCGGGGGCGATGGCGCGGGCGAGCGCGATGCGCTGGCGCTGGCCGCCCGACAGGCTGAGGCCCTCTTCGCCGATCATCGCGTCGACGCCGCCGGGAAGCGAGTGCACGAAGTCGGCGCCGGCGACGTCGAGCGCTTGCCGCAGCACGTCGTCGCCCGCGTCGGGCACGCCGAGCAGCACGTTCTCGCGCACCGATGCCGAGAACAGCACCGGCTCTTCGAAGGCCATCGACACGTGCGTGCGAAGCGTCCGCCGGTCGAGGTCGCGCACGTCGATGCCGCCGACCCGCACCGCGCCCCCGGTGACGTCGTACAGCCGCGGTACGAGCTGGGCGAGCGTGCTCTTGCCGCCGCCGGTGAGCGCGACGAGCGCGAGGGTCTCCCCCGGCTCGACGACGAGGTCGACACCGTCGAGCAGGTCGGCTGCCTCGGGCGGTGCGTCGGGATACCGGAAGCGCACCTCGGCGAACTCGAGCCGGACGCCTCGCTCCACACGGCCCGAACGAGCCGTCGAGACATCCGAGACATCCGAGACATCCGCGCTGTTCGAAGCATCCGTGCTGTCTGAAGGATCCATGCCGATCGAGGCATCCAAGCGCTGCCGTTCGCCCTCGGCGGGGTCGAGGATCGTGTTCGGTACGTCGAGCACTTCGAAGTACCGATCGATCGCGGCCTTGGCGTCCATCGACATCGCGAACTGCTCGCCCAGCCGGCCGAGCGGGCCGTTGACGAGGGCCGCGGTCGCGAAGAACGCGACCAGCGCGCCCACCGTGAGGTCGCCGTCGGCGACCAGGAACGCGCCCACGACGAGCGCGACCGCGAGAGCCGCCTCGGGCAGCAGGGTGAGCAGCATCGAGACGGTCGACAGCGAGCGCGACTTCGAGAGCTCGGTCTCGCGCAGCTCGTCGGCGCGGGCGGCGAACGAGTCGAGCGCGTCGCGCCCGCGCCCGAAGGCCTTCAGAACGCGGATGCCGCGGACCGACTCCTCGACGACCGTGGCGAGGTCGCCCGCCTGATCCTGGGCGAGGCGCGAGGCGATGCGGTACCGGCGGCGGAACCGGAAGCTCATGACGAGCACCGGCAGCGCGGCCGCCGCGTAGATCACGCCGAGCAGCCAGCTCGAGGCGAACATGAGCGCCGTGCCGATCGCGATCGTGATCGCGTTCACGCAGATCATGATCATGCCGAAGCTGATCCAGCGGCGGAACCGGCGGATGTCGCTCATCGACCTCGACAGCAACTGCCCGCTGCCCCACTCGTCGTGGAACGCGACCGGCAACTCGGTGAGGTGGGCGTAGAGGCGCACGCGCAGCTTCGCCTCGAGCTTCGTGCCCGGGGCGAGCACGAGCTGGCGGCGCGCGGTGAGCAGCGCCGCCTCGGCGATGCCGAGCGCGAGCACGATTCCGACGCCCCACCACAGGGCGACCGGGTCGGAGTCGGCGAAGAGCGGACCGTTCACGATCCACTGCAGCACCTGCGGGATCGCGAGCGCGACCGCGCTCGCCAGCACCGCCGTGGTCAAGCCGAGCGCGAGCCGGGGCACGACCTCGCGCGAAAGAGGATAGAGGCGCAGCAGCGATCGGCTGAACGAGCTCTCGGCGGTACCGGTCATTCGTCCTCCGTGGCGAGGGTGTGCGCGGCCGCAGCGGCGACCGCATCGGCGAGCTCGGCGATGCGTTGCGGGTCGTCGGGAAGCCTGGTCGTGGCGACCCGGATGTGCGGGGCCAGGTCGCCGAAGGTGCTCCGCGAGCCCGGGCTGGCCGAGACGCCGTGCTCGGCCAACCGCAGCAACGCATCGCGCTCGTCGGCCACCGGCACCCAGGCGAAGAACCCGCCCGCCCCCTGCGCGGAGATGCCCCGTGCTGCGAGCGCGTCGAGCAGGGCGCGGTTACGGCGGGCGTACGTCTCGGCAGCGGCGGTGATCAGGGCGTCGGCCGACGCGTCCCGCATGAGCGCGGCGAGGGCGTCCTGCAGGAGTGGATTCGGCCGTGCGCCTTCGAGCCGCTGCACCTCGGCGACGGCGTGAACGGCGGTGCTCCCGCCCGCGAGGACCGCGGTCTGCAGCAACGGACCGAACGCGCGCGCGAGGTGCACGACCCTGAGCACTCGGTCGGGCAGCACTGCGCCGAGGCTCTCCCCCCTGGTCGTGCCACCGCCGGGGTGCCGGCCGCCGAGCGGCCCGGCAGGATCTTCCTCGAGGATCCACGGCGGCGCCGGAGCATTCGCGATGAGCTCCGCGAGTTCGTCGCGTCGACGCCTGGTGAGCGAAGCGCCGAGCGGAACCGCGGCGACCGGCTGGAACGCCAGCATCGTCAGGCCCTGCTCGAGAGCCGCCGCGACCGATTCGGGCAGCGGACCATCCGCGTCGGAGGCGATGGGGACCACCCGCGCGCCCGCGGCGCGGAGCAGGGCGAGGTTCCGCACGCACGTCGGATCCTCGACGGCGACGACATCGCCGGGTCGGAGGAGAGCGGTGTAGGCCAGGTGCATCGCGGCGTGCATGCCTGGCGCGGCTGCCACGGCCTGGGGGGTGAAGGAGAGCCCCGGGACGACTGCCGTGCGGAGGGCCGGTGTGATCAGGTCGCTGCCGGAGTCGTCGGTGGTGTCGATCGCGGCGACGAGAAACGCGGTGGGGTCGGGGAGGAAGGCGGGATCGGCGCTTGCACGGCCGAGGTCGATGCGGTCGCGTCGGAGGAAGGCCCCGGCGACGTCGGGATCGCTCGAGCGGCCGACTCCCGTATCGCCCAGGGCGAGTCCGGCGGTGCCGGGGGTCTCAGCGCTGCGCGACGACACCGTCGTGCCGCCCCGGCGCCGAGTGTCGAGCAGACCGAGCCGCCTGAGCTCCGTCCACGCGTCGGCGACCGAGCCCACGCTGGTATCGAGCGCCGCGGCGACATCGCGAATCGTGGGCAGGCGGGTGCCTGGCGGCAGGGCGCCCGAGGTGATGAGGTCGGCGATGGTGCGGCGGATGTCCTCGGACCGGGTGCCGCCGATCCGCTCCGCCAAGTCGAGCGCCGTGAGCGTTCCCTCGGTAGCGATCTCCATCGGTTCCTCCTTCCCATACGAATGTTCAGACTAGAGACGAGCATATCCGAACATAACCGCAATGTAATCCGAGGTCATGTGCAGACATTGGAGAACATATTCGCCGGCCCGGATTGACGACCGTTTTGTCTGCTGAGGAGCATTGCGGTCACGGCGGATGCATTCCCCGCCATCGACCGACAGCAACCGCTCACCGAGCGGTCCAGAACCGAAAGCAGACCATGACCCTCCGATCGAAGCATCCGCGGGCCCGCCTCGTCCTCGCCGGCGTCGCCCTCGTCGGTGCCGCCGCGATGCTCGCCGGTTGCGCCGGCCCCGCTCAGGACGAGGTGCCGACCGCGGATTCGCAGACCGACCTCGCTCGCCCGCCCGCCGAGGACGACCCGAACGCCGTCGCCGGCGGCACGCTGCGCCTCTCGACGTCATCCGACCCGGTGTGCCTCGACGGCCACCAGGTCTCGACCGCGCAGCTGCAACTCCTCGGCCGCATCATCTACGACAACCTCGTCAGCCTCGACGCCGACGGCAACCCGTCGCCGTGGCTCGCGGAATCGTGGGACATCTCCGAGGACGGACGCACGTACACCTTCCACCTGCGCGACGACGTGACCTTCAGCGACGGGACGCCGTTCGACGCGGCAGCAGTGGTTTCGAACTTCGATCACATGGCCGCTCCCGAGACCAAGTCCCCGCTGGCTGCCGCGTACATCGACCCGATCGCCTCCACTCGTGTGATCGACGACGAGACGCTCGAAGTGAAGCTCGACTACGCGTACAGCCCGTTCCTCTACGTGCTCGCGCAAGGGTGGCTCGGTCTCATCTCGCCGAAACAGCTCGCCGAGCACCCCGAGCAGACGTGCCTGCAGCCGATCGGCAGCGGCCCGTACGTCGTCGAGAAGTACACGCCGGGCGAGGGCGTCACGTTCGCCAAGCGCGCCGACTACGACTGGTCGGCCGACTATCTGAACCATGACGGTCCCGCCTACCTCGATCGCATCGAGATCAGCTTCATCACCGAGCCCGCTGTCCGGTACAGCTCGCTTGTCAGCGGTGAGTTCGACGCGACCGACAACATCGCCCCGCAGAACGCCGCGGCGATCGAGGCGGATTCGTCCATCGAATACCACAACATCTCGCGCATCGGGAACCCGCAGCGCATCACGCTCAACACCTCACGCCCGCCCTTCGACGACCTGAAGGTCCGGCAGGCGCTCGCGCTCGGCATCGACTCCGAGGGCATTGCGGAGGCCGTCGGGTTCGGTGAGTACGAGCCGCGCCACGCGTTCCTCTCGCCGACGACGCAGTACTACGACCCCGCTGCCGAAGAGGCGTGGGAGTACGACCCCGACCGCGCGGGCGAACTGCTCGACGAGGCGGGCTGGAGCACGATCGACGCCGACGGGTATCGAACGAAGGACGGTCAGCGGCTCACGGCCGAATTCCCCGTCACCGAGACCGCCACGCCTGGCTCGCTCAACGACCTCATCCAGTCCGAACTGAAGAAGCTGGGTGTCGAACTGAAGCTCATCCAGTTGCCGAGCGCCGAGGCGCAGGAGCGCCGCCGAAACGGCGACTACGACATCGGCACGGGTGTGTGGCACACGAACACCCCCGACGCCCTCTACATCGTGTACGCATCCGGCGAGATCACCTCACCTGAGCGCATCGGGCAGAACACTTCCCGACTGACCGACGCTGAGCTCGACGGAATCCTCCTCGACGCGCGCCAGACGACCGACACCGAGGAGCTCGCCGAGCTCTACGGCAAGGCACAGGCGAGGCTCGCCGAACTCGCTCCGGCGATCCCGCTGTACGACTTCTATACGCCGTGGGCCGTGCACGACAACCTCCATGGCGTGCTCGCCGACTCGTCGCACGGTGTGCCCCTCTTCACGATCGCGTGGCTCGAACCATGACCGAGACGACTGTCGACGGGGCGGCGGAAGTGTCCGCCGCCCCCGAGTCGCCGACGCGGTCGTGGACCGCAGGCATCGCGCGGGGACGCGTGACCCGCACGGTCCGCGCGCTCGGCCTGACCGTCGGGCGACGCGTCCTGAGCGGCATCCTCGTGCTCTGGGGCGCCGCGACGCTGACCTTCCTCGCACTCCACGTGCCGAAGGGAGACCCGGCGATCATGCTGCTCGGAGGCAGCGAGGCGAACCCCACGCCCGAGGTGCTGGCGCAGGTGCGTGCCGAGTGGGGGTTCGACCGTCCGATCTGGGAGCAGTACGCCCGGTACTTCGGCCGTCTGCTCTCGGGCGACCTCGGCACGTCCTACCAGCAGCGGATGCCGGTGGCCGACGCGATCGGCATCCAACTCGGGCCGACCGTGGTGCTGGCCTTCACCGCCGCGGGCGTGTCAGTCGTGCTCGCGATCGTCGTCGCCCTCGCGACCGCGAAGCGCGGGCGGGTGCTCACCGGGTTCGCCTCCGGCACCGGCATCCTCCTCGCGAGCATTCCGGGTTTCGTGCTCGGCATCCTGCTGCTCTTCCTGTTCGCCGCACTGATCCCCATCTTCCCGTCCTCAGGGACCGACGGCATCGAACGGCTGGTGCTTCCCGTCCTCACGCTCGCGCTGCCGATCGCTGCGACGCTCGCCCAGGTGATGCGCACCGAACTCGACGAGGTGCTCGAGCAGCCCTTCATCCTCACCGCTCGCACCCGCGGGCTGAGCGCCACCGCAGTCAAGATCCGTCACGCGCTGCGCCACTCGCTCGTGCCCATCGCGACGATGACGGGCTTCGTGATCGCGAACCTGCTCGGCGGGGCGGTGCTGGTCGAGACGGTGTTCAGCCGTCAGGGCATCGGCCGGCTCGCGCTCGCCGCCGTACAGAACCAGGACTTGCCGCTCGTGCTGGGCGTCGTCCTGTTCGCGGCGCTCGTCTTCGTCGTCGTGAATCTCGTCGTCGACGTGCTGTACTCCGTCATCGACCCGAGGCTGGCGACGGCATGAGCGCGGCAACGACATCCGTCCTCGACGCGACGGTCGCGGCCCCCGCGCGAGCGCGTCGGCGCCCGCTCTGGTTGCGTACGAGCATCGTCGCTTCGGCGGCGTTCCTCGCTCTGATCATCTCGGCCGCGCTCTTCCCCACCATCTTCGCTCCCTATGACCCGCTCGAAGTCGACCTTCGGGCGATCCTCGCGCCGCCGAGCGTCGACCACTGGTTCGGCACCGACGACGCCGGACGGGATGTGTTCAGCCGCATCGTCCACGGTGCGGCGGCCTCGCTCGCGATCGGCTTCGGGGCGACGATCATCGGAGTCGTGGGCGGCAGCCTGCTCGGCCTCCTCGCCGGCCTCGGGCCGCGCTGGGCCGACGCGAGCGTCATGCGTCTCGTCGACTGCCTGGTCGCAGTGCCGGACATCCTGCTCGCGATGATCGTGATCACCCTCGCGGGCGGAGGCACGATGAACGCGCTCATCGCCGTCGGCATCGCGAGCATCCCGAGCTACGCCCGGATCATCCGGGCGCAGTCGCATCAGGTGCGCGTCGCACCATACATCGAGGCCGCGCGCACGCTCGGCATCGGCAGCGGGCTCATCGCCGTGCGGCACGTGTTCCCGAACGCCTTCCGCCCGCTCATTCCGGTGATCGCGCTGCGCATCGGCGGTGCGATCGGTGCGGGGGCCGGCCTGAGCTTCCTCGGCCTGGGGGCGCAGCCGCCGGAGGCCGAATGGGGCGCGATGATCGCCTCGGCTCGCAACTTCCTCGTCAACGACCCGCTCCTCGTGTTCTGGCCTTCGCTCGCGGTGACGCTCACCGTGCTCGCGGTCGGCGTGATCGGGCGGGAACTTAAGCAGCGACTCGAAGGGAGGGGCCTCGGATGACGATCGAGGTCTTGGAACGGCCGGCCCCGGGTGCGGGTGGCTCGGGCGCGGCACGTGAGAGCCGTGAGGGCTCGTCGGCCGGCGGCGGGCCGCCCACACCGGTGATCGAGGTGTCGGGTCTCGAGGTGGCCTTCCACCACCACGACCACGGCTGGCGCCGTGTCGTACGCGGAATCTCGCTCGAGGTGTCGCCAGGTGAATGCCTCGCCCTCGTCGGCGAGTCGGGCTCGGGCAAGTCGGTCACGTCGCGGTCCTTGGTCGGCCTGGCCGGCGAGCGTTCGCGTGTGCACGCCGATCGGCTGGCGATCGACGGTGTCGATGCCCGTCAGTTCTCGGAACGGAGCTGGCGAGGCATCCGCGGTTCGCGCATCGGCTTCGTACTGCAGGACGCGCTGGCGTCGCTCGACGGATTGCGACCCGTCGGCAGGGAGATCGGCGAGACGCTCGAGCTGCACACCCGGTTGACGCGCAAAGAGCGCGCACAACGGGTCGTGGAGTTGCTCACCGAGGTCGGAGTCCCCGAGCCCGAACTGCGCGCACGGCAGCATCCGTACGAACTGTCGGGGGGCCTTCGCCAGCGAGCGTTGATCGCCTCGGCGATCGCCGCGTCCCCGAAGGTGCTCATCGCCGACGAGCCGACGACCGCGCTCGACGCGACTGTGGCCGCGCAGATTCTGCGCCTGCTCGGACGTCTCAAGTCGGATGACGGCGCGATGCTGCTCGTGAGCCACGATCTCGCGGTCGTCGCGAGCATCGCCGACCGCATCGCCGTCATGCGCGACGGCGAGATCGTCGAGGCCGGCACGACCGAGGCCGTGCTTCACGATCCGCAGCACGAGTACACGAAGCGACTGCTCGCTGCGATTCCTTCCGCCGCTTCGAGAGGTTCGCGCCTCTCGCCCGACTCACCTCCCGCGGGCGTCTCGCGCGGGCGGTCGGCGGCGCGGCGGGTCGAAGCGGATGCCACGGCGCCATCGCCTGCGATCGACTCGGTGCCGGACGGCGGCCCGCTGATCGAGGCATCCGGGCTGGTGAAGCGATTCCGCGGACCGGACGGCATCGATCGCACCGTCGTCGACGACGTGTCCTTCGTACTCGGACGAGCCGAGACGCTGGGGATCGTCGGCGAGTCCGGTTCGGGGAAGACCACGGTGGCGCGGATCGCGCTGGGCGTCGAGACCGCCACCGAGGGAGAGGTTCGCGTCGCGGGTCGGCGTTGGCAGGATCTCGGCGGCGCTGAGCGCTCGAGGATCCGCCGACGCATCCAGGTGGTGTCGCAGGACCCGCTCGGATCGTTCGATCCGCGCTACACGGTGCGCAAGGTGCTCGACGAAGCGCTCGGCGTCGCCGGCATCCGAGGCGGTGCGCGCACCGCCCGGGAGCGCGAACTGCTCGATCTGGTGCGGCTCGAGCACGCGACCCTCGAACGCCGGCCGCTCGACCTCTCGGGCGGCCAGCGCCAACGCGTCGCGATCGCGCGCGCCCTCGCGGTCGATCCGGACGTGATCGTCGCCGACGAGCCGGTCTCCGCGCTGGATGTCTCGGTGCAGGCGCAGATCCTCGACCTGTTCGAGGACATCCAGCGCGAGTACGGCGTCGCTTACCTCTTCATCTCGCACGACCTCGGTGTCGTGCATCACGTCGCCGACCGCGTGCTCGTCATGAAGGACGGCCGCGTCGTCGAATCGGGTGAGGCCGACGCCGTATTCCACCGTCCATCGCATCAGTACACCCGTGCCCTGCTCGACGCGATTCCGAGCATTGCATCTGCCCGACGCACCAGCTCCACCACCACGGAAGGCGCACCACGATGACCGCAGACCGACCTCGCCGCATGAGCCTCGGGATGAACGTCCTCGGCCTCGGCGGGCACGCCGCCGCAGCCCATCTCCACGAGGTGCCGCCGACGGCGACCACCGATGTCGACTACTTCGTGAACATCGCGAAGATCTCCGAGCGCGGCGCGCTCGACGGCATCTTCCTCGCCGACGGTCCGGCGTATCAGGGTGGGCGAGCAGGCGGCGGCAAGCTCGATCCGATCGTGCTGCTGACCGCGGTGGCGGCCGCGACCGAGCGCATCGGGGTGATCGCGACCGCGTCGACGTCGTACAACCATCCCTACAACCTGGCCCGCCGGATCGCTTCGCTCGACCACATCAGTCGCGGGCGGGCGGGCTGGAACGCGGTCACCACCGCGGGCGATGCCGCGGCCCGCAACTTCGGGCAGGACGGCGCCGCGTTCCACTCCGATCGCTACCGTCGCGCCGACGAGTTCATCGACGTCGTGACGAAGGCGTGGGGCAGCTGGGCGCCCGACGCGACTCGGCTCGGACCCGACGGGCTCATCGATCGCCGCCCCGACGCCGTGCAGCCGATCGGCCACACGGGCGAGTTCTTCTCGGTCGAGGGCGCGGGAACCCTGCCCCGCACTCCGCAGGGCCGACCGGTGATCGTGCAGGCCGGCGCATCCGAGGGCGGCAAGAACCTCGGCGCGAGGTGGGCCGACGCGATCTTCACGGCGCAGACGACGCTGGAGGACGGCATCGCGTTCGCCCGTGACATCCGAGCCCGCGCCGCGGCCTTCGGCCGCAATCCGAACCATGTGCGCATCCTGCCCGGTCTCTCGACCGTGATCGGTTCCACCGAAGAGGAGGCGCAGCGACGCTGGGACGAGCTCGACTCCCACCTGTCGTTCGAACAGGAGTACGCGCAGATCTCGGGGCGGCTCGGCGTCGACGTGCGGGAGCTCGACCTCGACGCGCCGCTGCCGTGGGAGAAGTTCCCGAAGCCCGATGACTCGTTCCGCACCAGCCACGGCTTCCTCGAGGCGCAGCTCAGCCTGGCGCGGCGTGAGAACCTGACCCCGCGTCAGCTCGTGAAGCGCATCCGCAGCGGGCACCGGCTCGCGGTCGGCACGCCCGAGCAGATCGCCGACACGCTCGAGCAGTGGTTCCGGGCGGGTGCCGGAGACGGGTTCAACATCATGCCCGACGCGTTCCCGTCGGGTGCCGAGATCTTCGTCGACCACGTCGTGCCCGAACTGCGCCGTCGCGGACTGTTCCGGCACGAGTACGAGGGCACGACGCTGCGCGATCACCTCGGGCTGCCGCATCACGACCTGATCGAGGCCGACGAGCGCGAGCGGGCCGGGTCGCGAGCGCTCGCGAGCTGATCGGATGCCACGTCGCCGGTGCATCTCGTAGGACTCGCGCGGCGACACGCCGACGGGGCGGCGCGGCCTCCGGCGTGTCGGCCGCCGACTCCTACGCTCGGCGCACGCCCGCGACTCGACGACGGACCGGCCGGCCTGGTCGTGACGCAGCCGCCTCCCAGCGAGCCCGCGCGTAGGATGGGTCGGTATCCCTCCTGACGTGAAAGAGGTCCCGGTGGCCGAGGTCCACGACGCTGCGCCGAGCACGGCCGGCTCCTGGGTCGTCCCCGTCGTGCGAGGCATCCTCGCTCTCGTGCCCGCCGTGGTGATCACGTTCAATCAAGACCACTCCCCCGCGCTCGGCCTGGGCGTGTTCGGCTGGTGGGCCGTCGTCGCCGGCGCCGTCGTCGGCGCGCTCACCCTGCGGCTCCAGCCCGATCGGGTCGTTCGGGGCGTCTCAACCGTGACCGCGGTGGTCACCGTGGTCGCCGGCATCCTCGCGCTCAGCCTGGGGTCGAGCCTGCCCGTACTGCTGTACCTGGTCAGCGTCTGGGCCGCCGTCACCGGATTCGCCGAACTCTACCTCGGCGTGCGTGGCCGCGGTCGGGCGCCCGAAGCACGCGATTGGACGACGGTCGGCGCCTTCACCGCGCTGCTCGCGGTGCTCTTCCTGCTGCTGCCGCCCGACGCGGTCACCGCCGTCGGATTCCTCGGCGTCTACTTCGTGATCATCGGCGTGGCACTGCTCATCGGCGGCTTCTCGCTCAAGTGGGCGGCGAACCGCCCGGCCTCGGATGCCTCGCCGGCGAGCCCGGCCGCGGCATCCGAGGCATCCGCACCCGAAACGGAGCAGTCGTGACCGATCCCTACAAGCCGAACAAGCGCGATGTGCTGCGCCCCGCCGAGTACGTCGGCGGCGCCGCGATCGCGGCGATCTTCGTCGGCGTGATCGTGCTGGCCGGCACGCACGACTGGATCACCGCGCTCATCGGCACCGGCGGCGTGTTCATCGTCGTGCTGGTCGTGCTCGCGCTGCTGCAGATGGCGATCAAGCCCGACGCGTCCGAGCGTGCCGAACTCGAGGGCGACGGCCCCGACGAGCACACCGAAGACCGCCCGGGCCTGCACTAGCCCGCCGCACTGCCTCGCTCGCGACTGAGGTCGATCTGAGCGACTGAGGCTCGGCCAGACCAGGCCCATACGCGCAAATCGACCTCAGTCGTGCGGCGCCAGCCGGTCGACGAGTTCGTCGGCGAGGCCCACGTACGACGCGGGCGTGAGCGCGAGCAGGCGCTGCTTCGCGGCATCCCCGATCTCGAGCGATGAGACGAACTCCGCCAGCTCGGCCGCACCGACCCGCTTGCCGCGCGTGAGCTCCTTGAGCAGCGCGTACGGGTCGCTGATCGTCGACTGGCCCGCGACGACCTCGCCGCGGATGACGGTCTGGATCGCCTCGCCCAGCACCTCCCAGTTGTGGTCGAGGTCGTCGAGCAGCAGCGCCCGATCGAGGTCGATCTCGCCGAGTCCGCGCAGCAGGTTGTCGAGCGCGAGCAGCGAGTGCCCGAACCCGACGCCGATGTTGCGCTGCGCCGACGAGTCGGTGAGGTCGCGCTGGAGGCGCGAGGTGACGAGGGTCGCGGCGAGCGAGTCGAGCACGGCGCTCGACAGCTCGAGGTTCGCCTCGGCGTTCTCGAACCGGATCGGGTTGACCTTGTGCGGCATCGTCGACGAGCCGGTCGCGCCGGCGGCCGGGATCTGCCGGAAGTACCCGAGCGAGATGTAGGTCCAGATGTCGGTCGCCAGGTTGTGGAGGACCCGGTTCGCGTGCGAGACGCGAGCGTAGAGCTCGGCCTGCCAGTCGTGCGATTCGATCTGCGTGGTGAGCGGGTTCCAGGTGAGCCCGAGCGACTCGACGAACTCGCGCGACACGTCGGGCCACGAGACATCCGGCACCGCGACGACGTGCGCCGAGAACGTGCCGGTTGCGCCCGAGAACTTGCCCAGGTACTCGGTCTGCTCGACCTGCCGGGCGATGCGCTGCAGCCGGTGCGCGAACACCGCGAGCTCTTTGCCCATCGTGGTGGGCGTCGCGGGCTGGCCGTGCGTGCGCGAGAGCATCGAGGCATCCCGGTGCTCCTCGGCGAGCTCGGTCAGTCGCGCGATCACGAGACCGAGCTTCGGCAGCCAGATCTGCTGCACCGCATCGCGCACGGTGATGGCGTAGGAGAGGTTGTTGATGTCTTCGCTCGTGCAGGCGAAGTGGGTGAGCTCGGCGATCGAGTCGAGGCCGAGCAGCTCGAGCCGCCGCCGCACGTAGTACTCGACGGCCTTCACGTCGTGCCGGGTCGTCGCCTCGAGCGCGGCGAGCTCGTCGATGTCGGCCTGGCCGAAGTCGGTGACGACCGCGCGCAGCGCGTCCTTCTGCGAGGGCGTGAGCGGCTGCGTGCCGAAGAATCCGCGGTCGGTCTGGGCGATCAGCCACTCGACCTCTACGTGGATGCGCGCACGGTTGAGCCCGGCCTCGGAGAGATGCTCGCCCAGCGATCCGACCGCCGCGCGGTAGCGTCCATCGAGCGGGCTGAGCGGCTGGGGAGGCAGCGAAGTCATCGGATTCCTTGTCTGAGAGCCGGCGCGAGTTGCCGGAAGAGCGCCGTGGTCGACCGCTCTATCATCCCAAGAACTCGATCGAAGGTCTCCGCGTCCGAGTAATAGGGGTCGGGCACGTCCTGCAGCGGCGCCAGTTCGGGCTCGAACTCGAGCAGCAGGCGCACCTTGTGCTGATCGGTCGCGTTCGTCGCCCAGTTGCGCAGGATGCGCGCCTGCCCGCGGTCGAACGCGACCACGAGGTCGAGCTCGCCGAAGTTCGTCGGGTCGAACTGCCGCGCCCGGTGCTTCGAGCCGTCATAGCCCGCGCGGTCGAGTGCGTCGATGGTGCGCTGGTCGGCCTGCTCGCCGACATGCCAGTCGCCGGTCGCGGCGGACTCGATCGCGAGCGCGCCGTCGAGCCCCGCGCGTTCGGCGAGGGAGCGCAGCACGACCTCGGCCATCGGCGAGCGGCAGATGTTGCCGGTGCACACGAAACTGATCCGAAACGGCGCTGCGTCGGCCCCCGCGGGTTCCGCTCGCGTCATGCGCCCTATTCTGGTGGACATCGCGCGCCCGCGCAGCAGCGATTTTCGGGGGCGCGGCCGGGTTCGGAGGGCGGGGATGTCGGGTTCGGATGCCTCGCGGCGGTCGCCTGCGACGGATGCCTCGCCGGCGCGCCGTGCGGCCGACGCTCCCCCGGCGGATGTCGCACTGGACGCGCCGCTCGTCGCCGCGCTCGTCGCGGCGCAGCATCCCGACCTGATGGGCGAGGTGCGGGAGGCGGCGAGCGGGTGGGACAACGCGGTCTTCCGGCTGGGCGAGCGGCTGGCGGTGCGGATGCCGCGACGAGAGCTCGGCGCCCGGCTCGTCGCCGGCGAGCAGCGCTGGCTGCCCGAGCTCGCCCCACGGCTGCCGGTGCCGGTGCCCGCGCCGACGCGTGAAGGGCGGCCGGGGCTCGGCTACCCATACCCGTGGAGCATCGTGCCGTGGTTCGACGGGGTCGACGCGGCATCCGTCGCACCCGCCGGGCGGATCGGTGCCGCCGACGGTCTCGCCGCCTTCCTCGTGGCGCTCGGCGATCCCGATGCACCCGTGCCGACCGACGCGCCGGCGAATCCCTTCCGAGGCGTGCCGCTCGCCGAGCGCGACGCGATCACACGCGAGCGGCTGGCAGCGGCCGTGGCCGGTGGCCTCATCGATGCCGCCGCCGCAACCGTGCTCGACGCGGTGCGCGCCGACGCGCTCGCTGCGCCGGTCTGGGCGGGGCCGCGGGTGTGGGTGCACGGCGATCCGCATCCGGCGAACCTGCTGCTCGAGACATCCGGAGCGCTCGCCGCCGTGCTCGACTTCGGCGACCTGACCTCGGGCGACCCGGCCGGCGACCTCGCGACCGCGTGGCTCACCTTCGATGCGGCCGGGCGGGCACGGTTCCACGCCGCGGTCGAGGCGCGACGCGAGACGGACGCCGCGGATTGGCGCCGCGCGCGCGGCTGGGCCGTGGCGCTGGGGCTCGCGATCGTGACGGCGGTCGGCGTCGACGGCAGGATCGGAGGCATCGGCGCGCACGCGCTCGCCGAGGTGGTCGCCGAGGCGGGCTGAGCACTCCTCCCCACCTGGGCGTCGCGCCGACCACGTCCACATCGGGGCTCTGCCGCGCCTCGCCGTGTCGAATCGGCGCGACGATCGCGGGATGACCGACATCATCGACCTGATCAGCGGACGCGCCGTCGCGCGCGAGCAGCTCGAGGCCGGGCGCGCGAGCCTTCGGCGCCTCCAGGCGCTCGTCGACGAACTCAGCGGCGCCAGGCCCACGGTGCTGCCCGTGGGGGCGCCGGTGGGGTGGGCGTCGTCGGCCGCCGACCGATACGCCGAGCGACTCGACGCGCTTCGCGCCGCATTCGCGGCCGTCGTGATCCAGGCCGAGGCAGCCGAACAGGCGCTGCGAGATCGGGTCCGCCGCCTCGAGGCACGGTCGGAGGCGGCCGACGCGGCGCTCGGCGAGGCGGCCGGGCCCGGAGCCGGGTGGTGAGCGACGACGACCTGATGGTGTCCTCGAGCGGCGTTGGCGGCGCCGCCCGGGTCGCGACCGAGGCGATCGCCGCCGAGGCGAGCGTGCTCGGGGCGGCCGCGTACCGAATCGACGACTGGCGCGAGCGGTTGCGGGTGACGATGCTCGGGCTCGAGGCCTCGGGCATCCGCGACGCGACCGAATACGGCACCGACTCGTTCGGCATCCCCCTCGCGCACGCCCGCGACGGCCTCGACCGCCTGCTCGCCGAGCTCGCCGACCTTCGCACGTCGCTCACCGAGGCGGCCGCGCGCTACGGCGATACCGAGGCGCGCATCAGCGCGATGGGGGATCTCGGCGCGCGGGTGGCCGCCTACACCGCCGGCCTCGCGTGGCCGCTGTGGCTGCCCGGCGCGATCATCGGCAGGCACCTCTTCGCCGGGTGGCGCACGTTCGATCGGCGCGGGGCGGACGCGGCGTTCGCGCGCGTGCTGCGCGACCCGATGGTGCTGCGCGCGTTGCACTCGGCCGGCGGCTCGGTCGATGAGTTCTTCGCCGGCCTGCGCGGCGTTCCGTTGCCGATCGCGCTCATGGTCGGTGCGAAGCGCGGTGCGCCAGAGAACGCGCGGGCCCTGCTCGACGCGGCCGCGCTCGCCGGGTTGCTGGGCTCGTCGTACCTCCGCGAGGGCCCGGTGACGGTGCGGCAGGCGCCGACGCCGCAGTCGGCTCTGCCGCCCGCCGGTCGCGCGTCGGCAGTCGCCGGCCGGCCGACGCCGCCGCCTGCCGGGGTCGGCGAGCTCGCCCGGCGCGTCCCGTCGCCTGATGAGGTGGGCGATCCGCAGATCGCCGTCGAACGGTACGAGGTCGACGGCCGGCCGCGATGGATCGTCTACATCGGCGGCACGGTCGACTTCACGATCGATCCCGGCGAACAGGCGCTCGACGGCACGAACGACCTGGCGTCGGTCGCCGAATCGTCGCGGTTCGATCCTTCCGCGCTGATCCCCGTGGATTCGGCCGCGGCGAGTCGCGCGGTGCGCGACGCCCTGCTCGCCGCCGGCGCCGACCCGGCCGACCCGGTGCTGCCGATCGGATTCTCGGCCGGCGGCATCACCGCCGCCGGGCTCGTCGAAGACCCCGAGTGGCACACCGTCGCGGGGGTGTCACTCGGCGCTCCGGTGTCGCAGGTCGACGTCGGCGCGACGCCCTTCCTCGAGGTGGCGCACTCGGACGACCTCGTGCCGACCGTGGGCGGCGGCACCGCCGCCGACGATCGCATCCGGGTGTCGGCCAGGGGCGTGTTCGACGAGACGGAGTTCGATCGGCCGGCCGCGGCGCACGATCTCAAGCTCTACCAGGCGACGGCAGCCCGCGTCGATGGCCTCGACGATCCGAAAGTGCAGGAGTTCGAGCAGCTCGTGCAGGAGTTCACCGGCGGCGCGCGGGGCGTGCGCACCGAGTGGGTCGCGTCGCGTGACGAGTGAACGGCGTCGGTCGCGTGCCGGCGTCAGTCGCGCCCGGGGCGCACGACCAACCCGATGAGCCAGCTGATGAGCCCGAGCACGAGTGCGCCGAGCACGCCCCACCAGAAGCTCTCGACCGTGAGCCCGAAGCCCATCAGGTCGCTGAACCACGCCACGATGAGCAGCAGCAGCCCGTTCACCAGGAACGAGACCAGCCCCAACGTGATGACGTAGAGCGGGAACGCCACGATACGGATCGCGGTGCCGACGATGGCGTTCACGAGTCCGAAGATGAGCGCGACGAGCAGGTAGGTGAGGATCGTGGCGATCTCGGTGTCCTCGTAGGGAACCACCTTCACGCCGGCGACGATGAGCGTCGTCAACCACAGTGCGAACGCCGAGACGATGACCTTCAAGAGGAACCGCATGCCTCAACTCTGGCAGACGACCGCCCGCGATCGTAGGGGTACCGTGGATCCCGTGACCCCAGCTGCACCCGAGACGCCGAACAACGCCGTTCGACTCCGCCCCGAGATCGCCGCACTCCCCCCGTACCGGCAGGGCCGACCCGCACCCGCCGACGGCTACAAGCTGTCGAGCAACGAGAACCCGTTCGACCCGCTGCCCGTCGTCGTCGATGCCATCACGGCGTCCGCGGCATCCGTCAACCGCTACCCCGACGCGACCGCGCTCGCGCTGCGCGAGAAGCTCGCCGAGCGATTCGGCGTCACCGCCGACGAGATCATCGTCGGCGCCGGTTCGGTCGCGCTCATCGCGCAGTTCATCCTCGCCGCGTGCGCACCGGGCGACGAGGTCGTCTACTCATGGCGGTCGTTCGAGGCGTACCCCGGGCTCTGCACCGTCGCCGGCGCGACGAGCGTGCAGGTGCCGAACCGGCCAGACCACGGCCACGACCTCGACGCGCTCGCCGCGGCCGTCACCGACCGCACCCGGGTGATCATCGTCTGCTCCCCCAACAACCCCACCGGTCCGCTCGTCACCGCCGACGAGTTCGCCGCGTTCATGGCGAAGGTGCCCAGCGACCGCCTCGTGCTGCTCGACGAGGCGTACATCGAGTTCGTGCGGGCGGAGTCGACCGGCCCCGGGGCATCCGTCGACGGCGCGACGCTGACCGGCCGATACCCGAACCTGGTCGTGCTGCGCACCTTCTCGAAGGCCTACGGCCTCGCCGGTCTGCGCGTCGGGTACGCCATCGGCCCGGTGCCGATCCTCGACGCCGCGCGCGCGACCGCCATTCCGCTCGGCGTCACCGGTCAGGCCGCCGCCGCCGCGGTCGCCTCGCTCGAGCCAGACGCCGAGGCCGAGCTTCGCCGCCGGGTCGACGTGATCGTCGAGCGCCGCGAGGCGCTGCGTGCCGCGCTCATCGCGCAGGGCTGGGCGATCCCCGAGGCGCACGGCAACTTCGTGTGGCTGCCCACCGGCGAGCACACGGTCGCCGTCGCCGAGCGGCTGTTCGACGCGGGCGTCGTCGCCCGGGCGTTCCCGCCCGAGGGCATCCGTATCTCGGTCGGCGAGGCATCCTCTGTCGAGGTTCTCACCGAGATTCTGGGCCAGCTTGTCGGAACCTCACAAGCGTAGGCGCTGACCGCGAGGGTTAGCGTGGAACGGTGGCAGCCCTCAATCGAGATTTCACCGCCCCGACGCTGCAGCTGCTGACGCCCGAGGGCGAGCTGCAGCCGACGCCAGAGGCCGAGGCGTTCCTGCCGATCGTCGAGGCCCTGCCCGACGTCGAGCTCGAGCAGTTCTACCGCGATATGTCGATTTCGCGCCGGGTCGACATCGCCGGCGCCAACCTGCAGCGGCAGGGCCAGCTCGCGCTCTGGGTGCCGAGCCACGGCCAGGAGGCCGCGCAAGTCGGGTCGGCGCGGGCGGCTCGCCCGCAAGACCACATCTTCCCGTCGTACCGCGAGCACATCGTCGGCATGATCCGCGGGCTCGATCCCGTGAAGATCCTCGGCCTGCTGCGCGGCGCCACCCTCGGCGGGTGGGAACCGGCCGAGAACGGCAACTTCCATCTCTACACGCTGGTGCTCGCGTCGCAGACCCTGCACGCCACGGGATACGCGATGGGCCTGGCCTTCGACGGCGCCACCGCGACCGGTCACCCCGAAACGGATGCCGCGGTGCTGGTGTACTTCGGCGACGGCTCCACCTCGCAGGGCGATGCGAGCGAGGCTCTCGTCTTCGCGTCGAGCTATCAGACGCCGCAGGTGTTCTTCGTGCAGAACAACCAGTGGGCGATCTCCGTGCCGGTCGAGCGGCAGAGCCGCTCCCCCATCGCGCTGCGCGGCGGAGGATTCGGCATGCCCGGCGTGCGCATCGACGGCAACGACGTGCTGATCAGCTACGCCGTGAGTCGACAGGCGCTCGAGGATGCACGTTCGGGCGAAGGCCCGAGCTTCATCGAGGCGGTCACGTACCGCATGGGTGCCCACACCACGGCCGACGACCCCACGAAGTACCGCACGCAGGACGAGGTCGACCTGTGGACCCGCCGCGATCCGATCACGCGCTATCGCACGTGGCTGGCCGGCCGCGGAGCATCCGACGCCTTCTTCGCCGAGGTCGACGAACAGGCGCAGGATGTCGCGTCGGATGTGCGCCGACGCGCGCTCGAGATGCCTGCGCCGACGCGCGAGGTCATCTTCGAGCACGTGTACGCCGAGCCGCACCCGCTGATGCGCGAGCAGTACGCGTGGCTCGACGCGTTCGAGCGCAGCCTCGACGGGGGCGTAGCGTGAGCGGGGCGGGGATCGATGAGGAGGTCGGCGTGAGCAACGCGACGGGGGCGCCGGTGGATGCCTCGAACCACGAACTGCGCGGCGTGCGAACGCTGTCGATGGCCAAGGCCATCAACGCGGGACTGCGGGAGGCGATGCTCGCCGACCCCAAGGTGCTGCTCATGGGCGAGGACATCGGCAAGCTCGGCGGCGTGTTCCGCGTGACCGAGGGGTTGCAGGCCGAGTTCGGCGAGCGTCGAGTGCTCGACTCCCCGTTGGCGGAGTCGGGCATCGTCGGCACCGCGATCGGGCTCGCGATGCGCGGCTATCGGCCGGTCATCGAGATCCAGTTCGACGGATTCATCTTTCCCGCGTTCGACCAGATCACCACGCAGCTCGCCCGGCAGAACCTGCGGCACGGCGGGGCCATGCCGATGCCGATCGTCATCCGCGTGCCGTACGGCGGGCACATCGGCTCGATCGAGCACCACCAGGAGAGCCCCGAGGCCTACTTCGCCCACACCCCGGGCCTGCGGGTGGTCTCGCCGTCGAACCCGCACGACGCGTACTGGATGATCCAGGAGGCGATCGCCTCGAACGACCCCGTGCTCTACTTCGAACCGAAGAGCCGGTACTGGCCGAAAGGCCCGGTCGACCTCGAGCACGCCGGGCTGCCGCTGCACGCCTCGCGCGTGGTGCGCGAGGGCGCCGACGTCACCCTGGTCGGTCACGGCGCGATGGTCGCGACGCTGCTGCAGGCCGCCGACATCGCCGCCGAAGAGGGAACGAGCCTCGAGATCGTCGACCTGCGCTCGATCTCGCCGATCGACTACGGGCCCATCCTCGACTCCGTCGCCCGCACGGGTCGGCTGGTTGTCGCGCAGGAGGCGTACGGCAACGTCAGCGTGGGCTCCGAGATCGCGGCGACCGTCGCCGAGCGCGCCTTCTACACGCTCGAGGCGCCGGTGCTGCGGGTGTCGGGTTTCGACACCCCGTTCCCGCCGGCGGCGCTCGAGACCGAGTACCTGCCGAGCCCCGATCGTGTGCTCGAGGCCGTCGATCGGGCGCTCGCGTACTGACGCCGCCGCCGGCTCGAAGACATGCCGCTTCGCGGATACACCTGCTGAAAGGCTGAACAGATGGCTGAGATCCGCTTCCCGCTCCCCGACGTCGGCGAGGGCCTCACCGAGGCCGAGATCGTGCAGTGGCGGGTCTCGCCCGGCGATCGCGTCGAGCTCGACCAGGTGTTCGTCGAGATCGAGACCGCGAAATCGCTGGTCGAACTGCCGAGCGCGTTCGACGGGGTGGTCGCCGAGCTGCTCGTCGACGAGGGCGCGACCGTCGAGGTCGGGACGCCGATCCTCGTGATCCAGACGGATGCCTCGAGTGGCATGTCTTCCGCAGGCTCGGGCGGCGCTGCTGCCGCCGCGGTCGTCGCCGAGGCCGCACCCGAGCCGGCCGCCCCGGCGGTGCCGGCTCCCCCGGCCGTCGCCGAGGAGACGGGCGGCGCTGTGCTCGTCGGGCACGGCAGTTCGGGTCCCGCACGCAGTCGTCGTCGGCGGCATCCCGCGCCCGGCGGCGCACACGAGCACCTCGCGGCCGTGCCCGCGCCGCCCGCTGTGCCGCCGGCACAGGAGGCGGCAGCATCCGGTACCGCTGGGGGTGCCGCTGCCGCTGCCGCTGCCGCTGCCGGTGCCGCTGCCGCACCTGCCGCACCCGCTCCTCGCTTCGCCGAGCCGAGTGTGCCCGTGCTCGCGAAGCCCCCGATCCGCAAGCTCGCCAAAGATCTCGGCGTCGACCTGTCCCGGGTGACCGGCACCGGTCCCATCGGTGACATCACACGCGACGATGTCATCCGCGAGGCCAGCCAGGCCAGCGTGTTCCGCAACATCCAGACGCCCGACCTGCCCGCCGACCGCGAGACCCGTATTCCGGTGAAGGGCGTGCGCAAGGCCATCGCCCAGGCGATGGTGTCGAGCGCATTCTCTGCGCCGCATGTATCGGTCTTCGTCGATGTCGACGCGTCGCGCACGATGGAGTACATCAAGCGACTGAAGGCCTCGCCCGACTACGCCGGCGTCAAGGTGTCGCCGTTGCTGATCATGGCGAAGGCGATCATCTGGGCTGTCCGGCGCAACCCCACGGTGAACGCGCAGTGGACCGATGACGAGATCATCGTGAAGCACTTCGTGAACCTCGGCATCGCCGCGGCGACGCCCCGTGGGCTCATCGTGCCGAACGTCAAGGAGGCGCAGGCGATGTCGCTGGTCGAACTCGCGACCGCGCTCGAGCAGCTCACGCTCACCGCCCGCGAGGGCAAGACCCAGCCCGCCGAGATGCAGGGCGGCACCATCACGGTGACGAACATCGGCGTGTTCGGCATGGACACGGGTACCCCGATCCTGAACCCCGGCGAGGTGGGCATCGTCGCGCTCGGCACGATCAAGCAGAAGCCCTGGGTCGTCGACGGCGAGGTGCGCCCCCGGTTCGTGACGACCATCGGCGGCTCGTTCGACCACCGCGTCGTCGACGGCGACGTCGCCAGCCGATTCCTCGCCGACGTCGCGTCGATCATCGAGGAGCCCGCGCTCCTGCTCGAATAACCGGTGGGCGCGCGAGCGGTGCGGGGGCCGGGGGAGTGCGGCGGGGGAGTGCGGTCAGAAGCGCAGCTCGTAGATGACCGACTCGCCGGTGCGGCTCGACTCGAGCATGCCGGCCGTGCTGAGCGCGCGGCGGGCCGACAGGTTGGCGACCTCGCACTCGGCGCGCGCGACCTCGGCGCCGACCGAACGGATGAGCGCGAGCACGGCGACCACGGTGTGCGTGCCGAGTCCCTCGCCACGTGCGGCGGGCACCAGCCCGAACACAAACTCGACGACGCGCGGGTCGTCGGTGGCGAACAGATTGACGCCGCCGATGGCGGCGCCGTCGGCGCCGCGCCGCACGAGGTAGGGGCCGAAGGGGGCGGGGTCGCCGCTCTCGCGGACGGCGCCGAGGTATTCGGCGATCAGCTCGGGCTCTTCGGTGAAGGCGTAGCCGCCCTCCCAACCGTCGGTCGGGTCGACCTCGCCGGCGAGCAGGCGCTCGGCATCGGTGACGGTGAACGGGTGCAGGGTCAGGGGGACCGTGGTGGCTTCCACGTGGTTCACCTTCTCATCACCGTCGGCGACACGCCAGAGCTGTCCACATGCGGGGCAATACAACACGGGCCGGGGCGCAGATGGTTTTGACAATCATTATCAATAAGCCTACGTTGGAGCTATGGCCCCCGACTTCTCCCGTGATCCCGTACGCCGCGCCTCGCACCGAAGCGGGCGATTGCTCGCGACAACCGCGCTCGCCGGCGCCGCGGCACTCGTGCTCGCGGGCTGCGCCGGCGGCGAGGCATCCGGGGGGTCCGGCGACCGACCGCAGATCGTCGCGACCACGACGCAGGTCGCCGACTTCGCACGCGAACTGGTCGGCGATCAGGCCGAGGTGACCCAGCTGCTCGAGCCCGGGCAGAGCGCGCACTCGTTCGACCCATCGGCGGGGCAGCTGCTCGCGATCTCGCGGGCCGATGCGGTGCTCGTGAACGGCGCCGGGCTCGAGACCTGGCTCGACGACGCGCTCGACTCGGCCGGCTTCGACGGCCCGGTCGTGGATGCCTCGCAGGGCGTCGAGCTGTTCGGCACCGACGACCACGACCACGACGAGCACGCCGAAGACGAGCACGCCGAAGAGCCCGCCGACGAGGCATCCGATCACGACGATCACGACGATCACGATCACGACCACGCCGACGGCAACCCCCACATCTGGACCTCGCCCGCGAACGCGACCCGCATGGTCGAGAACCTGGCCGACGGCCTCGCCGAGGTGCCGGGCATCGACGCCGACGCCGTGCGAACCGCCGAAGCCGGTTACACGGCCCGCCTCGCCGACCTCGACGCATGGATCCGCGAGAACGTCGAGCAGGTGCCCGTCGAGCAGCGTCTCCTCGTGACCAACCACGACGCGTTCACCTACTTCCTGCACGAGTACGACATCACGTTGGTCGGCAGCGTCATCCCGAGCTTCGACGACAACGCCGAGCCGAGCGCGGCCGAGATCGACGATCTCGTCGAGAAGATCCGCGCGACGGGCGTGCAGGCGGTGTTCGCCGAGCAGGCGATCTCGCCGAAGACCGCCGCAACCATCGCCCGCGAGGCGGGCGTGACGGTGTACTCGGGCGACGACGCCCTCTACGGCGACGCGCTCGGCGCGGCCGGCACCGAGGGAGCGACCTACCTCGGGTCGACGGTGCACAACGTGCGGCTGATGCTCGAGTCGTGGGGCGTCGAGGCTTCCGAGCCGCCCGCGTCCCTGCGAGGATGACGCTGTGAGCGACGCAGCGGGGGAGCAGAGCGGACGGATGTCGCAGCCCGTGCTCGAACTCCGCGATGCCGCCTTCACGCATCCCAGCGGGTCGGGCGTGCACGGACTGTCGTTCTCGATCGCGCCGGGCGAGGCCGTGGCGCTGATCGGGCCGAACGGCGCCGGCAAATCGACGCTGCTGCAGGGCCTGCTCGGCCTCGTGCCGCGCACGGCGGGCACGGTGCGGTTCGCGGGCTCCGAGGCATCCGATCGCAGCCGGCCCGGCCGAGGCGAGCTGGGCTTCCTGCCGCAGACCGCGCAGTTCGACCCCGACTTCCCGATCTCGCTCGAACAGGTCGTGATGCAGGGGCGCTACCGCCGGCTCGGCTGGCTGCGCTGGCCCGGCCGCGCCGACCGCGCCGCGGTGCGCGCCGCCCTCGACGCCGTCGGCCTCGCCGACCTCGCGAAACGCCAGTTCGGCGAGCTCTCGGGCGGGCAGCGTCAGCGCGGACTGCTGGCGCGCGCGCTGGCATCCGACCCGGCCCTGCTGCTGCTCGACGAACCCTTCAACGGGCTCGATCAGCCCAACCGCGATGCGCTCATCGAGACGCTGCGCGCCCTGAAGGCACGCGGGGTCGCGGTGCTCGTGTCGACGCACGACCTCGAGCTCGCGCGCGAGGTGTGCGACCGAGTGCTGCTCGTGAACGGCGACCAGCGCGCGTTCGGCACCGTCGACGACGTGCTCACGCTCGGCAACGTGCAGGACTGCTTCGAGGGCGTCGAGGTCGAGCTCGACGAGCACACACTCGTGGTGCCGGGCCACGAAGGGCACGACGGCCACGCGGCGCACGACGGCCACGCGGCGCACGAGGTGTCGCGCTGACGGCCGTGGGGGAGGGGCGGCCGTGAGCCTCGTCGATGCGCTGTTCGGCGCGTTCGCCCTGCCGTTCATGGCGCGCGCCCTCGTCGTGCTGCTGGTGCTCGCCGTGGTCGCGGGCACGGTGGGCGTGCTCGTGAACCTGCGCGGGCTCGAGTTCATCAGCGACGGGCTCACGCACGCGGTGTTCCCCGGGCTCGCGATCGGCCTCGCGGTAGGCGGCACGGCGGGGCTGCTGCCGGGCGCGGCGATCGCGGCACTCGCCGCGGCCGTGGTGCTCACCTGGCTCGCGCGCGCCGGCATCGCCTCGGATGCCGCGATCGCGATCGTGCTGACGGCCACGTTCGGCGTCGGCGTGCTCGTCGTGTCGCGCAGCGACGACTACGCGGGCGAGCTCGAGGCGCTGCTGTTCGGCCGCGTGCTGACGATTCCGCCCGACCAGGTCGTGCCGCTCGTCGTGGTGTGCGCGATCGCCCTCGTCGCCGTGGGGGCAACGCTCAAGCAGCAGGTGTTCCGGGCGTTCGACGCGCGGGGGAGTCGCGCGGCAGGCGACCCCGGGCTCGTGCTCGATCTCGTGCTGAACGCCGCGATCGCACTCGTCGTCGTGGCCGCCGCGGCCACCGTCGGGTCGCTGCTGGTGCTCGCGCTGCTCATCGTGCCGGGCGCGTCCGCGCGCCTCATGACACGTCGGCTGTGGCTGCTGTTCCCCCTCGCCGCGGGCTTCGCGGCGCTGGCCTCGTGGCTCGGCCTCGCGACGGGCTTCGTGGTGTCGGTCGGGGCCGGCGCGGACCTCCCCAGTGGCGCGACCGTCGTCGCCGTCTTCGTCGCCCTCTACGGGCTGCTGCTCGTCGTCGTCGCCCTGTTCTCGAGGGCCCGCGCCGGGGCGGCGCCGTCGCTCGATCAGGAAGATCGGGGCGACACGCCGGCACGTGCGCCCGTCGGTCGGCGTGTCGCGGAATTCTTCCTGAACGGCGGCCGGGGATGAGCGCGGGGTACTTCGAGCTCGCGCTGCTCGCGGCGACGGTGATCGGCGGCGGCAGCGGATTCGTCGGCGCCCTCGTCGTGCTGCGCCGCCGCACGTTCTTCGCGCAGGCGCTCACGCACGCGACGTACCCGGGCGCGGTGGTCGCAGCCGCGATCGGCGCCAGCGTGCCGCTGGGCGCGGCCGTGGCATCCGTCGCCATCGTCGCGATCATGCAGCTCGTCGCGCGAACCCGCCGCCAGGGCTCGCAAGTGGCCGCCGGCATCGTGCTCACCGGCGGATTCGCGGCGGGCGCGCTGCTGCAGGCCGCGATCCCGGGCATCCCGGTGCGGGCCGAGTCGCTGCTCGTCGGCTCGATCCTGACGGTCACGACCGCGGACATCGTGCTCGCGGCATCCGTCTTCGCCGTCGCGATCGGCGCGGTCACCGCCTTCGGCAAGGAGCTCGCGTTCTCGACGTTCGACCCCGCCGGGTACCGGGCGGCGGGTTACCGAGCGTGGCCCGTCGAACTGCTCGTGCTGGCGCTCACCGCCGCGACGGTCGTGACCGCGCTGCCCGCCGTCGGGGCGATCCTCGCGATCGCGCTCATCGCGGCGCCCGCGGCGGCCGCCCGCCTCGTGCTCGGCTCGTTCCGCGGCATCCTCGTCGCATCGGCGGCGATCGGCGCGGCGTCCGGCATCCTCGGCGTGCTCGCCTCGCGTGCGTTCGCGGTCGCCGCGGGGCCGGCGATCGTGCTCGCGGCCACCGCCTTCTTCCTCATCGCCCTCATCGCCCGACGGGTGAGGCGGCTACCGTGGAGACGGGACATTCCCGTCGAGACCGCGGAGGAGGCGAGACTCGCATGAAGCGCAACACCTGGCAGCGCGAGGCCGTCCGCGAGGCGCTCGACCGCACCGACGGATTCATCAGCGCGCAGGCGCTGCACTCGGCCCTGCACGCGAGCGGGTCGCCCATCGGGCTGGCGACGGTCTACCGCGCGCTCGGCGACCTGGCCTCGGCGGGCGAGGCCGACTCGCTGCAGTCGCCCGAGGGCGAGGCGATCTACCGCGCGTGCTCGACGACCGGCCACCACCACCACCTGATCTGCCGCAACTGCGGGCTCACGGTCGAGATCGCGGCCGACGAGGTCGAGGCGTGGGCCAAGCGCGTCGCGGGCGAGCACGGTTTCACGCGGGCGGCGCACGTCGTCGACGTGTTCGGGCTGTGCGCGGCCTGCTCGGCCGAGATCGACGGGCAGTGATCGGATGCCTCGCTGCTGGTGAGGTCGGCGATCGGATGCTTCGGCTCGCGTGAACCGCCCGATTCGGGCTCCCAACGGTCGGCCTGATAGACTCGACGTTTGGCTGGGCACTTCCACTGCCCAGACCGTGGACGAATCCCCTGTATCTCACCGGGCAACCGGAGGGGATCGCCTGCAGACAAGAGACCTTGGGAGGGGCATCCGCCCCTCGGTATTGGAGGAAACCAATGGCAGCAGTGTGCCAGGTGACCGGCGCCGTTCCCGGCTTCGGTCACAACATCTCGCACTCGCACCGGCGCACGAAGCGTCGCTTCGACCCGAACATCCAGAAGAAGACGTACTACGTTCCGTCGCTTCGCCGTAACGTCACGCTGACCCTGTCGGCGAAGGGCATCAAGGTCATCGATGCCCGTGGCATCGAAGCCGTCGTGAAGGACCTCAAGGCTCGTGGGGTGAAGCTCTAATGGCGAAGCAGCAGGACATCCGTCCCATCATCAAGCTCCGTTCGACGGCCGGCACCGGGTACACGTACGTGACCCGCAAGAACCGTCGCAACACCCCCGACCGCCTCGTGCTGAAGAAGTACGACCCGGTGGTCCGCAAGCACGTCGACTTCCGAGAGGAGCGCTAAGCATGGCCAAGAAGAGCAAGATCGCGCGCAACGACCAGCGCAAGGTGGTCGTCGACCGCTACGCGGCCAAGCGCCTCGAGTTGAAGAAGGCGCTCGTCGACCCGAACGGCACCGACGAGAGCCGCGAGGCCGCTCGCGTGGGTCTCCAGAAGCTGCCCCGCAACGCCTCGCCGGTGCGCGTCCGTTCGCGTGACGCCATCGACGGCCGCCCCCGCGGCGTGCTCACGAAGTTCGGCGTCTCGCGCGTTCGCTTCCGTGAGATGGCGCACCGCGGCGAACTGCCCGGCATCACCAAGTCGAGCTGGTAACCCGCTCGCGCACAGCACGTCCAGGAGGGCGTCGGCTTCGGCCGGCGCCCTTCTTCGCATCCCTGAGGAACCCTCAAGGCGGCGGAAACCCTTGTCCCATGCGAGACGGTCGTAGTAGACACGTGGCGGGGCGTCGCGCAGCCCGCGCGCGGGGAGGGGACGACTGTGGCCGACAGCACGACGACCGGATCGGGAACCACGACCGGGAACGGAGCGGCGGAGCATCCGTCGAAGCTCACCTTCCTCGCACTGACCGCCATGGTGGTCGGCTCGATGGTCGGCGCGGGGGTATTCCAGCTGCCAGCGCGGTTCGCGACCCAGACCGGCGTCTACGGCGCGCTCATCGCATGGAGCATCGCCGGCCTCGGCATGCTGACGCTCGCACTCGTCTTCCAATCGCTGGCCAACCGCAAACCGAACCTCGACAACGGGGTGTACGTCTACGCCCGCGAGGGGTTCGGGGTCTACCCCGGTTTCCTCTCGGCGGTCGGGTTCTGGGCATCGGCGTGCGCCGGCAACGCGTTCTACTGGGTGCTCATCATGACCACGGTGAGCCAGCTCTTCCCCGAGCTCGAGCCCTGGCTCGGGCAGGGCGACACCTGGATCGCATTCGCCATCTCCACCGTGGCGGTCTGGGGCTTCTACTTCCTGATCCGGCGCGGCGTGAAAGAGGCCGCGGGCATCAACTTCATCGTCACGGTCGCCAAGCTCGTGCCGCTCGCGCTGTTCCTCGTGCTCGTGATCTTCTTCGTGCGGTGGGACGTGTTCGCCGCGAACCTCACCGGCGGGTACGACCTGCCCGGCGGCGACTCGCTGTTCCTGCAGGTGCAGGGCACCATGCTCATCACGGTCTTCGTCTTCCTCGGCATCGAGGGGGCGAGCGTGTACTCGCGGCACGCGAAGCGACGCAAGGACGTCGGCAAAGCCACGGTGCTGGGGTTCCTCGCCGTGCTCGCGCTGTTCGCGTCGATCTCGATCCTGTCGTACGGCATCCTGCCGCGGGACGAGCTCGCCACGCTGCCGCAGCCGTCGGTCGGCAGCGTGCTCGAGGCCGCGGTCGGCCCGTGGGGCGGCGCGTTCATCCGGGTGGGGCTCATCATCTCGGTGCTGGGCGCGTACCTCGCATGGCAGCTGCTCGCGGCCGACGTGGTCTACGCCGCCGCGAAAGACAACGACCTGCCCCACCAGTTCGCCCGGCTCAACAGCCACGACGTGCCCGTCAATGCCGTGCTGTGGACATCGATCCTCGTGACGGCGATCCTCTTCGCGGTGCAGTTCGTGCACAACGCTCTCGACTTCACGCTCGACCTCACCGCCGCGCTCGCGCTCGCACCGTACGCGCTCGCGAGCGCGTATGCGGTGAAGATCGCGATCACCCGCGACGGTTACGACGGCGAGCGGCCGGGCGTGCGGACCCGCGAGCTGGTCATCGCGATCATCTCGACCGCGTACACGCTCTTCCTGATGTGGGCGGCCGGCTACATCTTCCTGTTCCTCGCATGCCTGCTGCTCGCGCCCGCGACGGTGCTCTACGTTTTCGCGCGCCGTGAGCAGCGGGCGAAGACCTTCACCCTGCCCGGCCTGGTGACGTTCATCGTGATCGTCGTCTTCGCGGTGATCGGCATCGTGCTGCTCGCGACCGGCGCCGTGCAGATCTGAGCTTTCCGAACCGATTCGAACCAGACCAGGGGGTCACATGTCGAACACCTACGGCGTCCATTCCGAAGTCGGCAAGCTCGAGAAGGTGCTCGTCTGTCGGCCGGGCATCGCGCACGACCGACTCACACCGAGCAACAACGACGACCTGCTCTTCGACGACGTGCTGTGGGTGCAGAACGCGAAACGCGACCACCACGACTTCGTGCTGAAGCTGCAGGACCGCGGAGTCGAGGTGGTCGAGCTCCACGACCTGCTCGCGCAGACCCTCGCCGTGCCGGGCGCGAAACAGTGGCTGCTCGACCGCAAGATCACTGCGAACGAGGTCGGTCTCGGGCTGATCGACGACACCAGGGCATTCCTCGAGAGCCTGCCCGACGCGACCCTTGCCGAGTACCTCATCGGCGGGCTCTCGTCGCGTGAGCTGCCCGACGAGTTCCGATCGTCGTACCTCGCGCTCACGCGCGACGACGCCGGCGTCAACGACTACCTGATGCCACCGCTGCCGAACACGATCTACACGCGCGACACCACCTGCTGGATCTACGGCGGGCTCACCCTGAACCCGCTGTTCTGGCCCGCCCGGCACGACGAGACGCTGCTCATGAAGGCGATCTACGAGCACCACCCCGACTTCACGGGCAACACGATCTGGTGGGGCGACCCCGAGCAGGAGTGGGGGCAGGCGACGCTCGAGGGCGGCGACGTCATGCCGGTCGGCAACGGCGCCGTGCTCATCGGCATGAGCGAGCGCACCTCGCGGCAGGCGATCAGCCAGGTCGCCGCGAAGCTGTTCGAAGCCGGCGCGGCCGAACGCGTGGTGGTCGCCGGCATGCCGAAGCTGCGCGCGGCGATGCACCTCGACACGGTGTTCACGTTCGCCGACCGCGACCTCGTCACCTACTACCCCGACATCGTCGACGGCATCGACACGTTCTCGCTGCGTCCGGCCGACGACGGCGGGGTCGAGGTCACCACCGAGAAGGACTCCTTCGTCGAGGTGGTCGCCGATGCGCTCGGCCTGCCGAAGCTGCGCACGGTCGAGCCCGGCGGCGGATGGTACGCGGGCGAACGCCAGCAATGGGACAGCGGCAACAACGCCGTCGCGGTCGAGCCCGGCGTGGTGTTCACGTACGACCGCAACACCCACGTGAACACCCTGCTGCGCAAGGCCGGCGTCGAGGTCATCACGATCGTCGGGGCGGAGCTCGGCCGCGGTCGCGGCGGCGGGCACTGCATGACCTGCCCGATCTCTCGGCAGCCGGTCGAGTTCTGAGCCGGCCTCGCGTCGGGTGCGCGACCTGACCGATCGGATGCCTCGAAGTGCACGAATGCCCCGGAAATCCGCGTGTTTCCGCGGATCGGTGCTACATTCGAGGCGGCCTGATCGGCCAAGGGGGGCGGTTGAACGATCGTTTCCCGTGCATTCACTGAACCAGCTGCAATGACAGCGAACGTCCGAGGAGGACACTCAATGGCTGACAAGTCGCTGAACAAGACCGAGCTCGTCGCGAAGATCGCGGCGTCGACCGGTCAGAGCCAGGCCACCGTCGACAGCGTGCTCGGCGGGCTCTTCGACGCCCTCGGCGAAGCCGTCGGCTCGGGCACCAAGGTGTCGATCCCGGGCTGGCTCGCCGTCGAGCGCACCCACCGCGCCGCCCGCACGGGCCGCAACCCGCAGACCGGCGCGACCATCGAGATCCCGGCCGGCTACTCGGTCAAGGTCTCGGCGGGCTCGAAGCTCAAGGCTGCTGCCAAGTAGTCCAGCCACCGCGACCGAGGGGCGCCGGCCATTGGCCGGCGCCCCTCGCCGTTGCGCCGACCGGCGGGCGGCGGCGGCCCCGAGACATCCGCTCTCAGGGTGCTCGCCTAGGCTGTTGCGGTGCCCCGCTCCGTCCGCGTGCTCGGCCCTGCCGCGCTGCTCGCCGTCGCGCTCGCCGCGCTGATCGGCGGGCTCCTCGTCGGCGGCGGTGCCGACCCGCTCGCGATCCAAGATCCGGGGCCGGTGGTGCGCTGGGGCCTTCCGGTCGCCAAGCTGCTCGTCAACCTCGGCGCCGCCGGCATGATCGGCGCTCTCGTGCTTGCGGTGTGGGCGCTCAGCCCGAAGCATCCCGAGTTCGATGCGGCCCTCGATGTCGCCGCGGCATCCGCAGCAGTGATGACGGTCGCGAGCGCCGCGACCGGCCTCATCACCTTCCTCGACGTGACCGGCGAACCGCTCGCGTTCGACGACCTGTTCGGCCGCAAGCTCGGCCAGTTCATCTCGACGATCGAGCTCGGTCAGGCGTGGCTCATCACCACCCTCGTCGCGGCGGCCGTCACCGTGCTCTGCTTCGCGGTGCGCAACCACACCGCCCTCGTGTTCGTCGCGGTGCTCGCGGTCGCGAGCTTGGTGCCGATGGCGCAGCAGGGCCACGCGGCAGGCACTGCAGGACACGATGCGGCGATCGCCGCGCTCGGCCTGCACCTCGTGTTCGCCGCGGTCTGGCTCGGCGGGCTCGTCACGATCGTGCTGCTGCAGCGCACGCTCGGCCGCGACCGGCTTGTGCTGGTAATGGCGCGGTACTCGACCGTGGCGCTCGTCTGCTTCATCGTGGTCGCGATCTCGGGGTATGCGAGTGCGGCTTTGCGCATCGGCGACTGGCCCGACCTCGCGACCCCGTACGGCGCGCTCGTGATCGCCAAAGTCGCCGCGCTGGTCGCGCTGGGACTGTTCGGTGCGGCGCAACGGCGCTGGCTGATCGGCCGGATGTCGCGGAGCGCGACGTCCGCGACGCGCCCGTTCTGGACGCTCGTGGTGATGGAGCTCGCCTTCATGGGTATCGCCGCGGGCGTGGCCGCCGCTCTCGGGCGCACCGCGCCGCCGGTCGCCGAACGGCTCCCGACGGTGCCGACCCCCGCCGAGCTGCTCACCGGCGAACCGCTGCCGCCCTGGCCCGAATGGTGGCGGTACTTCACCGAGTGGCGCCCCGACCTGATCTGGCTGCTCGCCTGCGGGTTCGGCATCTTCTTCTACGTCGCCGGCGTGGTGCGGCTGCGTCGCCGCGGCGATCGCTGGCCGATCTACCGCACCGTGCTCTGGGTCGCCGGCCTCGTGCTGCTCGCGTTCATCACGAACGGCGGGGTGAACGCGTACGAGTCGTACCTCTTCTCGGCGCACATGCTGGGGCACATGGCGCTCACCATGGCGGTGCCCGTGCTGCTCGTGCCCGGCGCGCCGGTCACACTCGCGGCGCGGGCCGTCCACCCGCGCAAGGATGGCTCGCGCGGAGGTCGCGAGTGGATCCTGATCGCCGTGCACTCGCGGTTCGCGCAGGTCATCGCGAACCCGATCGTGGCGGCCGTGCTGTTCGCCGGGTCGCTCTGGGTGTTCTACTATTCGCCGCTGTTCCGCTGGACGATGCTCGACCATATCGGCCACGAGTGGATGATCGCGCACTTCCTGATCACCGGGTACCTCTTCGTGCAGTCGCTGATCGGCATCGACCCGGTACCGTACCGGCTGCCGTACCCGTTCCGGCTGCTGCTGCTGCTCGGCACGATGGCGTTTCACGCGTTCTTCGGGCTCGCGATCATGATGGGCACCGGGCTGCTGTTGGCCGACTGGTACGGCGCGATGGGGTGGGGCGCCGACGCGCTCGTCGACCAGCAGCTCGGCGGCGGCATCGCGTGGTCGATCGGCGAGATCCCGACGGTCGCGCTGGCGATCACGGTCGCGTTCCAGTGGGCGCGCAGCGACGAGAAGGAGTCGAGGCGCCGCGACCGGCACGCCGACCGCACGGGCGACGCCGAGCTCGCCGAGTACAACGCGCGGCTGGCGGCGCTCGCCGATCGCGACAACGCGTAGCCCGCAGCCGCCCCTCGGGCCGCCCGCGCGCAGTGCAGGGCAGGGTGTGTCGGACTTTCCGCCCTAGGTATGACGAGAGAGCGCGAACACGTCCTACACCGGCGCGAATGTCCGACACACGCGGTGCGCGGCGGGCGCTACTTGAGTTGCACGGCGATCGAGCCGTCGGGCTGGATGCTCGCGTCGAGTGCGACCTGGAAGGTGTCGTCGGTCTCAAGCTGCGAGATCTCGCCATCGAACAGCGACTGCACCTCGACCGACAGGTGGGCGACGCCGGTGGTCGGGGGCATCTCGAACGCCGCCTCGCCGGCGTTCAACGTCACGGGCGGGTACGTGACGATCGTCCACTGCGGTTCCGAGAGCACACGGTCGCTGATCTCCTCGCCGAACGGGCAGCTCGTCGGCTGCAGCACCTGCTGCGCCGCGCACCCGTCGAGGTAGGCGTCGAGCTGCGTCTGCACTCGAGAGACGAACTCGGGGGTCGGCTGCGCGTCGACCGTGACGGCGGGGCGGGTCGACGGTTCGGCGGCGAGGTCGACGGTCTGGGCGATGAGCAACGGCGATTCGAAGCTGAACCGGTACGCGGCCGGCGCGATCGCGAGGTACGGCGCGGTCTGCGTGAACGCCGCCAGGTCGTTGCCGCTCTTTCGGGCGCGAGTGTCGAGGTCGAGCGATCCGACCGAGAAGAAGGGGTTGTGCGCGGCGGTCACGTCGATGACCGCCATCGGACTGACCGCGAACTCCCACCGGTTGAGCACCCCGTACAGCGGGGCGATCGGGCGCACCTCGAAGGCGGTGTCGACGATCGACGTGCCGATGCGGTAGCTCGCCGTGACGGTGTGCGACCCGTCGTCGTGGCCGATGTCGGAGACGATCTGCACGTCCTGGGGGGTGGCGCTCACCACGCCGCTGCGCAGCATCGCCGTCGACACGTCGCCAGGCAGGCCGAGCGCGGCGAGGTCGGCCTGGTCGAGCGAGACGCCGGGCGTCGCGGCCGCGAGGGCGATGTCGTCGTCGGCGATCAGCTCGAGGTAGCGGGTCACGAACGAGGATGCCCCGTACAGCGTCTGGTTGAGGCCGCCGAGCGCCGCGAGGAACGCCGTGACGACGACGGCGCCGAGCCCGATCCAGCCGAGCACGGCAGCCGGCGACACCCGACCGTTCCGCACGAGCTGGCTCCCCATGGGGGCCAGTCTATGCACCGGCCCCGGAGCATCCATCGGCCGCGAGGCTACAGTGGGACCCGCGCCCGCCCGGGCGCTCCTCGAGCGGATGCCGCTTCGCCCGAGGCATCCGAAGCCAGCGAGAGCCGACCCGTGATCGACGTGACCCTGACGCCCGAGCAACAGGCGGTGTTCCAGGCGATCGAGGGCACCCGTGATCACGTGTTCGTGACCGGGCGAGCGGGCACCGGCAAGTCGACGCTGCTCACGCACCTGAACTGGCGCACCGAGAAACAGATCGTCATCTGCGCGCCGACGGGGGTCGCGGCGCTGAACGTCGGCGGCCAGACCATCCACTCGCTGTTCCGCCTGCCGATCGGGGTCATCGCCGACCACGACATCGAACAGAACGACGCGGTGCGCAAGATCCTGAACGCGATGGACACGCTCGTCATCGACGAGGTGTCGATGGTGAACGCCGACCTCATGGACGCGATGGACCGGTCGCTGCGCCAGGCGCGCCAGCGCAAGGCCGAGCCGTTCGGGGGCGCGCAGGTCGTGCTGTTCGGCGACCCGTACCAGCTCGCCCCGGTTCCGGGCGACGGCGACGAGCGCCGCTACTTCGCCGACACGTACGCCTCGATGTGGTTCTTCGACGCGAAGGTGTGGAACGAGGCATCCCTGCGCATCTTCGAGCTCGGCGAGGTGCACCGCCAGCACGACGATGCGTTCAAGCACATGCTGAACGCGGTGCGGCACGGCCAGGTGACCGCCGAGATCGCTGGCTTGCTCAACGAGACCGGCGCACGGCGTCCGCTGCCCGAGCATGGTGCGATCACGCTCGCAACCACGAACAGCACGGTGAACCGCATCAATCACACCCAGTTGCACCGGCTGCCCGGTCAGTCACTCGCGAACGAGGCAGAGGTGAACGGCGACTTCGGCGGTCGCGCGTACCCGGCCGACGAGCGGCTCGAGCTGAAGATCGGCGCGCAGGTGATGTTCCTGCGCAACGACACGCAGGTGCGGGGCGATGGCCCGCGGTGGGTGAACGGCACGATCGGCACGGTCACCTCGCTGCAGGGCGAGCTGAGGGTCGAGGTCGACGGCGACGAGCACGAGGTCGAGCCGGCGACGTGGGAGCGGTACCGCTACTCGTGGGACCCGATCGGCAAGCGCCTCACGAAGGACATCGTGGCCGAATTCACGCAGTTCCCGCTGCGGCTCGCGTGGGCGGTGACCATCCACAAATCGCAGGGCGCGAGCTACGACACCGCGATCGTCGACCTCGGCCCGCGCGCGTTCAGCCCCGGGCAGACCTATGTGGCGCTCTCGCGACTCACGAGCCTCGACGGGCTCTACCTCAGCCGCCCCCTGCGGCCGAGCGACATCATGGTCGATCCGAACGTCGAGCGGTTCATGTCGGGCGCGGTGCGCTCGATCGGCGGCCCGCCCGCGGAGCCGGCACGCCCCTGACCCGCCGGCGGGTTAGAATCGCTGCACACTGCGGCTGGGGGGAGCTCGAGTGTCAGCTGGTCTGGGCGTCGGTCGACATCGCTCGGCGCGAGCGGTCGTCGCCGCGACCGCCGTGGGCGTCGTCACCCTGCTCGCGTTCTCGGGGTGTACGGGCACGGTCGACCCGACCGAGGGGCTCGGCGGTGTCGAGACCCCCCTCACCTCCGGGGTGGCCGAGAGCCTCGACGCGCTGCTCGCCGAGACGGTCGCGCTCGCCGGAGCGAGCGGCGGTCTTGCGACGGTGTCGGCGCCGTGGGCCGGCGAGTGGTCGGGCGCCGTCGGCACGGTCGGTTTCGACGAGGGAGCGGAGCCGGTCAGCACCGACACGCCGTTCCGCATGGGCCGGCTCACCGGCGAGATCACCTGCCTGGTACTGCTGAAGCTCGCCGAGACCGGGCAGCTCGCACTCGACGACGAGGTCTCGGAGTACGTCGACGACATCCCCGGCCTCGACGGCATCACCCTCGAGCAGCTCTGCCGTGACACGGCCGGGCTCGCCGATTACATGAGCACCCTGCGCACCCATTTCCTGCGGAACCCCGAACGGGTCTGGCCTGAGGGAGAGCTGATCGCGTCGTCGCTGGCATCCGACCGGGTCGGCGAGCCGGGCCAGACCTGGTCGCCGTCGAGGACGAACCTCCTGCTCGCGGCGCTCGCCGCGGAGCGCGCGACGCACCGCAGTTGGGAGGAATTGGCCTCCCAGTACGTGTTCGGCCCGCTCGGTCTCGCGCACACGTCGCTGCCGTCGCCGACGGCCGCCGCACCGTCAGGCGCGTTGGGAGCGTACGCCGCGCTTCCCGGCGGCGACGGTGCGCCGGACTGCGCGGCCAGGGTGGATGTCTCGGATCAGTCGAGTTCGATCGGCGGCGGGGCGGCGGGTGCCGTCTCCACGCTCGCGGATGCGGCACGGCTCAACGAGGCGTTCGCGACCGGTGCGCTCATCGGCGACCACCTCGAGCGACAGCAGTGGACGACGACGTCGATCGCAGCCGACGCGCCCGCGTGGCAGACGCAGGGCATCGGCGGCATGCAGTACGGCACCATGCGCGGCGTGGTGAGCGAGGCGCCGGGCATGCTGACCGCGTCGCTCACCGACCCGAAGAGCGGCCTCACGGTCGTGGTCGTGTTGAACAACTCCACGTCGGGTGCCGAGTTCGTGCGCGAGGCGGCGTTCGCATTCGCTTCGCTGGGGTCGAAGACGGCGCCCGTCGCCGACGAGGACCGCCCGCTGATCGAGCTCCCGTGGTCGGCCGACCAGGCGACCGAGCAGATGAAGGCGCTCGCGAAGTGCCCGATCGAGAGCGGCCCGGCGGAGGAGGCGCCGGCGGAGGAGGCGCCGGCCGAGGAGGCGCCGGCCGAGGAGGCGCCCGCCGAGGAGGCGCCCGCCGAGGGCTGAGCCTCCTGGGAGGAACGGAGAAGGGCGATGTGCAGATGGTTGGCGTACTCGGGTGAGTCGTTGCATCCGTCGGCGCTGGTGCTCGACACCGCGCACTCGCTCGTCGCGCAGTCGTTGAACTCGCCACTCGGCGCCGAGACGGTGAACGGCGACGGGTTCGGCCTCGGCTGGTATCCGATGGGGGCGATGGGCGACGGCAGGGCGGGCGTTCCCGCGCTGTTCCGCAGTATCGAGCCGGCCTGGTGGGACGAGAACCTGCGCGAGCTCACGCAGGCGATCGAGACCGAGCTCTTCTTCGCGCACGTGCGCGCGGCCGCGGGGCCGCCGATCCAGCAGACGAACTGCCACCCGTTCCGGCACGGCCGCTGGTTGTTCATGCACAACGGCGCGCTCGCCGAGTTCCACCGCTACCGGCGCGATCTGATGCTGGAGTTGGACCCCGAGCTGTTCCCGCTGATCCGCGGCACCACCGACTCGGAGGTGCTGTTCCACCTCGCGCTCACCCTCGGGCTGGAGCAGGATCCGATCGCCGCGGTGGGTCGGGCCATCCGTCGGGTCGAGGACGCGGGCCGTGCGCACGACGTGCCGCAGCCCATGCAAGGCACCGTCGCGGTGACGGATGGAGCTACCATCTGGGCCTTCAGGTACTCGAGCTCGGGGCGCTCGCGGTCGCTGTTCCACTCCATCGACATCCCCTCGCTGCGCGAGCTCTATCCCGACTTCGAACGGCTCGACACGTTCGGGCCGACCGCCCGGGTGGTCGTGTCGGAGCCGCTCACGGACCTGCCGGGCGCGTTCGTCGAAGTGCCGGAGGCGACGGCTGTGATCATCGGGCCCGGCGGCGACTTCCGGCAGGAGCCGTTCCTCGCGGCCGCCTGAGCGCTCGCGCACGCGGCGGACCGCCTCGACCTCGAACGTGGAAGCGCTCTCCCCTTCGAGCCGATCGTCCAATAGAGTGAGCCCTGTCGCGGCCCGCACGCGAACGCGCGTCGGCGGGCCTTGCTTCGGGGGAGGCTGTGCGCATGGGCTGGGTCGGCAGTTGGACGACAGGCACTGGGATCGGTCGAAGCGGTGCGAGCCGCGCGATGAGGATGTCTCGGCGCTCCGCGCCGCATCCACGCACGCGAACACTCGCGGCAGTGCTCGCCAGCTTCGCGCTCGCCGTGCCCGCGACCCTGGTCGTGGCAGCGCCGGCACAGGCGGCGCCGCAGGTCGTGACGTTCAGCAACCCGGGCACCTACACCTGGACGGTGCCGCAAGGTGTGACCACCCTCACGGGGGTGACGGTACGGGGTGCCGGCGGTGGGCGAGGCGATGGCAACAATGCGCGAGTCGGTGGCTTCGGCGCGCAGGCGACCGGCACGCTGGCCGTGGCGCCGGGGCAGAACCTCACGATCCACGTGGCGGCTGAGGGCGCATCCGCGACCGGCAGCGGCGGGGGCGCCGCCGGAGGAAGCGGATACGTCGCAGGGGGCAACGGCGGGACCTCAGGCGGGGGCACCCTCACCGCGAACGGTGGCGGTGGCGGTGGCGGCTCATCGGCCGTCATCGGCGGTTCGGCTCCGGTCATCGGCGGTGGTGGTGGTGGCGGTGGCGGTGGCGGCGGCCTGTTCGGCGTCTGCTCCGGTGGCGCTGGGGGGAACGGCGGCACGACGGGCGCAGCGGGTGGGAGCCCGACGGGGTTCGGGTGCAACTCAGCTACCGGCGGCGGCGGAGGGACCAATGCGTCGGCGACGGGAACCACGGGTGGCAATGGCACCGGCGGGGCGGTCTCCAGCGCGGGCTCAGGCGGCGGCGGTGGCGGTGGTGGCCAGGGCGGCGCTGCGGCGAACAACACGGGTGGCGCCGGCGGCGGCGGAGGCGCGAGCTCGGCGCCCGCCGGGATGACGATCTCCGTTGCCTCGGCTCGCGCGGGGCTCGTCCAGTTCACCTACCAGACGGTCGACACCACGACGACGGTCTCGCTCGACGCCGCGAGCTTCGTGTTCGGCGGCCCGGTGACCGGCACGGTCACGGTGACCTCGGTGACGCCCGGCGCACCGGCTCCGGTGGGTCCGGTGACGGTCTCGCTGCCCGGCGGCGCCGCGGCGGTGCTGACGCTCACGGCCGCCGGCGCCACCACCTCGACGGCCACCTTCTCGATCCCGACGACGGCCAACGTCGGCTCCGGCTACACGGTGAACGCCGTGTACTCGCCGCCCGCCTTGCCCGCGAGCGCCTTCAACGGCAGCTCCGGCAGCACCGCGTTCGCCATCACGCAGGCGAGCACCACGACCACCGTGACCGCGGCCGCGTCGTACGCGTACGGTGACGCGATCGTCGGAACCGTCGGGCTGACGACGAACTCGACCCTGCTCCCCCAGGGCAGCCTGCTCGTGGAGCTCGTCAATGCCGCGTCCGATGTGGTGGCGACCGCGACGATCGTCGACCCCGGCTCGCCGACGCCGTTCGACTTCGGCAGCCCGTTCGCCGTCGGCGAGTACCAGGTGCGGGCGACGTTCACTCCTGCGGCGACGCAGAACTATGCCGGTTCGAGCGCCACGGTGGATACCGTGGTGGTCCAGACGGGGTCGGTCGTCACGATCGACATCCCGACGCCCACCGTCGGCTGGGACGACCCGATCACCGGCACGATCACCGTGACGACCGCGAACGGCCAGCCGGCGGTGGTGCCGGCCGGCACCGTCACGCTGCGGGTCACGCCCACCGGCGGCTCGCCGATAACTGTTGCCGTGACCGAGACCGGCACGACAGGGGTCTTCTCGTTCACCTCCAGCCAGCCGGTCGGTACGTACCAGTTCGTCGGCGTGTTCGCCGGTACCGACGCCGTCGGCGCGGGCGAATCTCAACCCGTTGCGGTGTCGGTCATCCGGACCCCGACGTCCACGACCGTATCGCTCCCTGCCGAGGCAGCCTACGGGTTCGATGTCACGGCCCAGGCCACCGTCACGATCGACGAGCCCGGTTCCGTCGGTGGCGACGCCACGCTGACGGTCTATGAGGCAGGCAGCGACACGGTCGTGCTGGCGGTCTCAGGCACCATCACGGAGGGCACCGGCAGCTTCACCATCCCGGGGGGCGATCCGCTCGCGATCGGGTCGTACGATGTCGAGGTCGCCTACGCCGGCACCGAGAACCTGGAGCCGTCGACGAGCCTGCGTGAGCCGCTCAGGGTCGTCGCCTCGTCGGTGTCGTTCGCGTTCAGCGGCCTTGACACGGTCTACGACAACGACGTCGTCGCCACGGTGACCCTCACGCTCCAGTCGCCGCTGTTCTCCATCGACCCGGTCGGAACCGGCTTGGTGAGTGTGTTCCAGGACGGTGTGCAGGTCGCCGGGCCGATCGCCGTCGATTACCAGGCAGGGGCGGTCGACGACGGCCAGGCCGAGGCGGACTTCACCGTGCCCGGACTCGCGGCCGGTTTCTACCAGGTGCAGGCGACGTACGCCGGTGACGGCGGCGGCGGCATCCCGGCCAACACGAGCGGGTTGGTGGATTTCACGGTCAGCCCGGCAGCGACCACCACCACCTTGACCGCCGAGCCGTCGGACGCCACCTATCCGGGACCGGTCACGCTGACGGCGACGGTCGCGAACGATGACACGAACGCGGTGCCGACGGGCTTCGTGCAGTTCATCGTGACTCCCAACGGGAGCCCGTCACCCGTGCGCTCCGCCCCGATCCCCCTCGATGCCACGGGTACCGCCGTCTGGTCCAGCAACTACCCGGCCGGTTCGTATGAGGCGTCCGTGGAGTATCTCGGCACCACCGACTTCCAACCATCGACTGCCGGGCCGGCCGTGTTCGACGTGGATACGTTGGGGACGACGACCACGCTCGACATCCCCGATGTCACCTGGAACGCCGCGGCGACCGCGACCGGCACCGTCGTGGGCAACCCCGGCGGGGCCCCGATCACGACCGGGACGGTCGAGATCGTCGTCTACGTCGACGATCCGCTCTCGCCGGTCGCGACGATACCGGCGGAGCTCACGGACGGCACGTTCACCGCGACCGTCCCCGGCCTCGACGCGGGAACCTACCTCGCCATCGCCCAGTATTCGGGCAGCGTCGACATCGAGGCATCCCAGTCTCCGCCGATCGGGTTCACCGTCTCCGAGGCCCCGGTGCAGGTCCTCGTCACGCCGGACGCCCCGTCGACTCGATACGGGCAGTCGATCACCGGTGTCGTCGATGTGCTGCCCTCCGGCGCACCGGAGGTGCCGTCGCCCAACAGCGGCACCGTCGATGTGACCCTGACCGGGCCGGGCGGCGGCACCGAGACCGCAACGGCGCTGCCGGTCGTCGACGGGCGTGCGGTCTTCGCCTTCCCTGCTGGAGTCGTACCGCGGACGGTCGGAACCTACGAGCTCTCAGCCACATTCACCGACGGCAGCTACGCGGACGGCACCTCGACGATCGTCGAGGTGGAGGTCGACCCGGCCCGCACGAGTACGTCGTTCGACTTCCTCGCGCCCGAGCCCGTGCCGTACGGGGACACCAGCACTGCGACGATCACCGTGCGGAACACCGACTCGACGATCGCACCGCAGGAGGGCGTGGTCCAGGTGTTCGCCGACGGCGAAGCTACGGCGTTCGCCGAACTGCCGCTCGCCGATGGCACGGTCAATCCCGACGGATCGGTCACGCTCCTGGTGCCGCTTCCGACAAGCGCCTACAGCGTCGGCGCCCACACCCTGGTGGCGATGTACGTTCCGGTCGATGAACTGCCGAACTTCGAGGGTTCGGCCAGCGGGGCGTTCATCGGGACCATCGCCGCGGCACCGACCGTGATCAGCCTGGATCTCGGCGAAGATGCGTTCTACGAAGGCATCGGCACGCTCGCATCGGGCCGGGTACAGTCCGAGAACGACATCGGCGTGCAGATCCCCGACGGGAGCGAGATCGTCGTGCGGGTCTACGACGCGGACGATCCCCTGCTCGGGGAGCCCCTCGCCGAGTACACGACGACCACGACGGGTGGCGACGGCAGCTACGAGGTCGGGATCGGCGACGCACTGCCGCCCGGTGACTACCTCGTGCGATCGATCTTCGTCGGTGCCGACCCGTTCGCTGCCGTCGGCTCCCCGCCTGTCGAGTTCACCGTGCTCGAGCGGCTGGCGACGACGACGACCGTCGAGGCGAGTTCGCCTGTGGCATGGGGCGCACCGATCACGGTGAGCGGTTCGGTGACCGCGGTCGGTCCCGCGCTCGGCGCACCGGTGGGCACGATGGGATTCCGCATCCTGGATTCGGCGGGCAACACCGTGTTCACGATCTCGCCGTCGGTCGACGTCGTCGACGGCGAGACCGGCGAGGTCGCGCTCGACGTCGACTGGAGCCGGATCCCGCCGGGCGAGTACACGGTCGTCGGCGATTTCGCGCCCGACCCGCTGAGCCCGTGGGCCGGATCGGTGGGTGAGGCTCCGCTGAGCGTCGTGCCGTGCGCGGTGCAGGTCGGACTCAGCCTCGACCCGGCCTCCGTGCGGGCGGGCGGATCCGTGACGGCGACGGCCGAAGTCACCGGCGTCACGGCCGGGTGCCCGGCGACGCCGAGCGGAGGCACCGTCGAATTCTTCCTCGACGGAACCTCGATCGGCACCGGCACCGTGCATTCGCCGGCCGTACTGCAGTTCACCGCGCCCGAGCGGGCCGGCACCTACGTCGTCACGGCGAGATTCCTCGGTACCGATGTGCTCGGCACCGCGGACTCGAACCCGGTCTCACTCGTGGTGACCACGGTGAGCGCCCTGCCCAGTGCAGGGTCGGACGCGAGCCTCCCCGTCGGGCTGGGAGTGCTCCTGTTGGTCGGCGGGCTGTTGCTCGCCGGACGTCGATCGAGGAGGTCTGAATGAACGTGTGGGACTGGTTCTGGTGGATGTTCTGGGTGTTCGTCTACGCGGCCTACTTCTGCGTCATCGTCTTCATCATCATCGACATCTTCCGCGACCGGACGCTCAACGGCTGGCTGAAGGCGGTCTGGCTGGTTTTCCTGCTGTTCGTGCCGTTCCTCACCGGGCTCGTCTACCTCATCGTGCGCGGCGGCAGCATGTCGCAGCGCTGGGCGCGCCAACAGGTCGAGTACCCCGATGAGGATGTCGCGGCCATCCGTTCGCAGTCGTTCCAGAACCCGGCCGACGAGATCGCCAAGGCCGCCGCTCTGCGCGACGCCGGTACAATCACGCCGGGTGAGTTCGAGGCGATCAAGGCGAAAGCACTCGGGTCGAAGTTCTAGGGTCGGGTGCGACGGCGGCTCGACCGGACGACCGCGGATGCGGCATCCTGGCAGGATGACCGAATCCGATTCGACGCCCGCGCCCGCCGCCTCGTCCTCGCCGTACGGGGTCGCGCCCGACGCACGACCTCGCAACGTGATCGGAGTCGCGGCGTTCATCGCCGGCGTGGCATCCAAGCTCGTCGGCGTGATCTTCGGTCTGAGCGTTCCCGCGATCCTCGCGGCCGACGGCGCCTACGGCGTGTACCAGCTGGCGTCGTTCATCACGTCGGTGCTCGGGTTCGTGCTGGGTGCGGTCGCCCTGGTGCTCGGCATCGTCGGGCTGGTGCGACCTGGGCGCCCGCGCGGGTTCGCTGCGGCCGGCGCGGCGATCGGCGCCGTGGTCGTCGTCGAGGTGGCGGTCGGGCTGCTGCAGGGCCTGGTGTACGCCGTCCTCTGAGCCGCGGCGCGGTGTGGTCCGCCGCGATCTCCGGCTGACGGCCGCCCTCATCGCCCGAGCCATCCGCCGTCCACGGGCAGTACGACTCCCGACACGTAATCCGAGGCTGGCGATGCGAGGAACACCGTCGCGCCGGCGAGATCGGCGGCGCGCCCCCATCGTCCGGCGGGGATCCGATCCAGGATGGACCTGGATCGCACGGGGTCGTCCTGGAGCGCCTGGGTGTTGTCGGTCGCGATGTATCCGGGCGCGATCGCGTTGACGTTGACGCCGAGCGGCGCCCATTCGTTCGCCAGCGCCTTCGTGAGGCCGGCGATGCCCGATTTCGCCGCCGCGTACCCCGGCACGTTGATGCCGCCCTGGAAGCTCAACAGGCTGGCCGTGAACACGACCTTTCCGGAGCCTCGTTCCAGCATCGGTCGCGCGATGCGTTGGGTGAGCACGAACTGGCTGGAGAGATCGACGTCGATGACGCGATCCCAGAGATCGAGCGGATGCTGCGCCGCTGGTGCCCGCTCGATGGTGCCCGCGTTGTTCACGAGAATGTGCGGTGCACGCGCCGCGAGTTCTTCACCCAGCGCGATCACGGCGTCACGGTCGGCGAAATCCACCGCGCGCGCCTCGAACGAGCGGCCGAGGGCGGTGACCCGCTGTTCGATCTCGCTTCCAGTCGGTTCGATCGTGGCGCTCACGCCGATGATGTCGGCGCCCGCTTCGGCCAGCGCCACCGCCATGCCGAATCCGATGCCGCGCTTGGCGCCGGTGACGACGGCGAGACGGCCGGAGAGGTCGAATGGGCTCATGCGCGGCCTCCTTCGGGGCCGACCTCGACGAGGATCTTCATCGCCCGGCCAGCTTCGAGGTCGGCGAAGGCGGTCTGCGTGTCATCCATCGAGACGATGCGGGTGATCATCAGATCGACCGGGATCACACCGTCGGCGATGAGCTCGACGGCGGTCTCGAAGTCGGCGCGCTGATAGACCCGGGCGCCGAGAAGCCGAAGCTCCCGCCAGAAGACCCGCTGGAGGTCGATCTCGCGCGGAGTCGGATGGATGGCGACGACCACGAGCGTGCCACGCACCTTCGCGAGCGCCGTCGCGCCGAATACGGCGGATGCCGCGCCCGAGACCTCGAAGACGACGTCGGCGCCGGTGCCGGCGGTCCACTCCTCGACCCACTCCACCTGGTCGACCTGCCGTGGATCGAGCGATGGGAACCCGAGCCCCTCGATCTGCGCGCGTCGCGCCGCGTCGAGTTCGATCACGGCGACGTCAGCGCCGAACCGGCGGGCGACGATCGCGATGAGCACGCCGATCGGCCCGCCGCCGATGACCACTGCGCGCTGGCCGGGCTCGAGCTCCGAGCGGCGCACGTCATGCACGGCGACGGCGACCGGCTCGACGAGGGCGGCGGCGTCGAGGGCGATGCGATCGGGCATGCGGACGAGGGTGCGCGCCGGTACGTTCCACAGTTCCTGCAGCGCGCCGGGCGAGTCGATGCCGATGAAATCGAGGTTCTGGCAGATGTGCTCGTTCCCTGCCTGGCAGGCCGGGCAGGTCCCGTCCCAGTCCAGCGGCATCACGGTGACCTTCTCGCCGACCGACCAGCCGTCGACGCCGTCGCCGACGGCGTCGATGGTTCCGCTCATCTCGTGGCCGAAGATCAGCGGCGTGTCGACTCGGGCGTCCATGTTGCCGTGCAGGATGTGGAGGTCGGTGCCGCACAGACCGACATAGGCGACCCGGACCCGGACTTCGCCGGAGCCAGGCGGCCGACCTTCGACTTCGCCGACCTGCAGTCGGCTCTCCCCGATGTACGCGACGCTGCGCATGGCACACTCCTCAGTCATCATATGAATTGGTTGCGGGAATCATATTATGTTTGACGCGGCGGGGATCATCGCCGCCCGAACGTCAGCGGAGGGCACCACCAGCATGAAGAGCCGTCGACTGCGCAACCACCTCGCGCTCACGGAGATCGGGATGGGCGTGGCCCAGTTCGGCAACCTCAATCGGAAGACCACGGACGAGGTATCCGTCGCCGCCGTGGACGCGGCATGGAACGCCGGGATCCGCTATTTCGACACGGCGCCGCACTACGGATTGGGGCTCTCTGAGCGCCGACTCGGCGCCGCGCTCGCCGACCGGCCGCGCGACGCCTACGTGCTCTCCACCAAGGTGGGTCGACTCTTGGAGCCGACCCCCGAGCGTGCCGGCGGGCTCGACGACGAGGGATTCGTCGTGCCGGCCGACCATCGCCGAGTCTGGGACTTCTCCCGCGACGGCGTGCTCCGTTCGATCGAACAGAGCCTCGAACGCCTGGGGACGGACCGCATCGACATCGTCTACGTCCACGATCCCGATGAGCATGAGTCCGAGGCGCTCGACGGCGCCATCCCGACACTCATCGACCTGCGCGAACAGGGCGTGATCGATGCGGTCGGCGTGGGGATGAATCAGTCCGCCATGCCGGCATGGTTCGTGGCCCGCGCCGACCTCGACGTCGTCATGCTCGCGGGCCGGTACACCCTGTACGAACAGGGCGCGCTGGACGACCTGCTGCCGATCGCCCGTAGTCGCGGGGTCAGGATCGTCGCTGCCGCCGTGTACAATTCAGGGCTCCTGGCCGCGCCGACGGTTTCCGACGACGCGCACTACGACTACGGTCCAGCGCCGGCCGCCGTCATCGCGCACGCACGACGGCTGGCCGACGTGAGCGAGGAGTTCGGGATCACGCTGCCCGACGCTGCGGTCTCCTTCCCGCTGCGGGATCCCGTCGTCGCATCGGTCGTGGTCGGCGCCCGAACCGCGGAGCACATCGAGGGGACGGTGAGCCGGTATGCGACCGAGATCCCGGACGCGTTCTGGGATGCCCTGCACGATCGCGCCCTCATCCGAGCCTCTCCGCTCGCGGTTGCAGAGAGATAACATGTATGATGTACTCCAATGGATCACCGCGATGGCGGTGAGTCGACAACGACGCCGACCGAAGAAGGAATCCTGATGGGTACACAGCACCGTCGCTCCGCACTCCTGTTGACCGCATCCGTCGCGACCATCGCGGCGCTGACCGCCTGTTCCGGCGGATCGTCGGGGACGGTCGACGACTCGTTCGGCTTTGCAATCGCCGAGCAGGAGCCCGACAGCCCGATCACCGTCTGGGTCGACGCATCGCGCGAGCCCATCGCTCAGGCGTTTGAAGAAGACCACCCCGACATCCCGATCGAGATCGAGACGTACGACGGCAACGCCGGCGGCAGCGATTCGTTCCGCACGAAGATCGCACTCTTCGATCAGTCGGGTGAAGGCTGGCCCGACGTGGTGTTCTCCACGCAGACCAACGACACCTCGTGGGCGGCTCAAGAGCTGAACGGGGCGCAGCCGTTTGCGGCCCCGCTGAACAAAGGGTACTTCGACCAGGAGTTCCTCGACGGGTTCACGACGGGCGCACTCGACCCGATGACCGTCGATGGCACGGTCTACGGACTGCGCAACGACCTGGCCCCCGTCGTGCTCTGGTATGACGAGTCCCTGTTGAACGAGTTCGGGTACGAGGTTCCCGAGACCTGGGAGGACTACCTGGCGCTGAGCGATCGTCTCGCCGCCGAGCACCCGGGGTACATCCTGGGCACGGTCGGCGAGGCCTTCACCGCCACGTACATCAACTACTGGGGTGCGGCCGCGCCGATCTTTCAGCTCGACGGCAACACCTTCTCGTCCGACTTCTCGGACGAGAACTCTCAGAGGATGACCGAGTTGATCGATCACATGCTCGACAACGGAACCCTGGTCCAGGACAGCGTGTTCGGCGCCGAGTTCGTGACGAAGTACGCCGACAAGATCGTCGCGATGCCCGGCCCGGTGTGGTTCTCGGGCGCACTCTTCCAGAACCCCGACAGCCTGAACACCGCTGCGGGCCGGATCGGTGCCGCCAACCCCCTCCACTGGGAGGGCGGCGAGGAGGTCACCGGCAACGTCGGCGGCGGAGTCTGGTACGCCTCGAGCCACTCGAAGAACCTCGATGCGGTCGAGACGTTCCTCGAGTACGCCATCAGCTCCGATCGTGCGGTCGAACTCGCATCCGGACTGCCGGCCTACGATTCCGCGGCCGACCAGTGGCTCGCGACGCAGTCCGAGAGCGGATACTACGTCGGCGACTTCGCCGAGAGCGTCTCCACCGCCGCGTCGAGCGTCTGGAGCGGCTGGGGTTTCCCGAGCTTCAGCATCGAGGTGTCCTACGCCAACGTCGTCGTCCCCGGTCTCGCCGCAGGCAAGTCGCTCGCCGACCTCACGGCCGAGTGGCAGGAGGAGATGGAGAACCAGGCGCAGGTTCAGGGTTACACGGTCGAATAGACCACAAGGCAAGGACTGGCATCATCCCCACCATGACTCAGCGGTCTGCGACCGGCCCCGTCGAGGGTCGGTCGCAGACCGCGCTCACACCGTCCGGTCGGCGCGCGGATCGCAGCCGACCGGAGACCTCGAAGTCGGCTCGGCGACATCCGCGCCGTTCGCAGGCCGCAATGGGTTACGCCTTCTCCAGCGGCTACACCCTGCTGTTGCTGCTCTTCGGCGTTTTCCCGGCCGCCTACGCCCTGTTCCTGGCGTTCACGAAGGCGGGTCAGTTCGTCGGGGTCGACAACTTCGCGCGCGTGCTTTCGGACTACCGGTTCCTCCCGGCTGTCCAGAACGTCGCCACCTACCTGGTGGTCTGGCTGATCGTGCAGACCGTGCTGGTCGTCGTCCTGGCGCTGATCGTCCACTCGATCGGCGTCCGGTGGCTGTCCTCGACCGTGCGGTTCGTCTACTACATCCCCGGCGCACTCGCCGGAGCATCCAGCGTGATGCTCTGGCTGTTCCTGCTCGATCCGACGGTGAGCCCCGTCTCGGGAGTGCTCAGGGTCCTGGGTCTCGAGACGTTCGTGCAGACGGTGTCGGTGCAGAACCTGCCGATCATCTTCACGATCATCGCCTTCTGGACCGGCGCCGGCGGGTGGATCGTGATCATGTACGGCGCCCTGAACAACATCAGCGTCGAGGTGATGGAGGCGGCGCGGGTCGACGGAGCGGGCATGGTCAAGACCGCCTGGCACATCCAGATTCCCATGATGCGGAAGTGGATCACGTACATGGCCATCATGAATCTGGCGGCCGGAACGCAGCTCTTCGTCGAACCGCGCATCCTCTCCCAGGCCAGTAAGGGTGTCGTTCCGCCCGACTATTCGCTGAACCAGCTGGCCTACCTCTACGCCTTCCGCCAGGGAGATTTCAACGGATCGGCCGCAATCTCCCTGCTCCTGCTCGTCGTGGCGCTCGGGCTCGCCGCATTCTTCGTCCTAAGAGGTGGTCTGTTTGAGCGCGACTGAAGCGGTCGTCGTCCCACGAAGCACTCGGAAGCGGCTCAGCCGCCCGCGCGGCGACGTACGCCGGCTCTCCCCCTCGGGTTGGCTCGGCCGCGCCCTCGTGGTCTCGGTCGTTGCGTTGTTCGTGGTGTTCTTCGTGCTCCCCTTGGTCTGGTTGCTGCTCGCGCCGACCAAGGGCGCCCGCGAGCTGCTCGTCGCCGATCCGTTCGCGTTCGGCTCGCTGGGCACCCTCGGCACCAACTTCGCCGAACTGGCCTCGTTCCAGAACGGCATCATCTGGACCTGGCTCGGCAACTCCGCGCTGTACTCGGGGGGAGCGCTGCTGCTCACCCTGGTGGTGAGCATCCCGGCGGGGTACGCGCTCGCGCTGACCGACTTCCGGCTTCGACGGCCGCTGCTCATCGTCACGCTCGTCGTGATGCTGATCCCGAACACGGCGCTGGTGCTGCCGGTGTTCCTCGAACTCAGCGCCGTCGGGCTCGTGGGCACGCCGTGGTCGGTGATCCTCCCGTTCTCGTTCTTCCCGTTCGGGGTGTACCTGACCTACATCTACTTCTCGACGGCGGTGTCGCGCGACCTCCTCGACGCCGCCCGCATCGACGGCGCGGGGGAGTTGCGGGTCTTCGCCCGCGTGGCGATGCCACTGGCGACGCCGGTGATCGCGCTTGTGGGCTTCTTCAGCTTCGTCGGCAACTGGAACAATTTCTTCCTGCCCTTCGTGATGGTGCCCGGCCGGAAGTCCCCCGTGCAGGTCGGGCTGGCCGAGCTGCTTTCGAACGTGCCGCTGTTCAACCCGACCTCGGCGGCATCGGTGACCATTGACCTACCGGTGCTGGCACTGGCGACCATCGTCTCGGTCGGCCCGGTGCTCGTGATCTTCCTGTTCTCGCAGCGCTTCCTGGTGAGCGGCATGACGGCCGGCGGCACCAAGGGCTGAGCGCGTCGCTCAGCCTCGCGCGGCGTTCGTCGGCCGTCGGCGCTGCCATGCGTCGTCGATATGCGCGCGCATGGCGGTCTCGGCGGCCACGGGGTCGCCGGACCGGATGGCATCGAGCACCCGCTGGTGCTCCTCGAGGGTGAGCTCGAACGCCGTCTTCGTCTGGTTGCGGGCGAAGCGATCGCTGGTGCGGGCCCGCTCGTACAGGATGTGGGTGATGTTCTCGGCGAGCCCGATACCCGAGATCGCCATCACCAGGTGGTGGAAGTCGGCGTCGCCCTGTGCAAAGGCGACGGGGTCGTCCTTCACGGCGTGCATGCGCGACAACGCGTCGTCGAGTCGTGCGAGGTCGCCGTCGTCTCGGCGACGCGCGGACTCGGCGGACATCGTGCCCTCGAGCGCCGACCGCACAATCGTCAACTCGTCGAGCACGCCGAGCGTGTCATCGTGTTCGAGGAGGACCGAGAGCACGACCGGATCGAGGATGTTCCACGAGGCGTGGGGCTGCACAACGGTGCCGCGTCCCTGCACGGCACGAACGAGGCCCTTCTCCTCGAGCCGCTTGACCGACTCGCGGATGACCGTTCGACTCACGCCGAAATGCGCGGTGAGGGGTTGCTCGGGAGGGAGCAGCTCGCCGGCCGCGATCTCGCCGGTCACGATCGCCGTGACCAGGCCGTGGACGACGGCGACGCCGAGCCTCGCGGAGGGCATTCGGGCGGCCCCCGGCGCGAGAACCGGAAGAATCTCGGACTCGCTGCTCAGCTCAGTCACCGCCCCAGTGTATCGAGGACGGCCGTCCGGACGGGGCCTTGCGCATCCGCGTCGTGCGACCTTACTTGCGCACTGCCGGCCGCGAACCGCCGATCGGGGCGATCCGGTTTTCACGGACGTGCGGGCCGTCCGAGACCAGCCACGATGCCGTCCGCTGCTCGGCAGCGATCAGCTCCTCGTCGATCTCGATGCCGGCGCCCGGCCGATCGCCGAGCACGATGCCGCCGTCGGCGTACTGCTCGTCGACCGTGACGCCGTACGGCGCACCGAGATCCTGGATCTCCGCGGTGAGGTGGTTCGGCACGGACGCGGCCGCGTGCGCGACCGTCGGCATAGCTGTGAGCCCGACCGGGCTGACGGGCAGGTCGTGCGCGTAGGCGGCGTACGCGACGCGGAGGAAGTGGGTGACGCCCCAGTTCGCGCCGGCCTGCACGATGTCGACGGCGCCGAGTTCGAAGAGCCGCTGGTACTGCTCGAGCCCGGTCAGGTTCTCGCCAGTGGCGACGGCGGCCCGGACGGACCTGCTCAGCCGGGCGTGACCCGGGGCGTCCCACCGGCGAAGCGGCTCCTCGATCCAGGTGAGGTCGTGGGCCTCCTCGACGGCATGGACATGCCGGACGGCCTGCTTCAGGTTCCACGACTCGTTCGCGTCGAGCATGAGGCCCGGATGCTCCGTGGCTGGAGCGAGCGCGTCGGCGATCACGCCGAGCCGTCGAATGTCGGCGTCGAGGTCGCGGCCGCCCTTCAGCTTGCCGGCCGAGAAGCCGCGCTCGGCCATGTGGCGGTAGAAGGCGAACAGCGACTCGTCGTCGAGCGCGATGTCCAGCCCGGAGGCGTAGCCGGGGACGAACCGGTCGCGGGCGCCGAGCAGCCGCCACAGCGGTTCGCCGGCGATCTTGGCCTTGAGATCCCAGAGCGCCATGTCGAACGACCCGATCCCGCCGAAGGTCGCACCGCTGTGTCCCGACTTGAAGACCCGGCCGAGCATCCGATCGTAGAGCGCGCTGACGGCGCGCGGATCCTCGCCCTCGAGCGCCGGGAACAGCACGTCAAGCGCGACGTGGGAGCCGAGGCCGATGCCCTCGATGCCCTCGTCGGTCTCGAGGACCACGATCGGCACCTCGGTGACCCCGGACCGGATGAATCCGTTCACATCGCCGATCGGTCGACCCCAGTCGCGGAAGCTGCTGAGCTCGCGATATCCAGTGATTTTCATGTCGTCCCTGACCGTTCAGCGAATTGGAGAACAGGAAACAGCATACATCACATGTTCGCGCCTGCTGCGAGGGCCGCTCCGGCGGGAGCGGCTGCGGGGGATCGGCGAGCCCTTTCATCATACGTACTATTGCAAAGAGGTGATACGTATGCTTGCGTGTCCTCTGGGCACTGCAGCCCGTCAGGTACGAAGGGGTGGTTCGAGACATGTCAGCGAAGACAGGGGAAACGACGCGTCGCACCGTGCGACGGTCGATGCGAGCGTCGATGCTCGCCGCGGCCTCGATCGGCGCACTGGTCGTCAGCCTGGTTCCCATCGGCGCGCACGCCGCGCCGCCCGACAAGGACCGGACGTTCCATGCGTCCCCCGATGGGCGGGATATCGGCCAATGCCAGGAGCAGCACCCATGTTCGCTCGACCGCGTGCAGCAGGTCGTGCGCGACGAGGTGCGGAAGGCCAAGGGCGATGTCACCGTCGAGCTCGCCGACGGGACCTACCGGATCGCCGAGCCGCTCGAGTTCGGTGCGGAGGACGGCGGCCGGGAGGGCCGGACCGTCACGTGGGCGGCCGCCCCCGGTGCCCACCCCGAGTTGACGGGGGCCACGGCGGTCACGGGGTGGCGTCCGTCCGAGGTCGACCCCGCCGTGTACGTCGCCGACGTGCCGGTCGGCGTCGACAGCAGGCAGCTGTACGTCAACGGCATCATCGCGCCGCGCGCCTCGATGCGGCTGCAGAACTCGGCGGTCTCGATCACCGCGGCGGGGATCGTCATCGTCGACCCGGCGCTCCGGTACCTCGCCGACCTGCCCGACCAGGATCGGATCGAGTTCCAGTCGCTGGGTGACTTCACCAACCGGTACTCGCCGGTCGATCACATCAGCGGCGACCTGATCACCATGGCCCAGCCCGCGTGGAACAACAACACCTGGGGCTGGGACACCGTCCAGAACTCATTCCTCGCCGGGCCGACCTGGTACCTCGAGAATTCGCTGGAGTTCGTCGACGAGGTCGGTGAGTGGTATCTCGCTCCCGACGCCGGATCGCTGTACTACCAGGCGGCCGAGGGCGTGGACCCGAACGACCTGGACATCGAGCTCCCTCGTCTGGACGTGCTCGTGAGCATCGGCGGGACCTACGACGAACCGGTCACTGGTCTCGCGTTCGAGGGTCTCCGGTTCTCGGGCACCTCGTGGCTCGGTCCGTCGGTCGACGGCTACGCGAACCAGCAGAACGGCGCCTACCTGAAGGGGGTCTTCGAGTACCGGCCCGACGACGCGTTCACCAGCTGCTCCCGCGGCTGCGAGATGTTCGAGCGCGCACGCAACGACTGGTACCAGGAGCCCGCAGCCGTGCAGGTGTCCGCCGCGAGCGACGTCTCCTTCACTCGCAACACGTTCACTGCCCTCGGGCAGTCGGCGCTCGGCATCGGCAACGACGCGAACGCCACTCGGTCGGGCGTGGGCCTCGGGGCGAGCGACATCGCCGTGGTGGGGAACGCCTTCAACGAGGTCGGCGGCCACGGCATCGTGGTCGGCGGGGTGCGCCCGGACGCGCACCACCCGAGCGACGAACGGATGACCAACCGCGACATCCGCCTCGAGCACAACACCGTCAACCGGGTCGCCGTCGACTACAAGGACAACTCGGGCATCCTCAGCACGTACGTCACCGGTGCCCGGATCGTCCACAACGAGGTCGCCAACGTCTCGTACGACGGCATCGACACCGGCTACGGCTGGGGCGCCAACGACGCCGGCGGCTCCGACGACTACGCGGACCGGGGCTACTACAACTGGAGTCCCCGGTATGACACGCCCACCACGCTGAAGGACAACTACGTCGCCGGCAACCTGGTGCACGACACCAAGGCGCGCTTCGCCGACGGGGGCACCCTCTACAACCTCTCGGCGAGCCCGGGCACGATCGTCGAACGGAACTACCTGTACAACATCTCCGGCGTCGCGCTGTACCTCGACGAGGGCACGCGGTACACCACCTACCGGCACAACGTGCTCCAGGGTGGCAACCCGTGGGTCTTCACGAACGCCTATAGCATGCGCAACCACACGAACGACAACCTGCTCGAGGAGAACTGGTACAACTCCGGCGGCGCGCAGATCCCGAACGCGGCCGCGAAGAACAACCAGTTGATCGGCAATGTCCTGGTGACCGGAGACGAGTGGCCGACGGCTGCGCGTGAGGTGATGTGCGACGCGGGCGTCGGCATCGAGTACCGCACCGCGCTGAACGCCAACCTGTTCGGCCTCGCCGACTGCCCGATCGAGTCACCGGTCGGGGCCGAGCACCGCACGGCCGGGACGCCGGGTGTAGGCACCGTCTTCGCCCAGACCGGGTCCGACTTCGGCATCGCCGCAGCCGGGTCCGACATCTGGGGCGCCGGTGGTCAGCGCGACGACGAGTTCGGCGCGATCGTGCGGGCCGGCGCCGTCGACTCGGAGTCCACCGTGGTGGCGCGGGTGAACTCACTGAACGACGTCAACGCCTGGGCGAAGTCCGGTGTGATGCTCCGTAACGACATCACGGAGTCCGGATCCTCCGCGGGGTATGCGGTGACGGCGGTCACGCGGCGGAACGGTGTCGTCTTCGCCTGGGATTCGAACGGCGACGGCTACATCGACACCGACGCGCGAGCGAACGTCAACACCTTCCGACCGATCTGGGTGAAACTCACCCGCTCGGAGTCCGAGGTGTCTGGTTCGTACTCCTTCGATGGGGTGAACTACGTGAGGATCGGGTCGGCGGTCACACTGCCCGGAGCGGCCGACGAGCAGGACGGCGGCATCTTCTCCACCTCGCATGATCGCTCGCAATGGGCGATCAACGTGTTCAGCGACCTGGCGGTCGAGTAAGCCCGGAACGCGGCGGCGACCCCCTCGGGCGGTCGCCGCCGCCTTCACTCACGGACCGACCGAGCCTCGGTCGATCAGATCGGGCTGGAGATACGCCCGACGCGCACTGGCTTGTGCGACCTCGGGCCAGTCGCGCTCGCCCACCACTCGGCGCACCCGGGCGACCCAGTCGATGAAGCGACCGCCAATGCCGAAGGTCGCCGAGACCGGCCAGTCGCTGCCGAGCATCGTGCGCTGCGGGCCGAACGCGGTGAGCGCGTGTTCGACGAACGCATCGGCGTTGCGGTCGAACGCAGTCGGATCGGACGATTCCGCGGTCAACCCCGACAGCTTCACGAACGTTCCGGGTCGCGTCGCCACGCGCATGATGGCATCGGACCAGCGCCGCCCGGCCGGTGAGTCGATCCCCGCGTCTACGGGCGGCTTGCCGAGGTGATCGAGGATGACCGTGACATCTGGGACCCGCTCGAGCAGCGCGACGAGCGCGTCCAGTTGCGGATGCCGCACACACGCGTCGAACGAGAGGCCTCGTTCGGCGATTATCCGGAGCCCGTCCGCGCGTTCGGCGAAGGAGTCGGTCGAGTCGTCCTGCAGTAGATCGCGCACGCCGACGACGCGCGGAAGCTCGGCGAGGGCGTCCAGATGCGGGCCCAACTTGGCGGCGGCGCGCAGGTCGGCATCCGCGACGATCGCGATGAGCTCGGGCCAGTCCGAACGCGCCACCCACGTCGCCTCGGCGAGCGCGTCGTGCGGTGCCGCGCCCGCCTGCACGAAGACCATGCCCGTCGCGGCTCCGTCGGCACGGTCGATCTGCGCGGGTAGCATGGGCCGGCGCAGGTCGGTTCCGTTGAGCCATGGGTAGTCGTGGCGCGCCGGATCCCAGACGTGCACGTGGGCGTCGACGAGGCCGATCGTCACAACCCCTCCGCCCGCTGTGCGCGCAGATCCCACACGATGTCGAGCGGCTCGAAGCCGGGATCTCCGCTCGCGTCGCGGTACACCTCGACGAACGGGCCGATCGTGGCCTGCCAGTCGACATTCGCAGGCTCGTCGTCGAGCGCGGTGACCGCGGCGTCCCAGTCGTCACAGGCGACGAGGTGGAACATGTGATTGCCCGAGCGCCAGATCGTCCACTCGTGGATGCCGACGCGCGGGAAGGCTTCGGCGAGGTCATCTGGGATGCGGACGTGCGCCTCGACATATCCGTCGCGCACCTCGGAGTGCAGCGCGATCCGTTCGGTAGAAGTCATAGGTCATATGTTCTCATGTGCCGACGACCGGCACCCGATACGAATCAGGCTGCGCGCAGGATCGACGTGAGCTTCTTGCCCCGGGCGAGCTCGTCGACGAGCTTGTCGAGATACCGCACCTTCTGCATGAGCGGGTCCTCGATCTCCTCGACCCGAACGCCGCAGATCACGCCGGTGATGAGGGTCGCGTTCGGGTTGAACGCGGGTGCCTGCTCGAAGAACGTCTCGAGGTCGACCTCGTCGGCGAGCACGCGCTGGAGTGCGGCCTCGTCGTAGCCGGTGAGCCACTCGATGACCTCGTCGAGTTCGGCCCGGCTGCGCTGCTTGCGCTCGACCTTGTCGACGTAGAGCGGATAGATCTTCGCGAAGCTCATGCGGAAGATGTTGCGCGCCATGGGTTGCCCTCCCCGCGTCGTTGCCGTGGCCGCGCCCGACGGTGCGGCGCTTCCAGCGTAGACCGGCTTCTTCTTCGCGACTCCGGCACTGATGCGCCTGTGGCATCAGTGCCGGAGTCGCCTGTCACGGCCCGTCGCCGAGAAGTCGAGTCGGCCTGCCGTCCACGTGCCGCTCGCCGAGGTGCGCGGCGGCGCGCTCGCCCGGGTGCTCGCCGAGGCTCCCGCGGGCGCGGTGGTGCTGCCCGACGCGGTCGACGATGACGACATCCGGCTCATCGCCCAGGCGACGGATGCCGCGACCCGCGCCGGTGCGACGGTCGTCGTGCGATCGGCGTCGCCCCTGGCCGCTGAACTCGCCGGCGTCGCGAGCCGCAGGCTGCTGGCCGCTCCGATCGCGTCCGGGGTCGGCCCTGTGCTGCTCGCGTGCGGTTCGCACACGGCCGGGGCGACCGCGCAGCTCGACGCGGTCGTCGCCGACTGGGGTGCGCCCGCCGTGATCGACACGGATGCCGCGCTGACCGACCCGGTCGCGGCCGGTCATACGGCGGCCGACGCCGCGCGGCGGGCGCTGGCCGGCCGCGATCTCGCGTTCGTGACCACCGAGCGCGACCGTTCCGCGTCGCACAACACGCTCGCGCACGGTGAACGCGTCATGACGGCCCTCACGACCGCGGTGCGCGATCTGCTGCCCGATGTGTCGGTCGTGGTGGCGAAGGGCGGCATCACGTCGGCGGAAGTGGCCCGCACCGGGATCGGCGCGCGATCGGCCGTCGTGCTGGGGCAGGTGCTGCCGGGCGTCTCGGTGTGGCGCATGACCGCCCACGACGGGCGCGAGGTGCTCTACGCGGTCGTGCCGGGCAACGTCGGCGGGCCCGACACACTCGTGCAGGTGCTCGACGCGGTCGGGGTGCGGGCGCTCGATCGGGCGTGAGCGTTGCGGGAGGCGAAGAATCGGAGCCGATGACGGGAATCGAACCCGCGCTGTCTGCTTGGGAAGCAGAAGTTCTACCATTGAACTACATCGGCGTGCGCCGCATCCGCGGCGTCGAATCATCCTAACAACGCCGACGGCGGTTCTCGCACCGGCCTCCTGGCGCATCGGCCTCCGAAGCCCCGCGAAGCGGTCCGACACCCGGCGCGGCAAGGGATGTGCCACATCGGGCATACGGCGTGCGGAAGGCTGAGCCCATGGGGGCCATGGATCGCCGAAGCCGCACCGTCACCAGCCGCGTAGTCGCCGTCTGCATCGCGCTCGCCGCAACCGCGTCGCTCGCCGGATGCGCGTCACCGGGTCAGCAGCGACTCGAGCGGGCCATCGAGGAGCAGGTCGCCGCTGCGGCCGACGGCGCCGGGTTCGTCTCGCAGTCGCCGGGTCTCAACGCACCCGCCGACGCGATCGGCGCCTACGCGCGCAACATCCAGGACGAACTGATCGGCACGGGCGTGCAACCGAAGGGCGACTCCGGCTGGATCCCGGGCTCGCCCGACCACGCGGAGCCGTTGCGACTCGTCGCGATCGAGCCGAACGACGACGCGTCGCGAGACGATCCGGTCGGCGCGCTGGTGCTCGCCAGTCGGCTGACCGTCGTCTCGGATCACGACCGGCCTCCCTACGACCACTGCGTGCGCGTCGAGTTCGATCGGTGGGGGTGGATCGAGGGCTCGGTGCGCGGCACGGCATGCCCCGACCCCCTCACCGAGATCGTGCCGCCGCCCGACCTGCGACCCATCGTGCCCGACTCCGCGGAGGCGGTCGCCATCGCCGTGCTCGCATCGGCAGCGGATGCCTCGGCCGACGAGCTGGCCGCGACGATCGCCGCGCAACTGCCGCCAGAGCCCGACGGGCCGCCGGTCGCCGAGGTGCGGGTGCTGCGGGAGGGCGACCGGGTCGGCCTCGCGATGGGCGATGCGCGCGACTGCCTGCTGGTTCGCGCCGAAGACGGTGCGGCCGAGCGCGTGCACGTGCAGAAGATCCAGCTCCAGCCCGGCGAACTGGGGTGCCGACCCGAGACCGCGCTGCTGCGGGAGTTCCCCAAGACGCACTGAGATCCGCCGAGCCGTGGCTAGGCTGGCTGCCGTGCTGCTCTCAGACCGTGACATCCGGGCCGAGCTCGAAGGCGGCCGAATCCGACTCGAGCCGTCCGATCCGAGCATGCTGCAGCCCAGCAGCGTCGACGTGCGCCTCGACCGGTACTTCCGCCTCTTCGACAATCACAAGTACCCGTTCATCGACCCGGCCGAAGACCAGCCCGAGCTGACGCACCTGATCGAGGTGCGCCCCGACGAGGCGTTCATCCTGCACCCGGGCGAGTTCGTGCTGGCGTCGACGTTCGAGGCGGTCACCCTGCCCGACGACGTGGCGGCGCGGCTCGAGGGGAAGAGCTCGCTGGGCCGGCTCGGCCTGCTCACGCACTCGACCGCCGGGTTCATCGATCCCGGCTTCACCGGGCACGTGACGCTCGAGCTGTCGAACGTCGCGACCCTGCCGATCAAGCTGTGGCCGGGCATGAAGATCGGGCAGATGTGCTTCTTCCGGCTTTCGTCGCCGGCCGAGAAGCCGTACGGTTCGGCCGACTACTCGAGCCGGTACCAGGGGCAGCGGGGGCCGACGGCGTCGCGGTCGTTCCAGAACTTCCATCGCACCGATGTGAGCATCACGGATGCGGGGGCTTCGGGCGCGTAGGCCGCGGACGGGACGCGACCGCCGGATGCCCCGCCGACGCGACACCCCGTCAACCCCTCGTCTGCGCGGGCGGTGAGCCGGTAGGCAGGAGTCATGGTCGAGGAATCCGATGCGCTCGCCGAGGCGTGCGCGCGTGCTGCGCTCGCCGCGGGCGTGCGCGTCGCCGTGGCGGAGTCGCTCACGAGCGGCAGCATCGCCACCACGCTCGGCAAGGCGCACGAGGCCAGCGAGTGGTTCTCGGGCGGTGTGGTCGCGTACGACCCCGAGGTGAAGTTCGGCGTGCTCGGCGTCGACCGCGGCCCGGTCGTCACGGCGAAGGCGGCGCGGCAGATGGCCGAGGGGCTGCTGCACCTCATGCCCGTCGAGGCGGTGGTCGCGGTCACAGGGGCCGGCGGGCCGGGCCCGGAAGAGGGCGAGCCCGCCGGAACGGTCTTCATCGCGCACGGGCGGGTAGGGCATCCGGATGCTCCGGCCAGGATCGCCGTCGAGGAGCACCGGTTCGACGGTGATCCGACCGATGTGGTCCGCCAGACCGTGGAGGCGGCGCTTCGCGCCCTGCTTGGGGAGCTCGAGGCGCCCGCGTGACGGGTGAGGACGCGGGCACGGCGTCGGACGCAGCCGACGCGACCGAGTTCGGCATCGAGGAGGAGTTCGTGCTCCTCGACCCCGAGACGCTGCGGCCGGCGCCCGTCGGCCCCGAGGTGCTCGCCCGGCTCCGGGCCGCCGGATTCGAGACGGCGACCTCGGAGTTCCTCGCCTCGCAGATCGAGTTCGCGAGCCCGATCCTCCACGACGGCGAGGGAGCCACCGCCGAGCTCGTGCGATTCCGACGCGAGGCGGCGGGCATCGCACGGGAACTCGGTGTGGTCGCCGCCTCGACCGGCACGCCCTTCGACAGCGAAGACGACCCCGAGGTGTTCCCCGAAGACCGGTATGCCCGGGTGCACGCCGACATCGGCGCGATGATCGCCGACCACCAGGTGTGCGGCCTGCACGTGCACCTCGGCATCGCCGCTCGCGCCGACCGGGTGCGCGTGCTGAACGGGCTGCGACCGTGGATCCCGATGCTCACCGCGCTCGCCGCGAACGCGCCGTTCCATCGCGGCGTCGACAGCGGGTTCGCAAGCTGGCGCACGATCGTGCTGCGCCGGTGGACGACGAACGGCGTGCCCGCGCCATTCGCCGACGAGGCCGACTACGACCGGCGGCTCGCCGAGCTCGTGGGTGTGGGCGTCACGCGCGACCGCGCGCTCATCGCCTGGATGCTACGGCTCTCGCACCACCTGCCCACCGCCGAGTTGCGCTTTGCGGACGCGCAGCTCGACGTCGCCGATTCGGTTGCGATCGCGCTGCTCTGTCGCGAGCTGGTGCGCGGCATCCTGCAGGGTGCGGATGCCACGAGCGAATCGGATGCGACGAGCGAATCTTCCCCGCCGTTCAGCGGTGAACTCATCGATGCGGCGCTGTGGGCGGCCGCACACGACGGGCACGAGGCATCCGTGCCCGATCCGGTGCGAGGCGCCCTCGTGCCGGTACGCGATGCCGTGGCGAGCGCGCTCGCGTCGGCGCCCGACGACGTGCGCGAGCGCGTTGCCGATCTGCTCGCCCGCGGATCGGGGGCGGAGCGGCAGCGTGCCGCGCTCGCCGGAGGCGGCAGGGCTGCGCTCCGGGCGCTCTTCGAATAGCTAGTTCTCGGGCGGCGGGTACGGCGCGTCGCGCAGCACGCGCGCGAGGTGCGCGCTGTGCCGGGCGACCGTCGCGTTCGTGGTCGCCACCGCGTCGGGCGTGGCATCCAGGTCTTTGTAGTCGGTCTTGCCCATCGCCTCGCCGTTCCAGTAGGTCGACGCCTGCGATGCGACCGAGAACCCGACATCGACGAGCGCCTGCTGCACGTCGGCGATGATCGCGTGCGCGCCGTCCTCATTGCCGACGACCGCGACGGCGGCGACCTTGCCGGCCAGGATCGGCCGGCCGGCGTCGTCGGTCTCGCTGAGTTCTGCGTCGAGTCGCTCGAGCGCGCGCTGGGCGACGCTCGACGGATGTCCCATCCAGGTGGGCGTGGCGAACAGCAGCACGTCGGCCGCCATCACCTTCGCGCGGATCGACGGCCACTCGTCGCCGTCGCCCATGTCGGCTTCGACGCCCGGCTTGATGTCGTGGTCGACCACGCGGACCAGCTCGGTCGTCGCTCCGTCGGCCTCGAACAGGTCGAGCACCTGCCGGGAGATGAGCTCGGTGCTCGACGCCGCAGGCGACGGCTTCAGGGTGCAGTTGAGTGCGAGCACTCGCAGATCGGGCATGACTTCTACTCCTTCGTTGCTGCGCGCAGTTCCGGCCGGAGTTCCGCTTCGACGTGATCGAGTCCGAACTGCATCATGCTCCGAACCGTAGGCGCGCCTCGGCGCAGCCGCATCGGCTTGACGCGCGCAGCCGAGCGTGTCACGCGTCGGATGCCTCGGAGCTACGCGCCCCGCGGCATCCACGCAACCCGTTGCCGCGCACCCCGGCCGCGCCTACCGTCGGCCCCATGACCTCGCTCTGGCTCGACCCCGCGCCCGCGATCCCGACCGACGGGCCCGACTCCCCGCGCAGCTTCGACGAGATCGTGGTCGGCGGCGGGCTCACCGGCCTCGTGACCGCGGTGCTGCTCGCCCGCGCCGGAAGGCGGGTCGGCGTGCTCGAGGCGCGCGAGGTCGGTGCGGTGACGACCGGCAACACCACCGCGAAGCTCAGCGTGCTGCAGGGTGCGCACCTGCAGACCGTCCTGCACCGCACCGACGGCAGGGTGCTGCGCGGCTACGTCGAGGCGAACCTCGCCGGGCAGCGATGGCTGGCCGACTACCTGCAGGCCAACGGACTGCCCGTGCAGGTGCGCGACGCGGTCAGCTTCGCGTCGACGCCCGACGGGCGCAGCACGGTCGAGCGGGAGTTCGAGGTCGCGCGCGAGGCCGGCCTGCCGGTGACGTTCGGCGAAGCATCCGACCTGCCCTTCGCAACCTTCGGCGCGGTGCGGCTTGCGGGCCAGCTGCAGCTCGATCCGATGGATGCGCTCGCCGCGCTCGCCGCAGAGCTGCGCAGCCTGGGCGGCGTCGTGCGCACGGGCGTCCGGATGACCGGCGTGCGCGTTGGCCGCCCCGTGCGCGTGCGCACGACGGCGGGGGAGTTCGCCTGCGAACGGCTCGTGCTCGCAACCGGCATCCCGACGCTCGATCGCGGCCTGTACTTCGGGAAGCTGCGCGCGAACCGCTCGTATGCGGCCGCGTACCGCACGGATGCTCCGCTGCCGACGGGCATGTACCTCAGCGTGGATGCCCCGACACGATCCATCCGCACCGCGCCCGATCCCGATCTCGACGCGCCGAATCCCGAACTGCTGCTCGTCGGCGGCTACGGCCACGAGGTCGGGCGCGAACCCTCGCCCGCCGGGCGGGCGGCGGCGCTCGACCGCTGGGCGCACGAGGTCTGGCCCGACGCCGTGCAGACCCATCGCTGGAGCGCGCAGGACTACGAGACGCCGCACGGCGTGCCGTTCGTCGGCTGGCTGCCGCGCGGGCGCGGCCGCGTCCACCTCGCGACGGGGTACGACAAGTGGGGTATGACGAACGCGGTGCAGTGCGGGCTGACGCTGGCCGGCGATCTGCTGGGCGGGCTGCCCGACTGGGCGCGGACGCTGCGCCACCGGGTCACGCTGCCACGCGCGATCGGCGTGGGGATCGGCATCAACGCGGCGGTCGCCAAGCACTACGCGGTCGGGTGGGCGCGGGCGATGACGCGGGATCTGCCTGCAGCTGCGCCGCGCGAGGGGGAGGGCTCGGTCGGGCGGGCGCGGGGCGCCGGAGACGGGCGCGGATGGTTCGAACGGATGCCGCGCCCCACCGCCGTCTCGACCGTCGACGGCGTGACCTGCCGGGTGTCGGGGATCTGCTCCCACCTCGGCGCGATCGTGACCTGGAACGACGCCGAGCACACGTGGGACTGCCCCGCGCATGCGTCGCGCTTCGCCGCCGACGGCCGCTTGCTGGAGGGGCCCGCCAAGCGCGGACTCGCGCGACGCCCGGCGTGAACCGCCTGCGTGACGCGCCCGTGCGGCGACTTCCCGCGGCATCCGGAGCGCGCTACCGTGGCGAGCAGAGGCGGCCCGCGAGCCGCACGAGATGGGGAGGACCGACATGACCGGACCACGACCCGGCGGCGTGACACTCGTCGCGGTGATCGCCTGGATCTCGGGAGCGTTGCAGATCATCGGCGGCGTCATCCAACTGTTCCCCGGCGGCCAGAACTTCGGCGCAGGTGTGTGGGCGATCATCATCGGCGCCATCACGATCGTCGTGAGCCTCGGGCTGTTCCGAGGGTCGAACGTCGCGCGCATCATCGTGACGATCGTGTTCGCGATCAACCTGGTGTCGGCGTTCTTCCTGTTGTTCGCGGGCGGACCCGGCGCGTTCTGGTCGTCGCTGTTCTCGGGGCTGCTCGCGCTGGTCGGAATCCTGCTGCTCTACACGAAGCCGGCCAACCGCTACTTCAGCTGACCGGGCGCGCGGCCGCGCGGCCCAGGTTCGTGGCGTCGCTCAGGTTCGCAGCTTCGCTCAGGTTGGACGCGTCGCTCAGGTCCGTCGCGTCGCTCAGGTTCGCCGCGTCGACCGCGGCGAGCCCGCCCTGCACGAACGCGACGACCGCGTCGAGCGTCGCGTCCGCGCCGAGCACGGCGTTGTGGCCGGCTCCGCTGGTGAGCACGAGCCGCGAGCGCTCGCCGTGGGCGGTGTGCAGTCGCAGCGCCTCGCCGACCGCGACCTCGCGATCGCCGCGGTCGTGGACGACCAGCAGCGGCACCTCGGCCGGGAGGGGGTCGCGGGCGGCGTCGAAGCGGCGCCATCCGTCCGGTGAGCCGGTCGCGTCGGTCGCGACCCGCGCGCCGGGTGCCGCCGACGCACCGGATGCTTCGAACCCGGGTGAGCGGATGATCCGAGCGAAGCGCGCGGCGAGCACATCGGTGGTGGCCGGGCCGAGCCCGGTCAGCGTGCCGAACCCGTCGACGAGGTACCGGGCGTCGGCCATGCCGGCGATCGCGACCACGCCGCCCGTCGCGATGCCCTCGCGCACGGCCGTGAGGGTGGCGAGCGAGCCGAACGAATGCCCGATCATCGTGTGGAATCGCCCGTGCCGCTGCTGCAGTTCGGAGATGACGGCGAGCCAGTCGCGGATGTCGGCGTGCCGGCCCGGCGAACCGCCCGCCGCGGGTGCGTCGTAGGCCACGAGTCGCACCCCTTCGGGTCGGAGTTCGCGGATGATGGCGCCGAACTGCGACGCGCGCCCGCGCCAGCCGTGGCTGAGCAGCACCGTGGTGCCGCCCGAGCCCCACTCGTAGACGCGAACCTCGCGCCCGGCGACGCGCAGGGTCGTCGCGCGCGCCTGATCGTGGACGGCACGATCGCCTGGCCGAACCCCGGCCGGCGGACGGGTCGAGCGGAACAGCGGCATCGCGAGCCCCGCGGCGAGGGCGGGCGACACCCGCTCGGCGGCGCGGAGCGACGCGAACGCGGTGGTGACGATCGGATGCATCGGTGCCTCCTGTGGGCTCGGCGGATCTATCTATACGAACGTTCGTACGTAGACTATACGAACGAACGTTCGTACACTAGTGGCATGCAGGAATCGAGCGTCACGGCCGACGGTCGCCGGTTGCGCGGGGATGCCTCGCGGCGGTCGGTGCTCGCCGTCGCCGTCGATCTCGCGTCGGTCGAGGGGCTCGACCAGGTCTCGATCGGGCGGATCGCTTCGGTCTCGCTCACGAGCAAATCCAGCGTCGCCACGCTCTTCGGCACGAAGGAGCGCCTGCAGCTGGCCGCGGTTGCGGCCGCGCGCGAGCGATTCCTCGACCACGTGGTCGATCCGGCACGGGTGCAACCACGTGGCATCCGTCGCCTGGTCGCACTCCTCGACCGTTCGGTGGCCTATTCGCAGGATCGGGTGTTCCCGGGCGGCTGCTTCTTCTCGGCCGCGGCGGCCGACTTCCACTCGAAGCCGGGCAAGGTGCGCGATGCCATCGCCGCGCAGCTCGCCGACTGGGTCGGCTACCTCGCCGTGTCGGCCCGGTACGCGCACGAGCAGGGCGAGCTGCCGGCCCTCGACGACCCCGACCAACTCGCGTTCGAGCTGCAGGGGCTCTTCGAGTGGATGAACCTGCTCGCCACGATCCGCGACACCGACGAGCCCTATGTGCGGGCGCGCCGGGCCTACCGCGACCGCCTGCTCGCGGCCGGCGCCGACCCGGCGATCGCCGACCTGGTGCTCGAGCCGGGCGCAGCGCTGCGTCCCTGACCTGCTCCAACGCCGAGCGAGGGCCGGCCCTGCGGGCACGCTGCATGAACACGTCCGCTCCCGCGCTGAGGGAGGATGGGGCTGCGCTGACGACCCGACCGGACGACGACGAGGTGACCCCATGACCCTTCCCCCACCAGGGCAACCCCACGGTGCACCGACACCGCCGGCGACGGTGCCGTTCGACACCCGCCCGCTGACCGAACCCGTCGATCCCGCGCAGATCGCGGCCTCGACACGAAGCCTGTCGGGTTCGGGTGGCACCTCCTCCTCGACGGCCAAGTTCGCCGTCGTCATCATCAGCGTCGCCGCTGGACTGCTGTTGCTCAGCATGGTGGTCTCAGCTGTCGTCGGCATCCTGGCCGGCCGGAGTGGTGGCGGGCTGCCGCAGGCGATGCAACTGCTGATCATCGCCCTGATCGGCCTGGGCGCGCTGGTCGTCGCGCGCAAGAGGGCGGCGGCGCGGGCCGAGCGCCGGTTCCGACTCGACCGCTTCGCGCGTGCCAACGGCATGACGTATCAGCCGACGTTCGCTGCGCCGGGACTGCCCGGCATGATCTTCGGACTGGGACGCGGGCGGCAGGCGACCGACCAGGTGCGCGGGTATCAGCCCCGGTTCGTCGAGTTCGCCAACTACGAGTACACGACCGGCTCGGGCAAGAACAAGACCGTGCACACATGGGGGTACGTCGCCATCAAGCTCAACGTGCCGCTGCCGCACATCGTGCTCGACGCGGTCGGCAACAACGGGCTGTTCGGCTCGAACCTTCCGATGGCGTTCGACAGAGCTCAGCGCCTGAGCCTCGAGGGAGATTTCGACCGCTACTTCGCGCTGTACTGCCCCGAGGGCTACGAGCGCGATGCGCTGTACCTGTTCACGCCCGACATCATGGCCCGCTTGATCGACAACGCCGCGGAGCTCGACGTCGAGATCGTCGACGACTGGATGTTCTTGTATGCCAAGCGCGATTTCTCGACCCTCGATCCGGCGACGTGGGCGTGGCTCTTCTCGGTGGTCGGCGCGCTGCTCGACAAGTTCACGCGGTGGGAGCGGTGGCGCGACGATCGGCTGAGCGTGACGGCGAGCGGCGCAGCCGTCGGGCGTACGGCATCCCCGCTGCCGTTCGTCGCACCGATCGATTCCCTGCGCCCACCGCCCGGCGTGGCCGCGCCGGGGCGGCGCCTCGCGCGGGGCATCCGGTGGGCACCGATCATCATCGTCGGGGTGATCCTGCTGCCCTGGCTCATGCAGTTCGTCGGCGGATTCTTCGCGGTCCTGCTTCGCTGAGGCGGGGTCGCTGCCGGAGGTTGCCGAAGTCTGGCGACGGCCGGCGGTCGGACGCGTTTCGGCGCCGCGATCGGGTGATCGGGCGCCGAAACGTGTTCAGAGGACGGGGGCGGATCAGCCCTGGTCGCCGTGGCGGCGCTTGCGCCCGTGACCCTCGTGCACGTGGACGTGCACGTGCACGTCCTGGTGCGGTGCAGGGTGGTGCGGCCCGGAGCCGGCCCGCGGGTCGTGGCCGTAGCCGTGCCCGTGACCGTCGCCGGGAGCGAAGCCCGGGAAGCCCGGTCGCCCGAACCCGTGCCCGTGGCCGTGCCCGAAGCCGTGCCGGTGGCCGAAGCCGCGTCGGCCGAAGCCGCGGCCGCCGCGTCGACCGCGGGGCATCGGCTGCGACTCGTCCCAGCCGAGCTCGCGCGCGATCGCCTCGAGGGTTGCGAGCGTGGTCGCGAAGTCCTCGGGGCTCACGGCGCCGGCGACGCGGGCGCGCAGCCCGGTCACCCGCTCGAGCAGGCGGTCGCGGGCCTCGCGACCCGCGTCGGTGAGCGACGGGCCCTCGTGCGCGTCGGTCGGCACATCGACCCAGCCGAGCTCGGCCAGCCGGCCGAGCAGGTCGGGCCGGTGGCGCAGCTTGTGCGCCAGTCGCTCGTCCTCGGCGTCGCCGGCGAGCAGGTTCAGCGTGCGCCAGTCGCGGCGCGTGACGCCTTCGTCGGCGAACAGAGTGCCCATCTCGTCGGAGATGCGGCGGTCGACCAGCTTCAGCCAGAAGCCGAGCGGTCGGCGGGAGGTCGGGAATTCGGGCTTCTCGGAGGCGGATGCCTCGGTGAACTCGTGGTTCGTCATGGTGTTTCCTCTCTCGGTGCGCTCGAGGTGAGCGCCCGGCGCGCGATGCGCGATTCCTATTGCATGTCAATTGACATGTATATGTAGGATGACATGTATGTCGGACGCTCGTCAACCCGCTCCCGGTGGACGCTCAGGTTCCGGCGACGATGCGGATGTCACGACCGACGCCGTGGCTGCGATCGAGGCGGCGCTCGGCTCGCTGCGACGAGGTGCTCGGTTCGGTCCGCCGGGCGCGGGCGGACCCTTCGGCCCGCGCGGGCCGTTCGGTCCCTTCGGTGGCGCCCCTGGAGGGCCGTTCGGCCCCGGTGGTCCGTTCGGCGGTCGACGCGGTGGTCCGCAGCACGGTCACCATGGCCACGACGAGCACCCGGGCCACCCCGGCAGAGGCCGCGGCGGGCACGCCGCGTTCCGCCTGCTGGCGGCGCTCGAGGCGCACGGCCCGCAGTCGGTCACCGAGGTCGCCGCGCACATCGGCGTCGACCAGCCGCGGGCGAGCCGGCTCGTGCAGGCTGCGGTCGACGCCGGTCACGTGCGGCGCGAGCCCGATCCGAGCGACGCGCGGCGGAGCATCCTGATCGTGACCGATTCGGGGCGCGCGCTGCTCAGCGCGACCGTCGGCCGTCGGCGCGAGGCGATCGAGACGGCGCTCGCGGGGTTCTCAGCCGACGAGCGTGCGGAGTTCGCGCGGCTGCTGACGCGGTTCGTCGAGGGGTGGCCGCGGGGCTGAGCCCGGTGTGCGGGTCACGGGGTTTCGAGACGCGTCCTCGCTGCGCTCGGCCGCTCCTCAACCAGCGGGGGCTACTTCGCCCCTTCGAGGCGCGCGACGAGTTCGTCGATGACGGTGCTCACGAGCTTCGGCATCTCCACCGCGTCGGGCTCGAGCAGCCACTGCACCTGCAGGCCGTCCATCACGGCGATGAGGGTCGACGCCGCGTCGAGCAGCGCCTGGCGGTCGGTGTTGCCGGTGACCTCGCCGAAGACCCCGGCGATCTTCTCGCGCAGGATGTGCAGGCGCTCGTGGAAGTAGTCGTGGGCGGGATGCCCGTCGGTCACCGACTCCCCTGAGAGCACCGAGTACGCTTGCACGACGCCGCGGCGGTGCGTGTTCTCCTCGACGGTGTCGACCAGGTGCTGGAGGAATGCCGGCCCCTCGGTCTGCGCACGGGCGGGCACGCCGTTGACCTCCTCGCCGTCGCGGTACTTCAGCATCGCGACGAGCAGCCCCTCCTTGCTGCCGAAGTGATGCAGCACGCCGGCGTGGGTCATGCCGGCCTCCTCGGCGACCTCGACGAGCGCGCCCTTGTTGTAGCCGCGTGCGCCGAACACCTTCATGGCCGCCTTGAGCACGGCCTCACGTCGTTCGAGCGTGCGTGCCTGCGGGCGCTGCACCCGCTCGGCCGCGGGCTTCGCGCGGGTCTCGGTACGAGCTGCGTCCACCAGTGTTTCCTTCCCGATGCGCTCTGCGCGGCATCCGGCCTCGAATCGTTTCGGTCGGCGCGCGCGTGCGCTGACCGTAAGGATGGCACGTCCGCGCTGCCGATGCGAGGAGCGCGACGCGTTACCGAACCGTTATCCCTTCAACTTACTTACAAGTCAGTAAGTGTGTCACGATGGCTCGCGTCACTCAATGACGAGCCCTGAAGGAGACTACGGCGTGACCTCGACCACCACGGCCAGCGGAACCGACGAGCGGGCTGCACATCGGCCCGATCCGACCGCCCTCGCCCTCGAGGACGCCATCGCCATCGCGACCGCGCTCCCGCTCGCCGACAAGGTGCGATTGCTCACCGGCGCCGCCACCTGGACCCTCACCGAACTGCCGCAGCTCGGCCTGCGGACGATGACGGTCTCCGATGGCCCCATCGGCGTTCGCGGCACCGGCGAGGACGGCCTGCCCTCCGCGCAGATGCCCGCGCCGAGCGCCACCGCCGCCACGTGGGACGTGCGCCTCCAGGCCGCGCTCGGCGAGCTGATGGCCGCCGAGGCCCGCCGCAAGGGCGTCGACGTCGTGCTGGCCCCCGTCGTCAACCTGCAGCGCTCGCCCGTCGGCGGCCGGCACTTCGAGTGCTTCTCAGAAGACCCGTTGCTCACCGCCCGCCTCGCGGTCGCGTTCATCGGCGCGCTCCAGGAGCGCGGCATCGCCGGCTGCGTCAAGCACTTCATCGGCAACGAGACCGAGACCGACCGCACCACCTACCTCTCGCGCATCGACGAGCGTACGCTGCGCGAGGTCTACCTCGCGCCGTTCGAGGCCGTCGTCGAAGCCGGCGTGTGGACGATCATGGCCGCCTACAACGGGCTCAGCCGCGACGGCGTCGAGCAGACCGCGACCGCGCACGGCCCGCTGCTGAACGGCATCCTCAAGGGCGAGTGGGCGTTCGACGGTGTCGTGATCAGCGACTGGCTCGCCACCAAGCACACCGCGGAGTCGGCCGAGGGCGGCCTCGACCTGATCATGCCCGGCCCGGGCGGGCCCTGGGGTGCGGCGCTCGTCGCTGCGGTCGAGGCCGGCGAGGTCTCCGAGTCGGTCATCGACGACAAGGTGGCGCGCATCGTCCGCCTCGCCGAGCGGGTCGGCGCCCTGAGCGGTGTGGTCGGCGACGTGCTGCCCTTCGACCAGGCCGGCGCCACCGAGGACCCGGCCGGTGACGAGGTCGTCGCGCTGCTGCGCGAGGCCGCGGCGCGATCGACGGTCGTGCTGCGCAACGAGAGCGCGCTGCTTCCGATCGCATCCGGTGCGGATGCCCCGAAGCGCGTCGCGCTCATCGGCCACAACGCCGTCGAGCCCTTCACGCAAGGCGGCGGCAGCGCATTCGTCACCGCACCCCACATCAGCGACCCGCTCGAGGCGCTGCGGGCCGCGCTGCCCGACACCGAGGTCGCCCGCTTCCGCGGCGGCGCTACGACCGTCACCGCTCCGCTCGTGCCCGGCGACCTCGTCACCACGCCCGACGGCGAGCCCGGCATCCGCATCGATCTGCTCGCCGCCGACGGCTCCACGGTCGAATCGCTCCAGGTTCCGGATGCCACGGGCCTCTGGTTCCCGGTCGCCGACGCCCGCGTGGCATCCGCCCGCCTGACCGCCGATGTCGCACTCGAGGGCGCCGGCCGTCACGTGATCGAGGTCGGTCCGGTCGGCGCGCACCGCGTCGACGTCGACGGCGAACTGCGCGGCGAGTCGACCGAGGAGGTCGGCGTCGAGGTCGTGCTGAACTCCAGCTACGCGAACCCGCCGATGATCGAGTCGACGATCGAGGTCGAGGCCGACCGCCGCGTGCGCGTCGAGGCCGACCTGCAGGTCATCGACGGCGAGAGCTACGGGCGGTTCGTGCGCGTGCACTTCCGCTACCGCGCCCCCGGCCTCACCGTCGACGAGGAGATCGAGCAGGCCGTCGCCGCGGCCGCCGACGCCGACCTCGCGGTCGTGGTCGTCGGCACCAACCCCGAGACCGAGTCCGAGGGCTGGGACCGCCCCGGCCTCGCGCTGCCCGGCCGGCAGGACGAGCTCGTGCGCCGCGTGGTGGCCGCGAACCCGCGCACCGTCGTCGTCGTGAACGCGGGCGCACCTGTCCTCCTGCCCTGGCTCGACGAGGTGCCCGCCGTGCTCTGGTGGTGGCTGCCCGGTCAGGAGGCCGGCTCGTCGCTCGCGGCGGTGCTCACCGGCGAGATCGAACCGAGCGGTCGGCTGCCGTGGACCCTCCCGGCGAGCGAGGCCGACGTGCCGGTGCCGAACGGGCTGCCCGTCGACGGCTACATCGACTACACCGAGGGCGCGCACGTCGGCCACCGCGGGTGGGACCGCCTCGGCCGCACCCCCGCCCGCGAGTTCGGGTACGGCCTCGGTTACGGTGAGTGGACCCACACCGGCCTCACCGTCGAGACCGGCGACGGGACATCCCCCTTCGTCACCGCCCGCCTGACCGTCGCGAACGTCGGATCCGTCGACGCGCGAGAGGTCGTGCAGGCCTACCTCTCCGCCCCCGACGACACCGACGAGCAGCGCCCCCAGCGCTGGCTGGCGGGCTTCGCGCTCGTCGACGTCGCGGCGGGCGGCGAGGCATCCGTGTCGATCCCGATCGCGCGACGCGCCTTCGAGATCTGGGACACGGACACGCAAGCATGGACTCTTCCGGCCGGAGCGTACGAGCTCCGGGTGGGCCGGTCCAGCAGAGACCTCCGACTGGCAGCACCGGTCGTCATCGGAGACACGAAGTAACACCTGAGCACCTGCTCACATCCGAAGAAATGCAAGGAGGCATGGAAATGCGCAAGCGCATCCTCGCCGCCGGGGCCGTCCTGGTCGCCGCCGGCTTGGTCTTCACCGGCTGCAGCAGCAACTCAGGGGGTGACGATGGCGGTGCCAGCAGCAAGGTGCTGGTCGTCGGCATGCCCAACGGCCCGCAGTCGCCCAACCAGAACCCGCTCGCGACCGGCTCGGCGTCGCTCTCGCTCGGCTACGCGTTCGTGGTGTACGAGTCGCTGATGCAGATCAACGAGCTGCACCCGACCGACGACCCCACCCCGTGGCTCGCCGAGTCGGTGGAGTGGAACGAGGACTCGACCCAGGCGACCATCACCCCCCGTGAGGGCGTGAAGTGGTCGGACGGCGAGGAGTTCACGGCCGACGACATCGCGTTCTCGGTCCAGCTCCGCAAGGACAACCCCGAGCTGAACATCGACTTCCCCGACCAGTACGGCGACATCTCGGTGGAGGACGGCAAGGTCGTCGTGAACTTCACGACCTCGCAGTACGTCAACCGCGACAAGCTGTACAAGCTGCTCATCGTGCCCGAGCACATCTGGGCCGAGGTCGACAACCCCGTCGAGTTCACCGACGACGAGATGATCGGCACCGGACCGTTCGTGCTCGACAAGTTCACCTCGCAGTCGGTGTCGCTGAAGCCGAACGCCGACTACTGGGGCGGGGCGCCGAAGGTGGGCGCGCTGCGCTACGACACCTTCAACGACAACAACGGCCTGACCACCGCCCTCACCACCGGTGAAGCGCAGTGGGGCTGGACGTTCATCCCCGACTACGAGAACACCTTCATCGCCAAGAACCCCGAGCACTTCCACCAGGTGGCGGGCGGCGGTTTCGGTGCCGACGTGCTGTTCCTCAACAACGAGACGAAGCCGTTCGACAACGCGGCGTTCCGTCAGGCGCTCAACCTGACCATGGACCGCGAGGAGATCTCGAAGAAGGCGGGCTACGGCGTCTGGCCGACGATCACCTCGGTGACGGGCATCCCGACCCCGACCGGTGACGCGTTCATCGCCGACGAGTTCCAGGGCCAGGAGCTCTCGGTGGACGTCGACGCTGCGAAGCAGATCCTCACCGACGCGGGCTACACGTGGGACGGCTCGGGGGCGCTCATCGACCCCGACGGCGAGAAGGTCTCGTTCGTGCTGACCAACCCGGCCGGCTGGAGCGATTACCTCTCGGCGCTCGACATCATCGCGGCCGGCGCCAAGGAGCTCGGCGCCGAGGCGACCGTCGAGGCGGCCGTGCAGGACACCTGGTTCAACGACATCATCCCGTTCGGCAACTTCCAGGCCACGCTGCACTGGGTCGACAACGGCTCCACGCCGTGGAACCTGTACTCGAACATCATGGACGGCGCGTCCTACGTGCCGCTCGGCGAGACCGCGAACTGGAACTTCGGCCGCTACAACAACCAGGCCGTCACCGACGCGCTCGCCGCGTTCAAGGCCGCATCGGATGACGCGGCTCGCGCCGAGGCCATGCAGACCATCCAGGAGGCGTACGTGAACGACGCCCCCGGTCTCGTGATCTGGCAGCGGCCGGCCGTCGCGCAGTACTCGACGGTGAACTACACGGGCTTCCCGACGGATGAGGACCCCTACGCCAACCCGCAGCCCACCGGGCCGCAGGCGGCGCTCATCCTCTCGAAGCTGGTTCCGACCGAGTGATCGTCGGCGGGACCGTCGCTTCGGCGGCGGTCCCGCCGCTTACCCTGTTCCGGGGCCCGTTTCGAAGGTGAACGAATGAGCAACACACAACCCGAGCAACCGGTGCTGCGCGCAGAGGCGTTGCGCAAGCACTTCCCGGTTCGCGGCATCGGCACGAGCGGTGTCGTCCATGCGGTCGACGACGTCGACCTCGACCTCCACGCCGGCCGCGTCGTCGCCCTCGTCGGCGAGTCGGGCTCGGGCAAGAGCACCATCGCCCGGCTGCTCGCCCAGCTCATGCCGCTCACGGCCGGCCGCATCGTGCTCGACGGCGAGGACGCGACCGTGCACAACCGCCGCGCGTTCCGCCGGTACGTCGGGCGCGTGCAGATGATCTTCCAGGACCCGTTCGGGTCGATCAACCCTATCCACCCGGTGCGCTACACCCTCACCCGCGCACTGCGGATCCACCGCGGGCGGCTGCGGGGCCGCGAGCTCGAGGCCGCGCTCGACGAACTCCTGGAGCGCGTGCAGCTCACCCCCACCGCGCGCTACGTCGACAAGTACCCGCACGAGCTGTCGGGCGGCCAGCGCCAGCGCGTCGCGATCGCCCGCGCGCTCGCCGCGAACCCCGATGTGCTCCTCGCCGACGAGCCGATCTCGATGCTCGACGTGTCCATTCGCCTCGGCATCCTGAACCTCTTGAAAGACCTGCGCGATCGCCTGAAGATCGCCATCCTCTACATCACCCACGACATCGCCTCGGCGCGCTACTTCGCCGACCGCACCATGGTCATGTACGCCGGCCGCATCGTCGAGACCGGCGACAGCGAGTCCGTCACGCAGGATCCGAAGCATCCGTACACCCAGCTGCTGGTGCGCAGCGCACCCGACCCCGACGACCTCGAGGCGCGCGCCCACGGCGCGCGCGGCGAGGCGCCGAGCCTGGTGAACCCCCCGAGCGGATGCCGCTTCAACCCGCGCTGCCCGTTCGCGACCGAGCTGTGCCGCACCGAGGTGCCGCCGCTGCTCGAGGTCGGCGAAGGCCGCCAGGCCGCCTGCTGGGGCTACTCCGAGCGCCCCGATCGCCCGAAGGTCACCGACGTGCTCGAGGTGCTCGGCGAGCGGCCGGGTCTCGATACGGTCGCTGGCGCTCCCTACTCGACCAACGGTGGGACGGAGGCATCCACATGAGGTTCTTCGTCCGACGTGGCATCTTCTACGTGATCACCGCCTGGGCGGCCGTCACGATCAACTTCTTCATCCCGCGGATGATGCCGGGCGACCCGGTGAAGGCGCTCATCGCCAAGAACCAGGGCAAGATCCCGACCGACGCGATCCCCGCGCTGTACGCGATGTTCGGCCTCGACGAGAACGTGCCGCTCTGGCAGCAGTACCTCGACTACTGGGCGAACCTGTTCCGCGGCGACCTGGGCATCTCGTTCTCGCTGTTCCCGATGCCGGTGACCGAGGTCATCGCGCAGGCGCTGCCGTGGACGGTGGGCCTGGTCGGCATCGCGACGATCATCAGCTTCTTCGTCGGCACGATCATCGGCACCGGCATCGGCTGGCGGCGTGGCACCTGGGCCGACTCGCTGCTGCCGATCTCGACGTTCTTCTCGGCGGTGCCGTACTTCTGGCTCGGCCTCATCGCGATCTTCGTGTTCTCGGTGACGCTCGGCTGGTTCCCGGCCTCGGGCAGCTACGACCGGTCGCTCATCCCCTCGTGGGACTGGGAGTTCGTCTCGTCGGTGATCTACTACGGCACGCTGCCGGCGCTGACGATCATCATCTCGTCGATCTCCGGCTGGATCCTCGGCATGCGCAACATGGTCGTGACGGTCTCGAGCGAGGACTACGTGACCGTCGCACAGGCCAAGGGGCTCTCGGAGCGCCGGGTCATGTTCAACTACGCCGCCCGCAATGCCGTGCTTCCGCAGGTATCGAGCTTCGCGCTGTCGCTCGGCTTCATCGTCGGCGGCACGCTCATCATGGAGATGGTGTTCACCTATCAGGGCATCGGCTTCCTCCTGTTCAACGCGGTGAACGCGAAGGACTACCCGCTCATGCAGGGCTGCTTCCTGGTGATCACCATCGCGGTGCTCGCGGCGAACATCCTCGCGGACTTCGTGTACGCGTTCCTCGATCCCCGTACCCGGCAGGAGGGCTGACATGACGATCGACAGCAGCATCGTCGAGGAGCTCGACGACGTCAATCGGCCCAACCAGGCGCCCGATACCACCGCGGTCGCCGCGGCGGCCCACGACCGCAAGCGCGGCAAGGACGGCCCGCGCCGCTTCATGTTCCTCCGCAATGCGAAGGCGCTGACCGGCATCGCGATCCTCGTGTTCTTCACGATCATCGCGATCATCGGCCCGTGGATCGCCCCGTACGACCCCAGTGCGCAGAGCGACGACCTGCTGCAGCCGCCGTCGTGGCAGCACTGGATGGGCACCACCCACCTCGGGCAGGACATCTTCAGCCAGCTCATCGTCGGCACCCGCGGCGTCATGGTCGTCGGCTTCGTCGCCGGCATCCTCGCCACCGCGATCGGCGTGATCATCGGCGTCTCCGCCGGCTACCTCGGCGGTGTCGGCGATGAGACGCTCTCGGCGCTGTCGAACGTGTTCCTCGTGATCCCGCAGCTGCCGCTCATCATCATCATCGCGGGCCAGCTCCCGAGCGTCGGCGGCATCACCGTGGCGGTCGTGATCGCGGTCACCGGCTGGGCCTGGGGCGCTCGAGTGCTGCGCGCCCAGACCTTGTCGCTGCGCAAGCGCGACTTCGTCGAGGCCGCCCGCGCCACGGGTGAGCGGAGCTGGCGGATCATCACCGCCGAGATCCTGCCGAACCTCACCGCCATCATCGCGTCGGGCTTCGTCGGCACGGTCACCTTCGCGGTGCTCTCGCTCATCACCCTGGCGTTCATCGGCATCGGGTCGGGCAGCGACTGGAACTGGGGCACGATCCTGTTCTGGGCGCAGTCGCAGCTCGCGCTGCAGCGCGGCGCGTGGTGGTGGTTCATCCCCGCGGGCCTCTGCATCGCCCTGCTCGGCATGGGCCTCACTCTCATCAACTTCGGCATCGACGAGTTCGTCAACCCACGCCTGCGGTCGACGGCCCTCAACGCCCGCTCGCTGCGCAGGCGGGGCATCCGGCCGCGCATCGGCTTCACGCCGGTCGTGTACGAGGCGCCCGGCGCGGCCGACCGCCGCGATGTCACGGATGCCGCAGCTGCGGCCCTACGTACCGAAACCGCCGCACGCGCGGTCGAAGCCAAGCGCGCGGCGAAGGGAGCTCGCTCATGACCCTCCTCACTCCCGACCCCGCGGCGGCACCCGCCGCGGGTCGCCCGGCGACCGCAGCGTCCGACCCGGTCCTCGAGATCAGGAACCTCTCGGTCGACTACGGCTACGAGGATGACGCGGTGCACGTCCTGCGCGACGTGTCGCTGACCCTCGGGCGCGGCGAGGTGCTGGGCCTGGCCGGCGAGTCCGGCTGCGGCAAGTCGACGCTCGCCTACGCGGCGACCCGTCTGCTGCCCCCGCCCGGGCTGATCACCGGCGGCGAGGTGCTGTTCACCGACCGCGACGGCACGAAGACCGACCTGTTGCGCCTGAACGACCAGCAGCTGCGCGCCTCGCGCTGGCAGGATCTCGCGATCGTGTTCCAGGGCGCGATGAACTCGCTCAACCCCGTGCACCGCATCGGCGCGCAGATCGCCGACGGCATCATCGCGCACCGGCCTGGCATGAAGAAGAAGGAGGCGCTCGAGCGCGCCGCCGAACTGCTCGAGCTGGTCGGCATCGCGCCCGACCGCCTGCGCTCGTACCCGCACCAGCTCTCGGGCGGCATGCGCCAGCGCGTGATGATCGCGATGGCGCTCGCCCTCGAGCCGCAGGTGCTCATCATGGACGAGCCGACCACCGCGCTCGACGTGGTCATGCAGCGCCAGATCGTCGAGCAGATCGCCGAGCTGCGCGACCGGCTCGGGTTCTCGGTGATCTTCATCACGCACGACGTGTCGCTGCTCATCGAGATCGCCGACCGCATCGCGATCATGTACGCGGGCGGCATCGTCGAGGACGCGAAGTCGCTCGACGTCTACCACCGGCCCCGCCACCCGTACTCGTCGGCGCTGCTGCACTCGTTCCCGCCGCTGCGCGGCCCGCGCCGCGAGCTGACCGGCATCCCGGGCTCGCCGCCCGATCTGTCGAAGCTCGGCGGCGGGTGCCCGTTCCGCGATCGGTGCGCGTTCGCGTGGGACGCCTGCGCCGCCATCGACCCCGAGCTGGGCCGCCCCGACGTCGACGGCGACGACCCGCGCCGGACGGTCTCGTGCCTGCGGCACGACCCGGGCCGCGTGATCGCCGCGGGCTTCGAGCCGAAGCCGGTGCCCCTGGAACTCTCAACCCGCTGACCCCCCCACCCCCTCCCCCCTCCCACCCCCACCCCCTCCCGCCCCCACCCGCCCCCCTCCCGCCCCCCCCCGCCCGCCCCCTGCGGCAAGGTCGATTCGTGCGACCGAGGATGCCCCGGCGCATCCTCACTCGCACGAATCGACCTTGCACCGCAGATCAGGGGTCGGCATAGGCTCGAACCATGCTCGCCACCGTCATTCACGCTGCCCGTGACATCCGCGTCGAAGCCGTGCCCGACCCCCTTCTGTCGACCGGCGGCGACGCCATCGTGCGCGTGGTCGCGGCCTGCGTCTGCGGCTCCGACCTGTGGCCGTACCGGGGCATCACCCCGACCCGCGAACCGCATCGCATCGGCCATGAGTTCGTGGGCGTGGTCGAGGCCGTCGGCGATGACGTCGCCCTCGTGCAGGTCGGCGACTTCGTCATCGCGCCGTTCTACGTGTGCGACAACACCTGCGTGAACTGCCGCAACGGGGTCTCGACGTCGTGTCTCAACGGCAGCTGGTGGGGCGGCGACGACCGGTTCGGCGGGTTCGCCGACGGCGGCCAGGGCGAGCGCGTGCGGGTGCCGCTCGCCGACGGCACGCTCGTGGTCGTGCCCGGTCCGGTGGCCGACGAGGAGGTGCCGGGCCTGCTCACGCTCGCCGACGTCATGGGCACGGGGTACCACGCCGCAGTCTCGGCTGGGGTGACCGCGGGTTCGACGGTCGCGGTCGTCGGCGACGGAGCGGTCGGGCTCTGCGCGGTGATCGCCGCACGTCGGCTCGGAGCATCCACCATCATCGCGATATCGCGCCACCGCGATCGCCAGGAGCTCGCGCTCGAGTTCGGCGCGACGCATCTCGTCGAAGGGCGCGGCGACGAGGGCGTGCGCGCCGTGCGCGAGCTGACCGGAGGCATCGGCGCCGACCACGTGCTCGAATGCGTCGGCACCAAGGAGTCGATGGATCAGGCGCTGCGCTCGGCGCGGCCGGGCGGCCGGGTCGGGTTCGTCGGCGTGCCGAACGGCGGCCCCGAGCTGCCGATCCGGCGCATGTTCGACACGAACGTCGGCGTCGTCGGCGGCGTCGCACCGGTGCGCGGGTACATCGAGGAGCTGCTGCCCGACGTGCGGTCGGGCGCGATCAACCCCGGCCGCGTCTTCGACCTCGAGCTGCCGCTCGCCGACGCCGCTGAGGCGTACGCCGCGATGGACGAGCGCCGCGCGATCAAGGTGCTGCTGCGGCCGTGAGCCGACCGACGGAAGGGGTTCGCTCCGCGGGGCGCTCCTCGACCAGCGGGACCGTCACCCGAACAACCAATCCAGGATCGTCTCGATGAGGTCGCGCACGGTGCCGACGTCGGTGCGCGCGGTCGCGGTCGTCGTGTTGCCCGCCGCGTCGGTCGCCCGGTACTCGAACGTGTAGCTCGTGCCCGGCATCGCGCGGATCTCGAACTTCGTGTCCGAGATCTTGCGCACCTGCGCGTGCTTGCCGGTGGTGGTCACCTTCACGAACGAGACGGTCGCCTGGCCCGAATCGTCGGATGCCACGGGCTTCAGGTTCACGGTTCGCCACGTCAGCGTCGGGAGGAGGATCTTCGCGGGGTTCGCGGTGACCGTCAGCGTCGGCGCGGTGGTGTCGGGCGGGGTGAGCCGGATGCCCACGACGATCGGGTCGTGGTCGCTCGACCGGTACGGGTCTGGTGCGAACAGTGCGTCCTGGGCGGGCTGCTTGAACGTCATGTCGTAGTCGATGATGCTCGGCTCGTCGGAGTTGATGTGCCAGGCGGATGCCCCGGTCACGTCGCCGACCAGTCCGGTGCCCGCCAGCGCATAGTCGAGGTACCCGAGCTGTCCGTCGAAGACGTACGAGTACGCCTCCTCGCCGGTGAACTGCTTCTCGAGGTCGGTGTATCCGGCCCCCGTCAGCACCTCGATCGGGTCCTCGTGGTCGTACGAGTTCAGGTCGCCGATGATGAGCTCGCGCCCCACCGTGCCCTGCCCGGTCGGGTCGCCGGCGAGCCAGTCGACGATGGCCTCGGCGGCTGCGACCCGCGTCAGGTTGCAGTTGCCCTGCCCGTCGCCGCGGTCGGGGTCGCCCGAGCAGGCCGATCCCTTCGACTTCAGGTGGTTCAAAACGACGGTCACCGCCTCGCCGGTCGAGTACGAGGTGAATGTCTGCGCGAGGGCCGGCCGGTTGCGGCTGGTGTCGAACCGAGGATCGACCGACGAGTCGAGCACGGCGTACGCGCCGGTGGGCGTCACGTTCGCCGACTGGTAGACGAGCGCGGTCGTGATCGCGTCGGTGCCGAGTGTTCCGGTGCGGATCGCCGCGTAGGTGCCCGCACCGGCCTGCTCGTTCAGCGCCGCCACCAGCGTGTCGAGCGCCGCGCCGTCGTTGTTGTTCTGGATCTCGATGAGTCCGACGACGTCGGCGTCGATCTCGGTGATCGCGGCGACGATCTTCGCCTCCTGGCGCTCGAACTCCTCGGCGGTGTTCGCCCCGCGGAAGTCGGTGCCGGGCACATCGAGGTCGAGGTCGGTGAAGTAGTTGAGCACGTTGAAGCTCGCCACCCGCAGGTCGCCGCCGACGTCGGGCAGGCTCTCGCGCGGCAGCACCGACGCGAACTCGGCCGGCTGCGTCGGCTGCACCGACCACTGGTCGAACCGGTAGTCGAGCACGCCGGTCGCCGCCGTCACGTGGTCGCCGGCGCGGAACGCGTTGTCGAGCGTGAACGCCTCGCCGTTCGGGTGCAGCGCGGGGTCGGGGTTCTGGATGCCGCGTCCGTCGTCGAGCCCGATCGAGTCGGCGACGTTCGCGGCCGCGAGCGCCACCGCCTCGGCCGAGCCCGGCTCGAAGATCGCGGTGGGCTGGTACTGGCGGTCGGTGCCGAGGGTGATGAGCCCGAACTGGCCGTACTCGAAGGTCTCGAGGATCGAGAGCGTCTGTGGCAGCGTCACGCGCATGCCCTCGAAGCGCTCGCGGTCGGCGGGCGCGAGCGGCAGGGTCAGCTCGGTCCGCGCCGGGAGTGCGGACGTGCCGCCGGTCGCGCAGACGGATGCCGCGACCGCCGTGACCTCGGTCATGCCGAAGAACTCGGACACGGTGCCGACGACGTGCACGGTGTCGCCGAGCACCACGTCTGCGCCGCCCGGCGCGAACACGAAGATGCCGTCTGAGGTCGCCGCGTCGCCGTCGCCCGCGTCCTGCAGGTAATAGCCGTCGAAGCCGCCGGTCTGGAAGTCGCCGACGACGACGCCCTCGACCTCGACCTGCGTGCCGGTCGCGAGCGGAGTCGCCGCGCCCGCGCCCTGCACCGAGCCGATCGTCACGGTCGGCGCGTCGCAGTCGGCCTCGATCGGCCCCGGGCCCTCATCGAGCTCGGTCGAGTTCACGGCACCGGGGGTGTTGACCGCCTCGCCGTCGATGAGCGTGCCCGTGTTGCCCGGGATGCCGGCGAGGTCGAAGTCGTTGCGCACCCAGTCGCCCGTGGCATCCGTGTCGGTGCCGTCTGGGATGCGCGACGCGCCGCCCGGCGCGAACGGCTGCCCGTCGTACGCGACGCCGAGGGTCACCGGCCCGTAGGTCACGTCGCCGGCTCCGCCGTCGTTCACCGCGACCGAGTCGACGATGGTGAGGCCGGATGCCTCGTCGATGACGCCGTCGTCGTCGGCGTCGAGGTCGGCACCGAGCGCGGGGGGCGTGCCGGTGACGAGCAGCAGGCTGAGCGTGCCGTTCTCGAGCGCGTTCGCCGGCAGAGTCACGAGCGCACGTCCGTCGGCGTCGGCGATGCCGAACGAGACCACCTCGTCGACGACGCCGAACACCGGCGCGTCTCCTTCGATCTCGAGCAACGTGAAGCCCGACAGGTCGGCGTTCGGCGTACCGAGCAGCTCGACGTACTCGACGTCGGTGCCGGCCGTCGAGGCCGAGAACTCGTTGACCACGGGGTCACCGATGGGTGGTTCGACATCGCCGCAGTCGGCGGTGTGCGCGCCGAGTCCGTCGAACGTGTCGATCGCGAACCCGTCCCACTCGATCGCCGGGTCGAACGCGTCGGCGGGATTCGTGTCGCCCTCGCACACGCTCGCCTTGCGACGCAGCGTGTTGTCGGCGGTCGAGGTCACGCCCGTGCCCCATTCGGTGCCGGGGTCGACCCCGGTCTGGCCGAACGAGTCGATCACCGCGCCGCCTGCGGTCAGCACGATCGCGTCGTCGCCGTTGAACCATCCCGCACCATTCGTGAGGTCGGCCTGCGCGAGGATGGGCGCCGACGACGAGCCATGCGCGACGACGAACACGTCGCCGGCGGTCACGGTGCCGGTCAAGGGGATGGTGAGCCCTGCGCTCGCACTGCCGTTGAAGAACATCTGCAGCGAGACGCCGTCGAGCGCGATCGGCTCGCCGGTCGGGTTGAACACCTCGACCGCCTTGTTGTTGCTCGACCCCTCGATCACCTCGCTGATGAACAGGTCGGGCGGTGCGGCGGCGGTGGCGGCGGCCACCGGCACGACGACGCCGACCGCCGCGAGTGCGGCGGTCGCGAGCGTGGCGGTGACGCCTCTGGCGAACGGTTGCATGCGATCTCCCCCTGATCAGCGCCCCCATCGGCGCCCGGGGTCGTCCCATCGACCCCCGTTCGCGTCACGCTAGGGGAGTCTGGCGCGCGACGGAAGACCCCGGTGGGCGTCCAACGGGTGAACGTGCGCGGATGCGCGGCGCAGGGCGAGACATCCGCTCGAATGCGCAGTGATCGGCGAGGCCGGTTACTCCGGCGAGGCCGCCAACGCGCCCCGCGAGATGCCGACCTGCTCCTCGCGAGGCACGACCTTCACCCGCTCGCGCGGGAACTCGTCGGTCTCGCCGAGCGAGCGCTCGTGCGCGTCGAGGGCGAGCCAGCCGTCCCACGTCGAGTACTCGACTTCGCGCTCGTCGAGCAGTGCGAGCACCGCATCGCCGTCGGCCACGACGGGCGCGCGCAGCGCGCCGGCCGAGGCATCCGCAACAAGGTGCTCGATGGTCTCCATCGCGTCGCTCTTGGTGTGGCCGATGAGCCCGACCGGGCCGCGCTTGATCCAGCCGGTCGCGTACAGGCCCTGCAGCGGCTCGCCCGACTCGCCGAGCACCCGCCCGCCCTCGTTCGTGATCACACCGCGACGCTCGTCGAACGGCAGCCCGACGATCGGCGACCCGAAGTAGCCGACCGCGCGATACACCGCCTGCACGTCGTACGACCGGAACTCGTCGGTCGCCCGCACCTCGCCCCACGCGCCGCCGGGCACCGGCTCGTTGCGCTGGAAGCGCACGCCCTCGACGCGGTCGGTGCCGAGCACCTCGACGGGCGAGTGGTAGAAGTGCAGGTGCAGCCGGCGGGATGCCCCGGTCGACTCGCGGCCGCGCCACGACTCGAGTGTGCGCAGCATGATCTTCACCTGGTTGTTGGGCGCCTGCGTCGGGTCGACGGCGATGAAGTCCTCGTCGTGCACGACGAGGTCGACGTTCGGCACCTCGCCGAGCTCGCGCAGCTCGATCGGCGTGAACTTCACGTCGGCGGGGCCGCGCCGGCCGAACACGTGCACGTCGGTGACCGGCGACGCCTCGAGGCCGGCGTAGACGTTCGCCGGGACATCCGTCTTGCGCAGATCGACCGGATGCTTCGCGAGCACGCGCGCGACATCGAGCGCGACGTTGCCGTTGCCGATGACCGCGATCGACTCGGCCTCGAGCGGCCACGTGCGCGGCACATCGGGGTGTCCGTCGTACCAGCTCACGAAGTCGGCCGCGCCGTACGAGCCGGGCAGGTCGATGCCGGGGATGTCGAGGGCCGCGTCGCGGATCGCGCCGGTCGCGAAGACGACGGCGTCGTAGTGCTCCTGCAGCTCGTCGACCGAGATGTCACGGCCGACCTCGACGTTCGCGATCAGACGGATGGTGCCGGCGTCGAGCATCTCGTGCAGCGAGTTCACGATGCCCTTGATGCGCGGGTGGTCGGGCGCGACGCCGTACCGGATCAGGCCGTACGGCGCCGGCAGCGATTCGAACAGGTCGATCGAGACGTCGCCGCCCTGCTCGCGCACGACGTTATTGAGGATGTTGCCGGCGTAGATTCCGGCCGGGCCGGCGCCGATGATCGCGACGCGGAGATCGAGGGTCACGGGGTGGTTGCCTTTCGAAGCGGAGTTGCGAGCGCCGGGGCGCATACGGACTGAGGCTGACGACATCGCCGCCGACGACGGGCGTGCGGATGCCTCGCCGGGCCGCCTGCACCACGATGGTGTCGAGCGTGCCGATGGTCACGCGCTGACCCGGGCATAGCCATCCTCCACCATCGCGACTGGGCATTCGCTGCCACGCGATCCTGCGCTGGCCGTCGGGGGAGTCGGTGCCGTGCGAGACGCCGAGGAACCCGCGGGCGTCCGTGCCGCCATCCCGCCGCGCCCACCGCCTGTCCGGCCGCGGGGCTACCCGGCTGCGCGCACGCCGGCGTGGCGCGGATCGCGCACGAAGAGCATGAGCACGAAGCCCGCGGCGAGGATGATCACGATGCCGAGGATGCCCCAATAGGTCGCCCCGAACACGCCGATGAGCGCAGCCCAGAGCAGCGGCGAGAGGAAGCTCGCCGCGCGGCCCGTCGTCGCGTAGAGGCCGAAGATCTCGCTCTCGCGGCCCGCCGGGGTCACCCGCGCGAGGAACGCGCGCGACGCAGCCTGCGCCGGGCCGACGAAGAGGCACAGCACGAGCCCGAAGATCCAGAACACGATCTTGCCGCCGTCGTGCAGCAGGAACACCACCGTGCCGGCGATCACGAGGCCCGCGAGCGAGAAGAGGATCACGGCGCGGGCGCCGAACCGGTCGTCGAACCGGCCCGCGAGAATCGTCGACAGTCCGGCGACGAGGTTCGCGACGATGCCGAAGATCATCACCTCGTTCGGCGTGAAGCGGAACGCCACCGCCGCGATCACCGCCCCGAACGCGAACACGCCGGCGAGCCCGTCACGGTAGACCGCGCTCGCCAGCAGGAACCAGAACGTTGCTCGCGACCGATGCCACAGCGCGACGATGTCGCGCACGAGCACCCCGTAGCTGCGGAAGAATCCGACCTTGTCGCGGTGTGCGGCAGGCGGCGCCTCGGGCACCCAGGCGAAGATCGGCCAGGCGAACACGAGCGTCCAGATCGCGCAGCCGACGCCGATCACGCGGTAGGCGAGGCCGTTCTCGGTCGGCATGCCCCACCAGTCGAAGGAGTTCGCGACGACCACCAGCACGAGTGCGACGATGCCGCCGATGTAGCCGAGGCCCCAGCCGAGCCCCGAGACCCGACCGACCGTCTTCGGCGTCGACACCTGCACGAGCATGGCGTTGTAGTTGACCCCGGCGATTTCGCTGAACACCGTTCCGGCCGCGATGAGCGCGACGCCGAGCACGAAGTACGCGGGCGTGCCCTGCACGAAGAACAGGGCGAACATGCAGGCCACCAGGGCGATCGTCGCGCCGCCGAGCCAGAGTTTGCGCCGGCCCGTGACATCCGCTCGCTGCCCGAGCACCGGGGCGAGCAGTGCGATGAGCAGGCCCGCGATCGTGATCGCCCAGCCGAGGCCGCTGGCGAGGTCGGCGAGCCCGCGCTCGTAGGCGGGGTCGCCCTCGCCGAGGGCCGCGACCGCCGGATCGAGGAACGAGTCGCTCGTCAGGTAGAGGGCAGTGAAGACGAAGGTGAGGATGACCGAGTTGAACGGCTGCGTCGCCCAGTCGTAGAGCGCCCAGCCCCACACCTGCTTGCGCGGGATGCGTCGACCCTCCTGCAGGTCGAGGCCCATCGTCGCGATGGCGCCGGTGTTCGCGGTCGGGGGGAGGTCGGCGGGGGAGCCGGAGGCGGGGGCGACGGACGCGGCCCCGTCGGTGCGGTCGGTCATGCACGCAAGGCTAGTCGCGGCGGGTGAACGGCGGGCGACGGATGTCTCGCCGATTCCTACCCAGTTCGGGGACGGCGTGGAAGACTTTGAGAGCGGCCTCGATCGGTCGTTCGGACAGGGGGTTTGGATGTCACGTCGTCGCCGGATTCGGTTCCTCGGTATCGCCGCGGTTGCCGCTGCGCTCGTCGTGACGGCTGCTGTCGCTCCGGCGCAGGCGGATCCCGCCGAGACCTACCTCGCCGTCCCGGCGGGCCGGTACCCGATCGACGTCGATTCGATGCCCGACGACTCGTACGTGTTCGTGATCTCGCGGGGCGACGGCAGTACGTCCGATCTCCGGGTCTACGACACGTCGGACTTCAGCGAGGTGAACCTCATCACCTTCGGGGCGGCGGCATCGTTCAATCCGACCGCGGTGCAGGTCTCTCCTGACGGCACGCAGGTGTGGGTGTCGTTCTACACTCCCGCCGAGATCTGGGTGCTCTCCGCCGCCGAGCTCATCGCCGGCGCGACACCGACCCCGATCGTGCGCACGGGCATCGGTGGATTCGTCGACCTCACCGAGGACCCGACTGGGGCGTACATCTACGCTGCCACCCTCTTCAATCCGCAGTACCAGTTCCGCACCGACGACCTGAGCGCCGACCCCCGCACCATCTCGCTGCCGCAGGGATCCCGAGGCGTGACCGTGACGACCGACGGTGCCACCGCGTACTTCACCCAGCATGCGCCGCTCGGTACCGGCGGCGGCGTGCAGGCCGTCGACGTCGCAGCGGACGGCACCCTGTCGGCGGGCGTCTTCACGCAGACCGGCGACTTTCCCTGGGGAATCACCTACGTCGGCGCTGCGGGCCGCGTCGTCAACTCGAACTCGGGGTCGCCGACCTCGGTGTCGGGCTTCGACCCGCCCGACGGTCCGGTCACCACGACCCCCGTTCCCTGTGGACCGCGGCTCGGCGACGCGAGCCCGAACGGGTCGCGGGCGTACCTCGCCTGCCTCACCGGCGGAATCCTCGCGACCGACTACACGACCGGCGACCCCGTCGGTCAGCTCGTGCCGATCGGCTCGAACGTGGAGTCGGTCAGTGTCGTCGGCGACGACACCGGCGCACCCGAGCGGCTGTACGCGACGAGCGGCGGCTCCGACCAGCTGCTCGTCTTCACGCGGCCGACGGCGAACGCCGGCGCCGACCAGACGGTCGACGAGGGCGATGACGCCGAGTTCTCGGTGGTCTTCGACGACTTCTGGCAGGAGCTGCAGTGGCAGGTCAGCACCGACGACGGAACCACGTGGACGGACCTCGCCGATGCGACCGGCGAGTCGATCACGGTTCCGGGTGAGTTGGCGAACTCGGGCAACCTCTACCGGGTGGTGGCGACCAGCGCGTTCTTCGACCCGGTGCTGAGCGAGGCCATGCTGCTCACGGTCATCCCGACGCCGATCCCGCCGACGACGCCGGTGCCGACCACGCCGGTCCCGACCACGCCCGTGCCGACGACACCGGTGCCGACGACGACGGCGCCGGCGCCGACGCCCTGCCCGGCGCCGACCCCCGACACGACCCGGCCGCCGTGCCTGGCCGAGTCGGGTGTCGACGCGCCCGCGCCCGGCGCCTGGACGGCGGCGGGAGTTCTGCTGCTGATCGGGGCGTTGCTCGCGCTGGGTGCGGCTCGCCGCCGCCAGGCCTGACCCGCCGCTCACGCCATGACGGGCGCGGCGCGGCTCACCACCCGACCTCGGCGACGAGTTCGCCGAACAGCTGCTCGGCGTCGCATTCGAGCCGCTGCCGGGTGAACCATGTGCACAGGTTCACGCAGTCGCGGTGCATGAGGTCGAATCCGGCGGGGTTCGCGACCACGTCGACGACCTGCGGCAGGTCGATCGCCACGACACGGCCCCGGTGCACGAGCAGGTTGTACGGCGAGAGGTCGCCGTGGGTGAGGCCTGCCCGGGCGAGGGTCCGCATGAACTGGACCACCTGCTGGAAGAGGTCGCGCAGCTCGTCGTGTGACGCGCGCACCTGGGCGAGCCGGGGTGCCGCGACCCGCCCGTCGCCGATGAATTCCATGAGCACCTCGGTCTCGTGCACCTGCACCGGGTACGGCACCGAGGCGCCGAGCTCGGTGAGCCGGCGGAGTGCCGCGAATTCGGCCATCGCCCACTGCACGCGGGCGACCTCGCGGCCGAAGGTGGTTCCCGTTTTCACCGCGCGAGCGTCGCGGCTGCGGCGGGTGCCGCGACCCTCGGTGTAGACGGTCGAGCGGTGGAAGTCGGAGTGCTCGGCGCCGCGATAGCGCTTGGCGGCGAGCAGCGTCGACTGCCCCGTCGAGCCGGGCGCGCCGGGCTCGACGCCGGGCACGGCGCGCTCGATGAGGAAGAGGTCGGCCTCCTTGCCGCTCTTCACGACGCCGAGTTCGGTGTCGATGGCTGCGGCCGAGGTCACGACCCAGTCGGGGCGCGGCAGCGGGCCGCGCTCGGACGGGGTGGTCGCGGGCCAGGTCGACCAGCGCTGGTGCTCGTCGGGCTCGACCTGCGAGAAGGCGAGGGCGGACGCGTCGAAGGACGCGGCGTCGAAGGACGCGGTGGAACTGGAGGATGTCACGGTGGATCTCCGGATCAGGAGGCCACCGGGTGCGAAGTGCGGTTAGGCGGTGGCCTCGGAAGGAAGGATGTCTGCGATGCGCTCGACAGTGACGGCGTTCATCGTTCGCTCCTTCCGCTGATCTGGCTGAGATCGGGTGGGATTCCACCGGATGTCTCGGATGCCTCGTGCTGAGGCCCGCCGGCGAGCCTACGCGCCCGTGGTGTGCGTGTCCAGAGTCGCGACCCGGCGTGATCAGCATGTGATTTGATGGTTCTCTCAAACCGTGAATCCGGGAGCCGCCATGATCGTCGACCCCACCCGCCCGCTGTACGAGGTGAAAGCCGGGCTGTTCAAGGGGCTCGCGCACCCCATCCGCATCCGCATCCTCGAGGTGCTCTCGTCGGCCGCCGAAGTGCCCGTCGCCTCCCTGCTCGAGCAGACCTCGCTCGAGGCATCCCACCTGTCGCAGCACCTCGCCGTGCTGCGACGCAACCGGCTCGTCGAGTCCGAACGGCGCGGCAGCCTCGTGTACTACCGACTCGCCTACGCCGAGGTCGCCGACCTGCTGCGCGTCGCCCGGGTGCTGCTCGGCGAGATCCTCGGCACCACCGAGCAGCAACTCGTCGCGCAGCGCGAACTGCCCGAAATCCCGCGGGCCGACACATGGGCCGAGGCGCGCGGATGAGCGGCACCGCGGCACGCCTGCGCGGCCTGCTGCCGTCGGCCGCCGACTATCGCGGGCTCGGGCGCACCTGGCGCGTCGACCTGCTCGCCGGGGTGACGGTCGGCATCGTCGCGCTGCCGCTCGCACTCGCGTTCGGCGTGACCTCGGGCGCCGGCGCCGAAGCCGGGCTCGTCACCGCGATCGTCGCCGGGTTCGTCGCCGCCGTGTTCGGCGGGTCGAACGTGCAGGTGTCGGGACCGACCGGCGCGATGGTCGTCGTCCTCGCGCCCATCATCGCGGCGCACGGTGTCGGCGTGCTCGCCGTGGTGTGCGTGCTCGCGGGCCTCGTCGTGGCCGCCGCCGGGGCGCTGCGGCTGGGCCGCGCCGTGTCCTACATCCCCTGGCCGGTGATCGAGGGCTTCACCCTCGGCATCGCGGTCATCATCTTCCTGCAGCAGGTGCCCGCGGCGCTCGGCACCACGGCCGGGCCCAGCCCCAATGCCCTCGTGGCGGGCGTCGAGTCGCTGCCGACCGCCGCCTGGCCCGAGGTCGGCTGGACTCTCGGGATCGTCGGCGTCGTGGCGGCCGTCATGTTGCTCGGGCCGCGGTGGATCCACCCTCGGTTCCCCGGTTCGATCGTCGCGATCGTCCTCGTCACTGTGGTCGCGGCCATCGCGCACCTCCCCGTCGACACGATCGGCGAGCTGCCGCCGGGGCTGCCCGCCCCGACCCTGCCGACGTTCACGTGGGATCAGCTCGCCGGCCTCGCGGGCCCCATCTTCGCCGTCGCCGCGCTCGCCGCGATCGAGTCGCTGCTGTCGGCGCGAGTCGCGGCATCCATCTCCGATACCGGGCCGTACGACGCCGACCGCGAACTCGTCGGCCAGGGTCTCGCGTCGATCGCGGCCGGACTGTTCGGCGGCATGCCGGCGACCGGCGCGATCGCCCGAACCGCGGTCAACGTCAGGGCGGGCGCCCGCACCCGACTCGCGGCCGTCGTGCACGCGGTGCTGCTGCTCGGGGTCGTCTCGTTCGGGGCATCCATCGTCGGAAGCATCCCGCTCGCCGCGCTCGCCGGCGTGCTCATGGTGACCGCGACCCGCATGATCTCGATCGCGACCGTGCGCAGCGTCGTCGGCTCGACGCGCTCGGATGCGATCGTGTTCGTCGTGACCGCCGTCATCACCGTGAGCTTCGACCTGATCTACGCGGTGCTCATCGGGGTCGCCGCAGCAGCGTTCTTCGCGCTGCGTGCGCTCGCGAACTCTGCGGGGGTGCACCGCGAGGAACTGCCCGGCCCGGCCGAGCCGGGCGATGAGCGCATCGCGCTGTTCCGGCTCGAGGGTGCGCTGTTCTTCGGCGCGGCCGAGCGGGTGCTCGAGCGGGTGGGCGACATCCGCGACATCGAGGTCGTCATCATCCGGATGTCGCAGCTGCAGATCCTCGACGCCACCGGTGCCCAGGTCATCACCGAGCTCATCACCCAACTCGAACGCCGCGGCGTGACCGTGCTCGTGAAGGGCATCCGCAGCCACCACCTGCGCCTCGCCGAACGCGTCGGCGTGGTGCGGTCGCTGCGCCACCAGAAGCACCTGTTCGACGAGTTGCCGCCCGCAGTCGAGCACGCCCGCAGCCACGTGCGCCGCGCGGCCGAGGCTCACGGCGCGTAGGCGCGTCGCAGGCCCGTCGTCAGGGTATCGAGTCCGGTTGCCCGTTCGAAAATGAGGGCGCTCACGGCAGGGGATCTCCGGGCCGGGCTACTAGTATCCGAGGCCGGCACCCGTTCAGAGTGGTGGTTGAGCGCGAGACCACGCCGTATCAGCAGGTGTCCCCGCCCGTTCCAACTCGGTCGGCACAACGCTTGCCAAGTAGGTCAGCGGTACCGCGGAGAGGAGCGGCGGATCTCCCAGATCGGCGGGGCGGAAAGTGAAATCGAGCGGCCCGGTCTCATTTCCGGGCTCGACTGTCCGCCCCGCGACGAGGATGTCCTCATGGTACGTAGTGATTTCGATCAGGCGCGCACTGATCGGAACCGCCATACCGAGACCGACGTAGGGTCGATCGATCGTGCCGCCCTCGAGACGCGTGCGGCCTTCGGGGTCTATGAACGCGAAGACCGAGGGGATGCCCCTTGGGATCGCCTCGGCGAACATGCCGAAGAAGTATGCGCGATCGACGGTGTCCGGCGGGTGGTGCGCGCGGATCTGGATCTGGGGTGTGCTCACGTGGGGCAGGATCGCGAGCACATCCTGAACTGTCATATCCCCGATCCATCGAGCGACCTCTCGGAATCGTGCAGGTGAGATGCCCGTCAGTCTCGAGAATTGGGTACTGAATGTTCCGACGCTTTGGTATCCGACGATCGACGCAATCTCCCATGCTGGGGTGCCGGTGAACGCGAGGAGTTCCTTCGCGCGCTGCATCCGGAGCGCACCGAGGAACTGCGCCAGCGGGACGCCCGTTGCCTGACGGAACAGGCGATGGAAATGGTAGCTGCTGTAGAAATGCTGTTCTGCGGTCTCTCGCAACGGATGAGGTGCCGCGAGGTCGTTGCGCATGGATTCGATCGCTGCCGCGACTCCTGCCCATCGGGGCTCGTCCCAACGCGGTCGCTCTGTTGCTGATTGCTCCGACGATGATGAGACTTCGCGCTGCCTCACACGGTCACCCCTCGCTAGATGTGCGCTCAGGTTAGCAATCCTGTAAGAACGGGATTTAACGAGAATCGGCGCCCACACCAGAAGGTGCGGGCGCCGATTCAACCGACCTGCGGTCAGCGTCCGAGCTCAGCGCCGCCGGTGACGGTATCGATCGATCCGTCGGGACGACCGTGGCACTTGATGGCGTTGAGCGTGAAGGCGTCCGCGGAGGTGTAGTCGCCGGCCTTGCCGCGGAACGTGCCGTACATCTTCGTGTTCGTCGCGGGACCGGCGACTGGGTCCGAGGGGTTCGCGAGCTGCACGTGGCCCGCTTGGACGATGCCGGCTTCCATCGCCGCCTCGAGGTTCGTGGCCGCGAAGCCGTAGAAGCGGCCACGAACGCTCTTGACGAACGGGAATTCGGCCGCACGCACGCGGTCGGCTCGGGGCCCGTCGCCGATGATCTCGTACTCGTCCTGGTCCGCCAGGTGGGTGAGTGCGATGCGCAGCAGTGAGACCGGGCTGTCGATCGCCTCGCCCACCTCGACGAGGCCGCTCGGGTAGTACGGCCGAATGGTGTCGGACATGTAGTTGTGCTCGAGGAGCTTTCCCTCGTACTCGACGCTGTGGCCGCGGAAGGGGAAGATCTCGTAGTGGGCGCTGCCGTCCTCGTGGAACGCGTCGAGCTCCTTCTCCACGGTCAGATCCGTACGGATCGTGTCCGTGTTGGTGCACGCGAGTACTCGCCCGAGGATGGAGTCGAACCACAACGGCGAGAGCACCGCACGCGCCGCGCCGACGCCCGGCAGCTGGACGATGATGTTTCCGCTGATGACGAGCGGAACGGTCTGGTCGAAGTACCCGGTCTCTTCGACGAGTGCTGTCGTGTACACGCGCGAAACGGCTTCACCGCTCACGTCTCCGAGCAGGACTCGCGCCCAGTCGGCGACCTCCGGGTCAACGTCGTCGGTGTAGTTGGCGAGGGTCTCGGCACTCGCCGTGCCGGCGAGCTTGAGGGCGAGCCAGAGTGCCCCCTGGCGGACATCCCGTGAGGTCTCCTCCCGGATGATCTCGTCGACCAGCCCGAGCGCGTCGGGGCCGGTGCGGTCGGCGAACTCCCACAGCGCGCGCTCGCGCTCGAGCGGGCTGTCGTCCTCACGAGCGGCGGCCAGGAGCTGGCGGTCGGAGCGGGTGTCGTACGGAAGGAATCGGTCGGTCAGGGGCCGGGCAAAGTCCAGGTGCTCAGCCGGGTCGTGGAATCGCGACGCCGGCGGTCCGGCGAACGGGTCGATCCCGGTCGCGCTGAGCATGTGGTCGTGCGAGAGAGCCATGTGGATCACCTTTCTGACGGTTGATGCGGTGATCACTACACGAAACCGTAGTGAATTGCCGCGATCTGAGTATGGAACCATCGGACTCCGTGCGCCTTATCGCAGATTGCGGTATGGGCTGTTCCTACTTCCTCCACACGCGGGATCCGCGTCAGGATCGAGTTCCCTACCGTCGGACTCGGGCACTTGGTGTAGTAGAGGAGACAGCGATGACACGTGACGTTGCGATCACTCAGCGCGGAGCTCCGATTGCTCGCCTGGTGCAGTCCTTCGGACCTGGTTACATGAAGTTCGCGCAGATCGCCTCCACGCGCGAGGACATGCTCCCCCAATTCCTCCGTGAGGCGCTGGTCCCGCTTCAGGACCGTGCTGTACCGATGAGCAGGACCGAGTTCGACCATGCGCTGGCGCGGAGCGTTCCCGGCGGCCGGACTTCCTTCAAGAGCATCGACCCGGTTGCTGTCGGTGCCGGCAGCATCGCATGCGTGTACCGGGCGGAACGCTTGGACGGGCGACCCGTCGCGGTCAAGCTCGCGCGCCCGCGAATCGCTTCGCGTGTCCAGCGCGACGTTCGCACGATCGGCCGCGTCGCCTCCGTCGTTGCGAAATCGCCCGGCCTGCGCGACGTCCCCGTGCAAGAGATGGTGCTCGCGGTCAGCCGGGCCGTGGTGACCCAGCTCGATTTCGTGACCGAGCGCCAATCCTTGGCCGGGCTCGCCGAACGAAGCGCGCATCTCGAGATGGTGACCGTGCCCCATCCCCATCCCGATCTCTGTTCGTCGTCGGCGATCGTCATGGACTATGTCGAGGATCTGGCGCCGTCGGACTGGCGAGATCCGGACGCGGGGAGAAACCGAGTCACTGCTCGAGACATCATGACCATCGTCTTCGAGATGCTCTTCACGACCGGCGTCGTCCATTGCGATATGCATCCCGGAAATCTGGTGCGGCGTACCGGCGGAGGTGTCGCACTCCTCGACGCAGGCTTCGTGCATGTCATCCCCGACGAGGTCCGGATCGCTCTTGCCCGCTTCTTCCTCAACCTTGGATTCCGCAACGGGACGGGCTGCGCGGATGCGATCCTCACGTCATGCGCTGGCGTTCGCAACACGGCTGACCTGACTGGATTCCGGAACGCAATCGACAACCTCGTCGACATGTACGGAGGTAAACCGGCCGACGAGTTCAACTTTGTGGATTTCGCTCGACGTCTGTTCGCAGCGCAGCGGGACTTCGGCGTCTTCGCCTCATCGGATTTCGTGTTCCCACTGCTCGCTCTGCTGATGGTCGACGGGACGGTGCGCAGTCTCGATCCAGGCATCGACTTCCAAGCGATTGCACGTCCGATCGTCTTCCGTGCTGTCAACCGCGCGATGTCTCTGTCCGGAACTGGCGGAGGAACGCTGTGAGTCGCGATATCGAGGCATCGACGCTGGTCAAAGCACCGATCGATGACGTCTTCACCGCGATCGCGAGTTCCGAGGGGTGGGACAAGTGGTTCACCAACGGGACGACGATCGAACCGCGAGTCGACGGCATCGTCCACCTGGTGTGGACCGACGTCGGCCCCGACCGGGAGCATATGGAAGACCGAGGGCGCGTCCTCGCGTACGCTCCGCCGTTCCGATTCGAATTCACGTGGGGGCAGCCGGAGTCCGTCGTCACAGTCACTCTCTCCTCCCGGGATGACGGCACGCTCGTCGAACTCACCGAGCGCGGCATTCCAGCCGAGGAAGCGGAGCGGTTCGTTTCCTGCGCCGTCGGCTGGGGGGAGGCGCTGACCCTTATGAAGTTCTGGGTCGAGCACGGGGTGACGTACTGGTGAATATCGTCACACGATTCCTCTCCCTCTGGCGAGTGGAGGTGCACGCGGGCCAGGCGCGTCGCTTCTGGGCGATGGTTGGCGTGAACCTGCTGGTGACTGCCGTCTCCTACGGAACCGCTCCGTTCATTCCGCTCGTGCTCGACGCGGACGGGGCAACCGGTGCGGAGATCGGTATCGTCATCGCCTGCCTCGCTATCGGGCAACTCCTCGGCCAGGTGCCTGCGGTGTGGCTCGCGACTCGCGTTCGGCTGCATTGGGTTGTGGCATTCACACTTGCCGTCGAAGCCATTGCTGCGCTTGGGTTCGCCCTCTCGCATTCCTTCCTGCTGTTCTGCGCGACGCGACTCGTTGCAGGTTTCGGCAAGGCACTCGTGTCGCAGAGCTCACGTGTGTGCGTCACCCAGTGCGTGCCATCGGGCGCGCGGGGAAAGGCGTTCGGGGTGCTCGGCGGAGCAGGCATCATGGGCATCATGATCGGTCCCGCCGCGGCGGGTGTGATCGTCGCGTTGAGCGATGCTCGGACGATCTTCCTCCTCTGCGCCGTCGTTTCGGCTGTGGCCATCGGCATCGCCGTCCCGATCACACGAACCACGCTCCGCGGCGTCGCGCTCGTGGAAGACGAGCCCGAATCCGACGGTCCGGATGCCTCTGCCCACGATGGCACTCGCCGCCGACCCAGCCTCCTGCTCACGGGCATCCTCATCGAAGTATTCGCCGCCGCGCTGCTGATCGGCATGTTCCACTCGGCGTGGTCCCTGTTCTTGTCTGAGCGTGGCGCGGGGCCAGAAGTCATCGGGTTGGCATGGAGCATCTTCGCGCTGCCATACCTCTTCCTCGCGCCACTTGCGGGAAGCCTCTCCGACCGCGTCAACAGGAAGACCATGGCGCTCCTCGGAACCTTCGTGTCGGCAAGCACCGCACTGATCTATCCGGAACTGACGTGGCTTCCGCTGCTCCTGATGGGCGAGGTCATCGAGGCGATCGCGGGCGCGTTGTCTGAACCGGCGCTCGACGCCATGGCCTCGGACGCCAGCGAGCGGGAGGGCGCCGCGAAGGTGTTCGGGTTGATTGGCGTAGGCGAATCGACCGGGCAGCTGGTCGGCATGATCGGCGGTGGGCTGCTCCTTGCGTTCGGCACGGAGGTACCGCTCCGAGCCGGGGGGCTGGTCGCGATGGGCTGCTGCGCCATCGCAGCGGTGCTGTTCTTCCAACCCTGGCGCAGACGCGCAAAGCCCTCGACCACCCGGGTTTCGAGTTCCGACTCGGTGCCAAGCTCCGTGTCGGCGACCAAGTCTGCTGCGGCGGTCGGGGACCAGTGACCGAACCCCTGAGAGCGCGAGAAGCAAGGAATGAGATGAGACCACAACTCGGACCAGAAATGGTGGACTTCCGGACACGCGGATTCCTGACGCACGATGCCCGTGCCCGGGAGCACCTCGAGGAGCGTGCCCATGCGTTCATCACAGGCTTCAATCTCGCCGCGAATGATTGGGCAGGCGTGCATGAAGCCCTGGCTGGACTGCCGGATGAACTCCGAGGCTTCGCATATGAAGGCGCGGGGATGTACGGGGGCCTTCTGGGAACCGTACGCGGGAGGGCCGCAACCGCGACCCATCTCCTCTCCTACGGCGGAGCGCGGTATCCCCATTTGATCCACGTCGGATGGGGGTGGGGAAGTACCCCGTTGCGCACTGCCGCTCTCGTTCCGCTCGCACCGACCCCGGTGCTGAAATGGCTGGGACTCGACGGGGCCGGATTCGGGCTCGGCTTCTTCTGCGGGACGAAGCGAGCGCTGCGCATCGTCGAGCGCGCCCGCGGAGCTCGGCGAACGGCCATGGTCGCGGGAGTCGGGCGCTCGCTCTGGTTCGCAAACTGCGCCGACCCCGGGCGCATCGCGGACCTCATCTCAAGCGCGAGCGCCGTCGACACTGAGGAGTTGTGGGCAGGGGTCGGACTTGCCGCAGCATACGCCGGTGCACCAGACCCCGATGCCTCACGAGTTCGTCACTTGGCCGAACTCTCCGGGCGCAGTGAGAACGCGTTCCGGCAGGGGTTGCTCTTCGGCGTCGTCGCTCATCACACGTCTGGGCATTCGGAGGGAGTCGCTCCAACTATGGCTTCGAACGTTCTCGGGCTCTCGCCTCGTCAAGCGACAGCGATCGCCGACGACGCATTGGAGGGCCTTGCCGGTGACGAATCGATCGCTGCCTACGAACAGTGGCGTCGGCGCGTACGAGAGGCGGTTGCAGCATGATCATCTGGGGAGATCGGCGGCTCGTGGTGCCTGCGCTCGCGGCGGCATTGAGCGTCGGCGCAGCGATCGTCGCCACCGTCGGGCCGTTCGCGACGACGGAGGCGACAACCCACATCCAGTTCGACACAACCGCGCTGCGTACGGATGTGGCCGATCCTGCGCACGAACGACCAGTCGCGCCACGGTATGCGCGGATCGCCGACTGGATCTCGGCGGTGGGCGCAGCGGTCGCCGTTGCCGATCTCTCGGGCGCGGGGCACGCGGCCGACTACTGCCTGGTAGATCCACGTGATGATTCGATCACGGTCGGGAACGCCGATCCTGGACGGGCCGATTACAGCCCCCTCACCCTGCGTGCCGGTGACCTCCCAATGGACGACACCATGGCGCCGATGGGCTGCGTGCCAGTAGACATCGACGAGGACGGCGACCAAGACCTCGTCGCGTACTACTGGGGGCGCTCTCCGATCTTGTTCCTCCGCACCGATGAGGCCGACGGCCCAGCGACATCACGCTCGTTCCGAGCCGAGGAACTCGTTACTCCGGCAGCGGTATGGAATACCACCGCTCTCAATGTCGGAGATCTCGACGGCGATGGTCACCTCGACCTCATCATCGGCAACTACTTCCCCGACGGCGCGCGTGTGCTCGACCCCGCTGCGACCTACGACACAGGTACCGTCATGCAGGACTCGATGTCGCTCGCGCAGAACGGTGGCGTCAACCGGGTCTTCCTCACCGAGCCGACGGGCGTCGCCGACACGATGCCGCGACTGAGCGATCAGAGCACGGCGCTGCCGAAGAACTCAGCCACATCGTGGACCCTCGCATTCGGTCTACAGGACCTCACGGACGACCTCCTTCCCGAGGTGTACGTTGCGAACGACTTCGGCCCGGACAATCTGCTGGTCAACAGATCCGAGCCTGGGCGAATCGCCTTCGACCAGATCGAAGGCGAGCGCGACATGATCACGCCGAAGTCGAAAGTACTGGGCCACGACTCGTTCAAGGGAATGGGCGTCGCCTTCAGCTACGAGAGAGCGTCGTCCCTCCCGACGATCATGGTGAGCAACATCACGAGCGAGTTCGCGCTGCAGGAATCCAACTTCCTGTTCGTTCCGTCGGGAGAACCAGCCGAGATCTCCGCGGGGAAGTTCGTCTACCACGATGAGAGCGAGGCGCGGGGAATCTCACGGTCGGGCTGGTCGTGGGATGTGAAGGCCGCCGACTTCGACAACGACGGTATCGACGAGTTCCTGCAGGCTACGGGATTCGTCGCCGGGGACCGCAACGGATGGCCCCAGCTTCAGGAGTTGGCGATGGCGAACGACTCGCTCCTGCAGTTCCCCGAGGCTTGGATGAGGGTCGACGAACACGTTGACCTATCCGGGCACGAGCCCGACCGACTCTGGGTCCGGAACGGTGAGACGTACTCTGACGTGGGCGCAGCCTCGGGCCTCGACGCGGAAACCGTGTCGCGAGGAATCGCGACCGGTGATCTGAACGCCGACGGCCTCATGGACGCCGTCGTCGCTAAGCAATGGGTGCCGTCCTCGATCGCCATCAATGCTTCGCCAGTGGAGCGTGCCGGGAGGTCTCTCTTCCTCGAGATCGAGGGGATCGCCGGCGGGAAGAGGCCCGCCATCGGGGCTGAGGTACGAATCGATGCCGCCGAGGCATCCGTCCAGCGCGAACAGCTCTACCCAGCCAACGGCCACGCGGGTGTCTCTGCGCCTGCCATTCATATCGCCGTCACCGACGACACCACCACCGTCCGGATCCGCTGGCGCGACGCAAACGGAGCGCATTCCGCGACGACCGACGTCCCCAACGGGCCGGTTTCACACATCCTCCTTCACGCCGACGGAACGGTGAGCATCTCATGAATGGCGAACAACTCACTCAGACGGACGAAAAGAACCCCGTGACCCGCGGTGCCGACCCACGGATCAAGGCGCTCCGTCGGTTTGCCCTATCGATCAGCGCCCTCACGGTACTCGGTCATACCGTCTTGGGGTTCGAGCAGGCTCCCATCACCCCGATCATCTGTGTTGTTGTCGCTGTCGTGTTCGACGCGGTGCTCGAGAGCCTCGCTGCTCGGTCCGAAGGGCGTCGTCCCGCGTTTGCGGTACGAAACATGCGCGCCGTCGTCGACTACTTCCTGCCGGCGCTGATCAGCGCATTGGCGTGCGCCATGCTGCTCTACGCGAACGCGAACCTCATGCCGTACGTGTTGGCAACGATGATCGCAATCGGCTCGAAGTACGTGTTCAAGGTTCGGGTGAATGGGAAATGGCGGCACTATCTCAATCCCTCCAATTTCGGGATTGCCGCGGTGCTACTGCTGCTGCCGTCGGTCGGTATCGCGCCTCCCTATCAGTTCACCGCGAACGTCACGGGCCCCGTCGACTGGCTTCTCCCGATGGCGATCATCGTGCTGGGCACAATGCTGAATACGAAGCTGACCGGGCGATGGCCCCTCATACTGGGCTGGGTGCTCGGATTCGTCGCTCAGGCCGTATTGCGAACGATTCTGACTGACGCATCACTCGTCGCTTCACTCGCTCCGATGACCGGTGTCGCCTTCATCCTGTTCACCAACTACATGATCACCGACCCTGCAACGACGCCGACTGGGCGCCGTGCACAGCTGGCATTCGGGATCACCACCGCGACGATCTACGGCGTGCTCGTCACCCTCGGCATCTCGTTCGGTCTCTTCTTTGCGCTGGTGATCACGTGTGGCCTGCGCGGGGCTGGCATCGTGCTTCTGGGTCAGCGCGAGCGGTTCGCAACCTTCGGCTCCCGCACACGCCGGCTGGTGATGGGGCCCGGAACCTCACCTCAACCCTTGGCCGAGAGGAACTCCGCTCAAGGTGCGCTCGCAGTGGCCGAGCTTTCTGCCCCGCGATCCGGGCAATGACGTCGATGACCACCACGGACCCCGATGCGATCTCGATCGTCGGTGCCGCTTGCGAATATCCGGGTGCGCGTTCCCCAGAGGAGCTGTTCCAGCTCACGCTCACGAGGCGCACCGCTTTCCGTAGCATTCCACGAACGCGCCTGGACTTGTCCAGTTACGGTGGCAGCGCGGACCACGTCGACCGCACCTATGTCGAGCGTGCGGGTCTGATCGAGGGCTGGACGTTCGACCGCGCAGCATTCGGCGTGAACGGAACCACGCACCGCTCAGTCGACACCGCGCATTGGCTCGCCCTCGACGTGGCCTCGCGGGCGTTGTCGGACGCTGGATTCGCTCACGGGATCGGCTTGGAGCATGACCGCGTCGGAGTCGTGGTCGGCAACACCCTGACCGGAGAGCGTTCGCGCGAGATGGGTCTCCGCCTGCGATGGCCCTGGGTCGAGCAGGCTGTGAGGGTGGGCCTGTCGGGAACGGGGCTTCAGGGCGAAGCCCTCACTTCTGCTCTGACGAAGACGCGTGACGCATTCGTGAACCCCCTTCCCGAGCAGGGCGTGGAATCACTCGCCGGTAGTCTCAGCAACACGATCGCGGGCCGCATAGCCAATCATTTCGATTTCCGCGGGGCCGGCTACACCATCGACGGCGCCTGCGCATCCAGCTCCCTCGCGATCGTCGAGGCGTGCCGCAGTCTCGTCGCAGGCGACCTGGATGTGGCGATCGCCGGAGGCGTCGATGTCAGCCTCGATCCGCTTGAGCTCGTCGGGTTCGCAAGGCTCGGCGCGCTTGCCGTCGACGAGATGCGGGTGTACGACGCTCGCCCTACCGGATTCCTTCCCGGTGAGGGATGCGGGCTGGTCGTGCTCATGCGAGCAGCAGACGCTGAGCGTCAAGGAGTCCGCCGCTATGCCGACATCGTTGGATGGGGCATCTCCTCCGATGGCGCGGGGGGAATCACCCGGCCCGAAGCCGCTGGCCAGTCTCTCGCGATCGAGCGGGCACTCGATCGCGCTGGCCTCAAACCGGACGCAGTCGGGATAATTGAGGGCCACGGCACAGGCACCGCGGTGGGAGATTCCGTTGAACTGCGTTCGCTCGCCGACGTGCGACGCGGCGGTCAGACGACAGCGACGATCGGTTCGATAAAGGCGAACATCGGTCATACCAAGGCAGCCGCGGGCGTTGCCTCGCTGATCAAGGCAACCATGGCCGTCAACGCTGCCATCCGGCCGCCGGCGACCGGTGTCGAGACTCCGCATGAGATCGTGGGCGCCTCCAGCTCGCTTCGGCTGCTCGACGAGCCGGAAGCATGGACTTCACCGCGCCGCATCGCGGGGATCTCAGCGATGGGCTTCGGCGGCGTGAACACGCACCTTCTCATCACGGAGCCGTCGGCAACGAGACGTTTCGTCGGGGTGAGCCTCCCCGGGCCTGGAGCGGGCCGCATGGTTTGGCCGGTCCTCGTGCCGCTCGCGGCCTCGACATCGGCGCAGCTCCGTGGGCATCTCGACACGTTCGCGGAACAGTCGGAGGCGCTGAGCGAAGTCGAGTTCGAGCGGCTCGTGGCGACGCTGCATCGTCGGTTCGGCGACAGCCGCCGGTGGGAGCATCGGGCTGCGATCCACGCTTCCAGCCAATCCGAGGCGGCTGTCGAGGCACGTCGGCTTGCTTCACTGATCGATGCGACGGCAACCGATGATCGTATGGTCCACAGCCGCGCTGGATCGGCTGGCCATGGTGTCGGCGCTCGCGTAGGGCTCCTCTTCCCCGGTCAGGCTGCGCCGGTGCGATGGGATCTCTCTCGATTCGATTCGCTGGCGCCTACCCTCACAGACGCGGCGGCGCGAGATCGTCCGGGCACCGCGTCCGCTCAGCCCGCCATCCTGCGTTCCTCTCTCGCGGGGCTCGCGTTTCTGAAGGAGCTCGAACTCGAACCCGACGACACGGACGAAGTTGTCGGGCACAGCCTCGGCGAGATCGCGGCCTATGTCTGGGCAGGTGCCCTCCACTCGGCGGATGCGCTCGCACTCGCCGAGCGGCGCGGTGAACTGATGGAGATGCAAGGCGTCTCTGGTACTGGCATGGTTGGACTGGACGGCGACGAAGAATCGGTGGCGGCACTGACGTCGTCGAGCGGGCTGCAACTGGCTTGCCGCAACGGGGGTGGAAACTTCGTTCTCGCAGGCTTCGATACCAATCTCGCCGCAGCGATCACCGCCGTGAGCGCTCAAGGACGAAGGGCGGTACGGCTCCCAGTCTCACGAGGATTCCACAGCACGGCGATGGATCCTGTTGTCGGTCCGTTCACGACCGTCGTTGCGAAGCTGGACCTGCGGACCCCAACCCGCTCGATCCGCTCGACCGTCACCGGCGGGACCCTCTCGATTGAGGCCGACTGGCGACAGAACCTCGTCGAGCAGCTCACACGTCCCGTCTTGTTCGACTCGGCAAGCGAGCCCGTCCTCGCCTGTGACGTGATCGTGGAAGTGGGCAGCGGAACGCTGCTCAGCGACATGGTGCGCGGCAGGGCCGGGCACGGCGCGGTATTCTCGCTCGACATCGGTGGTGACGCTCGCTCCACATCGGGCGCACTTGCCGCGCTCTACGCGGCCGGCCGGATCGACATCACTCAGCTCGACAATCTCGGCGAGGGCTTGCGCGCACTCGACCTGGGCGAGATGCCACGTCTGCTGGAATCGCTCCTCGTTCCTGAGCCGGCCGGCCCGGACCGCGGCGCCGGAGCATCATCTCATCGCACACCAGTCGCGCCCTCGCCGGTCGCATCGTTCCCTGACGTGCCCCAGGCGGTCTCGCCGGCAGATACTGCGGCTTCCACAGTCGCCGAAGATGAGCCAGTGGTGGAACTGAGTTTGGAATCCGCTCTCGCCATAGTGACGTCGTTCCTCGCAGACCGACTCGAGCTGCCCAGGTCTGCGATCGATCCAGATGGCTCGCTCTTGAGGGATCTGCATCTCAATTCACTCCGGGTGGGCCAACTGGTCACGGAAGTTCTGCAGGAGAACGGACGGCCCGCGCTCGTGGAACCGTTGGATGCGGCAATGGCCACCGTGCGCGATGTAGCCTCGCTCCTTCATATCGGCAACGTCGAAGGGGCGAAGCCGATGACGGCGGCCCCCGGCCCATCATGGGCGCATGCGTTCGAGCACGGATGGGAGGCTGCGACGCTCGAGGTCGACGCTTTGCCCGAGGACGTGCTCCAGCTCCATACCGACCGGACCGATGCTCAACCGTCTGGAAAGTTCGTACGTTTCCTCGAGTCGGCCACCGCCGAACCGGAGATGCCAGTCGTCGTCGTCCACGACGGCACCTCCGGCGCTGCAGGCCTAGCCCGCTGCATCGCCGAGGAGTACCCCGATCGAGCAGTGCTCACGGTCGTCGTCGAGGATCAGACTCCGCCGAAGTCGTTGCCCGTTCTTCGGCCTGGCTATCAGGAGTACCGCTACGCCGCCGGTTCGTGGTGGTCGCCTGTTACGCGCTCACTCGCCTTAGACGACGGACACGCTTCGTCGACCCTGCGCGACGGAGTGGTATTGGTGACCGGAGGGGTAACAGGGCTCATGGCATCGGTAGCCCAAGCGGTCGTTGATCCGATACGCCACCGTGTCGTGGTTCTCGGACGTCGCCCCAGCGACGCGGCCGACGTCAGCGCCGCTGCAGCCGAACTGCCACCGCACATCGAGTACCGCTCGTGCGACGTGACCGACGCGAGAGCTCTGCGGGCCTTGGTGGAGGATGTGAGATCGTTCGGCCCCATCCGTGCAGTCATCCACGGAGCTGGGGTGAATGCGCCGCAGCGAATGAACGACGTGACGGTGGAGTCGTTCGAGCGCACATGGGCGCCGAAGGTGCTCGGGCTCGAGAACCTCCTCGATGCGCTCGATCCCGTTGCGAACGATCTGGATCTGCTCCTCGCGTTCGGGTCGATCATCGCGCGGCGAGGGTTGGCTGGTCAGACCGAGTATGCGGCTGCGAACGACGCCATGCGCGCCATTTTGGAATCGTGGGGCGAGCGTCACCTGCTCGTTCGCACGCACTATCTCGAATGGTCCGTCTGGGCAGGACGCGGTATGGGTGAATCGCTCGGAGTGCTCGACTCGCTTCGAGCAATGGGTGTCGAACCGCTGCTGCCGAAGCAGGCCACCAGCCTGCTCCGCGGCATCGTGGTCACCCCGAACACACCTCGAACCGTCTTGTTGACTGCACGCTGCCCCGACGGTCCTGGACTGCAGCTGCCCCGCAATGGATCAGCCGACTTCTCCCGCTTCGACGAGGCTCGGCTGGAGGTCGTCGAAGACGTCGTGGCCGTGGTCGATACCCGAGTCGATATCGTCACCGATCGTGCCCTCGCTGATCACCAGATCGACGGCATGCACGTGTTGCCGGCCGTGATGGGTTTGGAGGCTGTGACGCAGGTTGCCCGTGTGGCCGGCTGGAAGGAGCGCTCCTGGGCGTTCGAATCGCTCAGGTTCGACCGACCGATCGTGGTACCCGAAGGTACCGCGCGTGTGTTGCGGACGTCGGTTGCTGCAGAGCCGATCGCGAATGAGTGGCGGGCCGTCGTGCGTGACGACCAGGATGACTTCGCCTCCCCCCGATTCACGATGACCATCGTGCCGCAGCCCGAGAACATACCTCAGCTCGATTCCGTGCGCTTGACCGGGACCGACGTCGACGCGTCCGCTTGGTATGGGCCCCTGTTCTTCCACGGTCGTCGCTTCGAGCGCGTTGCGGCGTATGGACGGCTCTCGGCATTCACGCTCGCCGCCCAACTGTCGACGCCAACGGCTGAACCGTGGTTCGGCCCGCTCCTACCTCCCGCCCTGCAGTTGGGTGATCCTGGAGCGCTCGACGCCTCTTTGCATATGCTCATGGCCGCCGCGCCGCATCGACGTGTCCTTCCGGTCGCCGCTGACTACCTCTTCATCCCTCGACCGGATTCGATTCCCTCGCGTGTGCAGGCCGTCGAGCGATCGCACTCGGCCGACGAGTTCGTGTTCGACGTGGATCTGCTCGACGACAGCACGGAGATCGTCGCCGCATGGCGCGGCCTGAGGTTGCGAGTCGTCGGTGATCTTCCCGCCGGGACTTGGCCCGAAGGCCTTCCGCTCGGACTCCTCGGTCCGTGGCTGTCGCGGTGCATCATCGACGCCGGCGGCCCTGCGATCGAGATCATCGTGCAAGAAGGGGATTCCGCATCCTCCGACGCGATGCAGGCGCTGGGATGGCCCGTCGTCGAGAGCGGCGGAGTCACCAGTGCCGCGCACACAGGGGGGCTCCTCTTCCTCGCCAATGGAGTTGACGGTCGGAGGAGCATCGGAATCGACGCTGAGGTCGTCACCGGGCCACGATCAGTGCTCTCCGATCCGGCGCTCGAACGCTGGCAACGCGCTTCGATCCCGTCGGAAACGGATGACCGGGCTCCAGACGGTCTCGAAGCATGGACACTGGGCGAAGCTCTCGTGAAACTCGGTCGACACGCAGACACCAGCATGGGAGCCGATGCCCGTGACCAGGGACTGGTACGGATGCGTGGCGATGGAGTCGCCGCCATCGTGGGCACGCTGACGGTTCAGCATGACGGGACATCCCTCGATCTGGCGGTCGCGGTCGCTTGGAGGGAAGGATGAGCGCCACATACCGCGTAGAGCATGTGGTGACATTTGCGGAGACCAACCTCGTTGGCAACGTGTACTTCGCCGAGTACGCGAAGTGGCAAGGAATATGTCGTGAGCAGTTCCTGTTCGACTTCGCGCCGGCGACGGTGGAGTCCGTCTCCAGCGGGCAACTCGCACTCGTGACACTCGACTGCGCGCTCAAGTTCCACGCGGAGGCCTTCGCCGGCGACGTCATCACCATCGAGATGAGCCTGCAGGCCACCTCTCGAAACCGCATCTCGATGACATTCCGATACCGGCGCGACGACGAGGTGATCGCGACAGGCTCGCAGTCTGTCGCCTGCCTCCGGCGCACGCACGCAGGCCTTGTGCCTGTCCCAATCCCCGACGACCTGACAGCTGCGCTCCACACTCACCGCTGATGCCAAAGGAGCACGCAATGCCGTCCTCATCCCGCTTGCTGCTCCAGGCGCACCCGCGCTGGGCACTCCGGTTCCCGGGTGGAGAATCTGCTGGACACCGAGCGATGCGTTGCTACATTGACTTCCGAGCCCCCCACAGCAGGTGGGATCCGCCAGCTCGCTTCCCCCATGGAGCGGCGCTCCATCGAAGGGATCGCGTGGTCGACCGTCGGAGCTATCGTCAAGCCTGTGGCCTGGCCTTGGCCCTGGATGTGGTCGGTGAGCGGTGGACACTTCTCATCGTGCGTGAATTGCTGATCGCGCCGCGTCGCTTCTCTGAACTGCATCAGGCGCTCGATGGAATCGGCGCGACTGTGCTCTCCGAGCGCATGCAGCACCTCGTGCGACACGGCATCGCGGTGCAGCATGTCATGGAGGGTGACCGCCGCGGTCGCGTCTACGAACTGACTGCGGCCGGGGAGGAGTTGCGCCCGGCAGTTCTCGCACTCGCGCAGTGGGGATTGCGCTCACTTTCTGGATCACCGGAGGGGTACGGCGAACCAGATCCCACGTGGGCGTTTCTCGCCTTACAGGCCATGGCGCAGCCAGCGCTGCTGGGAGAAGGTCACGCGGCATGGACGTTCAGCATCGGCGATCAGGCCTTCTCACTTCGTATCGACCACGGTCGGATGAGTGCCGAACGCGGACCGACAAGTGATCCGGATCTCAGTATCGAGGGAAACGCCCACACCTTCCTTGCGATCGGATCAGGTCACTTGGATGTCGGTGAGGCGCTTCGTACGGGGCGCATATCAGTCCAGGGAAGCCGGGATGCGCTGCGCACCTGTCTCGTGGTGATGGGATTCGAGGAAGGTCTGGGCGCCGAGGAAGCCGATGCGTCAGATGCGCTGGAACGAGGGCCAAACCCGAGCGCCTGAACTCGTCTCAGCCGCGTCGCGTAAAGGAGGAACCGTACATGAGTGGAATTGCTCCTTCTATCGGTCCTCGAAGATTCCGGGATACGTTGGGCCATTACGCCTCGGGTATCACGGTCGTCACCGGCGTTCACGATGACGAACCCGTCGGCTTCACGTGCCAATCGTTCTGCTCCGTTTCGATCGACCCGCCCCTCGTCTCGTTCAGCGTGATGCGGACCTCGACCAGCTACCCGCGAATAGCGGAGCGTGGCCGATTCGCGGTCAACATCCTGGCCCATGACCAGGACCACATCTCACAGCAGTTCGCGCGGCGTGACACTGACAAGTGGGCGGGCGTCGAATGGGCATCAAGCGCCGCAGGCAACCCCGTGATACGCAACACACTCATGTGGGTCGACTGCGAGACGTGGGCCGAACACGAAGCAGGAGACCACCTCATCGTCGTCGGTCGTGTATGCGAGACGAGCGCACAAGACTCGACCTCGAGCGAGCCCCTCCTCTACTTCAAGGGCGCATACCGACGCTTGAGGGACATCTCGCCATAGCGCCAGGCAGGGGTCGAGCGGAACCAGTCGAGTCGGATGCGAATGCTCACAGCGACGTTCGCACGCCATCCTCGATGGTCTCGACGACCGAGCCGTACCGCACTGCTTATCGCAGATTGCGGAAGCGGCGATCGCGCCTTTTCGCCGTGTCCTACTCCCGTCATGATCAAGGCACCAACCATCGAGTAGCAGGGAGTAGGGAATGCTCGATTCACACGTAATGGAAGCCGTTGATTCATCGCCGAGGCCGCGAGCTGCACCATTCATCGATGGCCATTTCCCGCGGAGACCGATCCCGATCGTCCTTCTCAGCATTCTGGGGGGGTTCGCGCTTTCCGCACTCTGGTCGTATCAGTTTGTCGACAGCGTCATCGGCGACAACGTTGCGAACTATCTCCTGGGTCACGACGCGAAAGCGACACCGATCGAAGGCGCCGTCGCGGGCATCGTGTTTGCCCTCGTTTCCGGGCTCGCAGGAACCTTCACGGCATGCAACGTCGCCGTGTTCGGGGCTGTAGCGCCGTGCCTCGGCCCGGGCGTCGCTTCACGAAAGGCGCTGGTGCTCGGCACCCTTCGCGCCCTTGCCTGGCTCGCCGTCGGGATGCTCGTCATATCCGTCAGCTATGGAGTGCTGGTCGGCTGGATTGGTGTCAACCTCCCCCAGTTCTCTACCGCGCCTCCCGAGCCGGGGCAGATGCCGCCAGTTCTGGTTCAGTCGATGGTCGTCTTCGGAGTCGTCGGCATCGCGATGATCTACCTCGGCTTGACCGTTGTCGGGGTCACGCCCGATCCGTTGGCCGCGGTGGCGAAGCGATTTCCGCAGGTCCATACGGTGCTGCTCGGCATGTTGATCGGCGGGTTCCTCGTCGGGCGCCCCTACCCGCTCTTCCGTCAACTGTTCCGAAATGCTGCCGAGATCGGCTCGCCGTTGTACGCAGCTGCTGTGTTCTCGCTTCAATCGCTGGGGAATATTGCACTCATGGCGGTCATTGCCCTGACGCTGGCTCTGATCCTGCCGAAACGAGTGTTCAATTGGTTCCGCGTCGACCCGACCCGAGCGAACACATTCACTGCGGCATCTTTGCTGACGCTCGGAGTATTCACCGTGCTCTATTGGGACTTGCGACTGCTGGCCACGTTCGGGGTAATCCCGTGGTACCCGATCGCCCCATGGGTATGAGCATTCACCGTCCGGTGTCTGTGAGATCCGTCCTCCGGGCTCATCGGCATCCCGAGCACAGCTATCTACCGGGCGGAGATCAACCGGGTGAGCCTGGTGGAGTCGACCCGCGTACTTGGCCTGAAGGGAACTGACGGTCGCGGTCGATCGCCGACCTCCGAGCAGTTCCACCTCAGCCACGGGCGGCATTCGACCCGATCGGGTCGAATGCCGCCCTTCGCCGTCGTGACTGCGCCCTTCGGAAGCACAGAGAACACGGCGCGGACGGAGAAGGTTCCGAACGCAGGTCGGCACCACGTTCCCTGCCCACTCGATCGGGGGCGGGCGAGCCGATTCGCGCGGGCGAGCCGATTCGCGCGGGCGATGCGGGCGAGCCGCGCCGGCTCAGACGACCGACCCCACCCAGATGCCGAGCAGTGCGAGCGCGACTCCCGCCACGAGCACGCCGAACCCGTACCCTGTCGCGGCGCGCCAGCGCCGGTCGCGGGCGAGACGCACGGTCTCGACGCTGGCGGTGCTGAACGTCGTGTACCCGCCGAGCAGTCCGGTGCCGAGCAGCATGACCCAATCCGCACCGATGCGGTGCTGCGCGAGACCGACGAGCAGCCCGAGGGCGAATGATCCGGTCAGGTTGATGAGCGCGGTGCCCCACGGCAGACCACTGCCGAAGCGGGTGCGCACGAGGCCGTCGAGCACGAACCGCAGCGCGGCGCCCACGCCGCCGGCTGCCGCGGTGCACGCGAACACGAGCCATCCGGTCACCGCGCACCTCGCGTCTCGCGATGCGCAGCCTGCGCGAGCAGGATGCCCCCGAGGCTCGCCACGGCGCCGATGACGACGGTGCCGAGTGCATATCCGACCGCGATGAGAGCCTCGCCGTCGAGCAGCAGCCGGGCGGTGTCGGCCGAGAACGCGCTGTAGGTCGTGAACCCGCCGAGCACGCCGGTTCCGATGAACAGTCGGATGCCTCGGCGCGCGCCCTCATCGGGCCCGCGTAGTACGAGGGCTTCGAGCAGCATGCCGAGCACGAACGCGCCGACCAGGTTCACCGTGAACGTCGTCACCGGGAACACCGCGCCGGGCAAGGCCGCGGCGACCGCGACGCCGAGACCCGCGCGGGCCGCCGTGCCGAGCGCGCCCCCGAGCGCGACCAGCGCGATCAGCCGCCACTGCAGGTGCGGCGGACGGCTGTCGCGGCTCACGTCGTCGAGTCCCAGGGAACGTCGTCGGCGAACCCGACCGGGGCGATCGGCACCACGAGCACGGGTCGGTGCTGGCGGTGCGCGAGGTGTGCGGCCACCGAGCCGCTGAAGAATTCGCGCAGCGTGCCGCGCACGCCGGGCTCGCGCGTGCCGACCACGATCATCGCCGCGTCGATCGCCTCGGCGAGATGCGCGAGCGCGCGTGTCGGGTCGCCGGCGAGGGCCCGAGGCTCCCAGGTCAGGTCGAGGGGATCGAGCAGCGCGTGCAGCCGACTGAGCAGGTCGGGATCGAACAACGCGCCGTCGGCGGGCTCGAGATCACCGGCGTCGGGGTCGACGGCAAGCGAGTGCACACTGCCGTCGGGATGCTCTTCGACGACGTAGTGACCGGGGTCGACGGCTGCGCACACGAGGCGTGCGTGCAGCGCAGCAGCGAGCGACGCGGCCTGCCGTACGACGACGTCGGGCTGGTGCGACGTGACGCCGACGACGACGGTTGCAGTTCTGCCGGTCACGGGGTCTCCTCGGCGCCTGAGCGCTGCATCCAGTTTCCCACACCGCTCCCCCCCTCCCCTCTTCTCTCGTGCAAGGTCGATCCGCGTCACCACGGTCGGCGCGGCGCAACCTCACTCACGCAGATCGGCCTTGCACGAGAGAAGGGGGCAGGGGGAAGCGCGCCGCCGGCTCACGCGAGGCTGATCGGTGCGAAGCCCTCGTCGTCGAGCGTGCCGGCCGGCGCGGCGAGGGCGACGTACCGGCTGCGCACGCTGAGCGCCGAGGCGTCGGGATTCACGTTCAGGTACTCGGCCACCACGCGGTACTCGGCCAGGCGGCCGTCGGGCACTCGGCTCTCGCGCACCGCGGTGCCGGCCACGAGCGCGGCCGAGAGTGCCGTCCAGTAGACGCCGATACCGCGGAACGATCGGGCGGGTCGCTGCGGCTCGGCGTCGGCGAGCAGGATGTCACGGGTCGTGTTCGCGCACGCGATCGCGAGTCGACGACCCAGCTCGGAGTACTCGGCGAAGCCGTCGGCGAGCTGCTCGTACCGGTGCCACCCGGCAGCGCGAACGACGCTGCGCAGCTCGCGGCCCGAGCCCGTGACGGCGCCGAACGGCACGTCGAGCGCGGCCGTGATGAGCTGGTCGAGCGTGCGCGAGTCGCCGTCGTACTGGATGAACCGACCGATGTACCCGCGCTCGCCGCCGCCGTCGGCCCGCGAGGGCGGGGCGACCCGTGCCTCCTCGACCTGCCGGCGGATCTGGTCGAGGTTGTCGTCGGCCTGTTCGAGCAGCGCCGCCGAGAGCGCGAAGAGCCGGTCGACTTCGCGCGGGAGCTGTCGCGCCGACTTGTAGCGCAGGTCGTGCTCGAGCTCCGACCAGGTGTCGCTCAGTGCGGTGCGCAGCTGCACCTCGACCTGCGGAGCATCCGAGGCATCCGTCGTGCCATCCGACCCGACCGCCCTGACCGCGCCGGTGGCGACGCGCTCCTGACCCTCTTCGGGGATGCGGCCGACGAACTGCACCGAGCGGTAGCCGAACGCGTCGATCGGCAGCATCTCGGACTTGTCGACCCACGAGTCGTCGTCGACGATGAGGGCTTCGCGGACGACCTGCTCCATGGCGGGCAGGTCGCCCTCGAAGTGCGCGATCACCCGGACCCCGAGGATGTCGCGCACCTCGCGATCGGGCGCACGACGCACCTTGCGCTCGAAGGACTCGCGCGACTTTACCCGGGCAGTGACGTGGAAGTACTTGAATCCCGCCGCCTCGAGGCGGCGAGCGAAGTCGGCCTCGATGCGGCTGCGCAGCGCGCGGTACCGGCGAAGCTCGCGGTCGTACCGGGCGAGCTCGGCCGCGACCAGCCGCTCCTCCGAATCACGCGTGTCCACACCGGAAGGCTAGTGCGGGTCGCCCCGCGCGGGCCGTGCCGCAGCCCGAGCGCCGTGGAATACCGTGCACCCACCGAGAGTTGAGTCAAATGCGCTCAAGTTTCGCGATCTCGACTTGACACGTTCGAGTCGCTGCGTGACACTTGAGCCGTTGAGACTCAAGTCTCGACGTCACCGACTTTCGGCCGCGGGCGGGCACCGCCGGGCCACCAGTCCGGAAAGGGTCCGGCACGGGGCATCCGTGCGGTTCCTTCCGGGCGAGAAGGAGAAACACACATGTCACGTGCAGTTGGAATCGACCTCGGCACGACCAACTCGGTCGTCAGCGTCCTCGAGGGCGGTGAGCCCGTCGTCATCGCGAACGCCGAGGGCTTCCGCACGACCCCGTCGGTCGTCGCGTTCACGAAGGACGGCGAGGTGCTCGTCGGCGAGACCGCCAAGCGCCAGGCCGTCACGAACGTCGACCGCACCATCTCGTCGGTCAAGCGCCACATGGGCACCGACTGGAAGACGCAGGAGATCGACGGCAAGCAGTACACCCCGCAGGAGATCTCGGCGCGCATCCTGCAGAAGCTCAAGCGCGACGCCGAGCAGTACCTCGGCGACACCGTCACCGACGCGGTCATCACCGTGCCGGCGTACTTCAACGACGCCGAGCGTCAGGCCACGAAGGAGGCCGGCGAGATCGCGGGCCTGAACGTGCTGCGCATCATCAACGAGCCCACCGCGGCCGCGCTCGCCTACGGCCTCGACAAGGGCAAGGAGGACGAGCTGATCCTCGTCTTCGACCTGGGCGGCGGCACGTTCGACGTGTCCCTGCTCGAGGTCGGCAAGGACGACGACTTCTCGACCATCCAGGTGCGCGCCACCTCGGGCGACAACCGCCTCGGCGGCGACGACTGGGATCAGCGCATCGTCGACCACCTGATCAAGCGCTTCAAGGAGTCGACCGGCGTCGACGTCTCGAAGGACAAGATCGCCCTGCAGCGCCTGAAGGAGGCCGCCGAGCAGGCCAAGAAGGAGCTGTCGAGCTCGACCAGCACCAGCATCCAGCTGCCCTACCTCTCGCTCACCGAGAACGGCCCGGCCAACCTCGACGAGACGCTCACTCGCGCCCAGTTCGAGAACATGACGAGCGACCTGCTCGACCGCACGAAGAAGCCCTTCGAGGACGTCATGCGCGAGGCCGGCGTGAAGATCAGCGACATCGCCCACGTGGTGCTCGTCGGCGGATCGACCCGCATGCCCGCCGTCGCCGACCTCATCAAGAAGGAGACCGGCAAAGAGCCCAACAAGGGCGTCAACCCCGATGAGGTCGTCGCCGTCGGCGCCGCCCTGCAGGCCGGCGTGCTGAAGGGCGAGCGCAAGGACGTGCTGCTCATCGACGTCACCCCGCTGAGCCTCGGCATCGAGACCAAGGGCGGCATCATGACCAAGCTCATCGAGCGCAACACGGCCATCCCGACCAAGCGCAGCGAGACCTTCACGACCGCCGACGACAACCAGCCGTCGGTCGCGATCCAGGTCTTCCAGGGCGAGCGCGAGTTCACCCGCGACAACAAGCCGCTGGGCACCTTCGAGCTCACCGGCATCGCCCCGGCGCCGCGCGGCATCCCGCAGATCGAGGTCACCTTCGACATCGACGCGAACGGCATCGTGCACGTGTCCGCAAAGGACAAGGGCACCGGCAAGGAGCAGTCGATGACGATCACCGGCGGCTCGTCGCTGCCGAAGGACGACATCGACCGCATGGTGCGCGAGGCCGAGGAGCACGCCGCCGAAGACAAGAAGCGCCGCGAGTCCGCCGAGCAGCGCAACTCCGCCGAGCAGCTCGCCTACTCGGTCGAGAAGCTGATCAAGGACAACGACGACAAGCTGCCCGCCGACGTGAAGACCGAGGTGCAGGGCGATGTCGACGCGCTGAAGTCGGCGCTCGCGGGCGACGACGACGACGCGGTGAAGACCGCCTTCGAGAAGCTCTCGCAGTCGCAGACCAAGCTGGGCGAGGCGATCTACGCGCAGGGCCAGGCGGCGGATGCCACGGCCGGCGAGGATGCCTCGGCGACCGGTGCCGCGGGCGGCGAGTCCAGCGACGAGGACGTGGTCGACGCCGAGGTCGTCGACGACGAAGACGAGAAGAAGTAACCATGGCTTCCGAGGAAGACCGGAACCACGAGGAGCCGATCGTCCGCGACAAGCGGCGGATCGACCCCGAGACGGGTGCGGTTCGGCAGCCCGAGGGGCAGGGCGAGACGGATGTTTCGCACGAGGCATCCGCTCAGCCCGGGTCCGCGGACGGCGACGCCGGCGACGACGAGCGCGAGCTCACCGTCGACGACATCCTGAACGCGGCGCAGGCCGAAGTGCAGGACCCGACCGACGAGCACCTGGCCGACCTCAAGCGGGTCACCGCCGAGTACGCCAACTACCGTCGGCGCACCGAGCAGAACCGCGAGCTCGAGCGCGAGCGCGCGGTCGGTGCGGCGGTCGCGGTGCTGCTGCCCGTGCTCGACGATCTCGACCGGGCCGAGAAGCACGGCGACCTCGAGGGCGACACCCCGTTCGTCACGATCGCCGCCAAGCTGCGCGCCGCGACCGAGAAGCTCGGGCTCGAGCGATTCGGCGAGGTGGGCGAGGTGTTCGACCCGCAGCGGCACGAGGCGATCTTCCAGCAGCCCTCGCCCGACGTCGACGCCGACACGGTCGCCGACGTCGTCGAGGCGGGCTACACGCTCGGCAGCGTCCAGCTGCGCCCGGCGAAGGTCGTGGTGCACACCCCGGCGTCCTGACGGACGCCACATCCGCCGCCGAGCGTTTCCGTTCGCGCCGAGCGTTTCCGTACCAGCGGAAACCAGTGGTGCGAACGGAAACACTCGGCGGCACGACAGACTGAACAGCAGAGAGAGGAGGCGCCCGTGGCCAGTCAGGATTGGTTCGACAAGGACTTCTACCAGGTGCTCGGCGTCTCCAAGGACGCGAGCGACGCCGACATCAAGAAGGCGTACCGCAAGCTCGCCCGCAAGTACCACCCCGACCAGAACCCGGGCGATGCCGCGGCGGAGGCGAAGTTCAAAGAGATCAGCGAGGCGAACTCGGTGCTCTCCGACCCCGAGGAGCGCAAGGAGTACGACGCGATCCGCGCGATGGGGTCGGGCGCGCGTTTCACCGCCCCCGGTGGGCAGGGTGCCGGCGGCTTCGAGGACGTCTTCGGCGGCATGTTCGGCCAGGGCGGCGGCGGCCAGCGCTTCACGTTCCAGCAGGGCGCGGGCGGCGAGTACGACGACCTGCTCGGCGGGTTGTTCGGCGGCGGCCGGTTCGGGCAGTCGACGGGCGGCTACCGCGGCTTCGGCGGTCCGACGCCGGGCCGGGATGTCACGGCCACGACCACGCTCGACTTCATCACCGCGACCCGGGGCGACCAGGTGACCCTGCAGACGGCCGAGGGCAAGCCCGTGACGGTGAACATCCCCGCCGGCGTCGCCGACGGGCAGAAGATCCGGCTGCGCGGCAAGGGTCACCCGTCACCCGACGGCGGCGCGAACGGCGACATGATCCTCACCGTCAACGTGCGCAAGCACCCCGTGTTCGAGCGTGACGGGTTGAACCTGCGAGTCACCGTGCCGGTGACCTTCGAAGAGGCAGCGTTGGGCGCGACGATCCAGGTGCCGACGCTCGGCGGCGACCCGGTGAAGCTCAAGGTCGCGCCGGGAACCCCGAGCGGCCGGGTGCTGCGCGTGAAGGGCCGAGGCGTCGCGACGAAGAAGGGCACGGGCGACCTACTCGCCGTCGTGCAGGTGGCGGTGCCCTCGCATCTCTCGAAGGAGGCCGAGGAGCGGTTGCGCGAGTTCGCAGCGCTGCTGCCCGACGAGAACCCCCGCGATGACCTCATCGCGCGCGCCAAGGGGTAGGCGATGGACGAGACGAGCCCGATCTTCGTGATCTCCGTCGCGGCCGAGCTCGCCGGCATGCATCCGCAGACCCTGCGCCAGTACGACCGGCTCGGGCTCGTCTCGCCGAGCCGCACCGCCGGCAAGTCGCGCCGCTACTCGATGCGCGATGTCGTGCAGCTGCGCGAGATCGCCCAGCTGTCGAGCGAGGGCGTCAGCCTCGAGGGCATCCGCCGCGTGCTCGGCCTCGAGGACGAGGTGTCGGCGCTGCGCACCCGGGTGCGCGAGCTCGAGGCGATGCTCGCCGATGAGATGCTGAACCGCCCCGGCCGGCGCGTGTTCGCCGCGGGCTCGGCAGGCGACATCGTCACCATCAAGGCCGGCACGCGCGTGCGCCGCGAGAATGCCCTCGTCGTCTGGCGGCCGCTCGACCGGTAGCCCGTCGCCGGCCGAGTAGCGCCAGTGCGAAGCGGCAACGCGTATCGAGACCGACGCAACCGACGCGCCGCGCAGGCGTCAGCGGCCCCAGGCGCTCGCCGGGGCCTCGATCGCCTCGACGGGGCGGGTCGACCAGTGCGTGCCGTTGCCGTAGTGGCTTCCGGCCCACGGCGATGCCCAGATGGCGCGAGCCGTGGCATCCGCGTCGTCTCCCACCTCGAGCGCCGCCTCGATCGCGTCGTAGAACGCGTAGCGGCGCAGGCTGTCGGCCGCGTAGTACGCGCCGGTGACGAGGGTGTCGTAGCTGCCGAGGCCCGATCCGCCGCCCGATCCGTTGCCGTTGTTCAGCGGGTTGTTGCGGTTCCACCAGTTGTCGACGCCGTTCTCCTGGCGCATCCACCGCAGAATGACGGTGACGTTCGCCTCGGTCACGGGGAACCCGCCGTCGACGAGCACGAGTTTGGCCCAGTCGTGGTTCGTGCCCCCCTCGATGAGGGTCTCGGGCCCGGTCGAGGCGACGTACGAGTCCTCGGAGACGCCGGGCACCGCGCCCCCGGCGTCGACGGCGACGCGCTGCAGGCGGTCGTGCGTGAGCGATGAGGCGGCGACGGCGGGATCGGCCAGAAGCGGCGGCGCGGTGGGTGCGATCGCGAGGGTCGCGAGCAACCCGCCGACCGCGAAAGTGGCCAGGAGAGCGCCGAATCGGCGCACCGTGCGGGTACGTCCGACGGGCGTCGCGCCCGACTTCGGCGCGACGCGGCGGCCCCCCGGCTGGCTTCGGCGTGTTTCCCGCATGCCTGACCGAGGGTAGCAAACACCGGCTGAACCCTCACCGTGACCCCCGAGTGCGGGTAACCTGCCCGGGTGGAACTCAGCGATCTCCGCAGGCGCCCCGACGTGAGCGCACCCGGACTCGAGGCCTCCGACGCGGCCGACCGGCTCATCCTCGATGAGGCCCGGCCGTTCGTCGATGCGCTCGTCGCCGACCTCGGCGCGACCGCCGCGGGGGCCCGGGTCGCGGTGATCGGCGACACGCACGGCGCGCTGGCCCTCGGCACCGCCGCAGCGCACGGGTTGCGTGGCATCCGAGTGCACCAGGACGCCCTGCTCGGCGAGCGCGCGATCGCCGAGAACGCGCGCCGGGTCGGTTTCGCCGACGCAGTGCGGGTGCTACCGGCCGAGGCCGCCCTCGTCGAGGGTGCCCGCGTCGTGCTGCTGCGGCTGCCGCGGTCGCTCGATGCCCTCGACGAGGTCGCGGCGCTGATCGCCGAATACGCGGACGACGACGTGGTCGTCGTCGCGGGCGGGCGGCTGAAGCACATGAGCCCGGCCATGAATCACGTGCTGCTGCGCCACTTCGGGCGGGTGGACGTGAGTCACGCCAGGCAGAAGTCGCGGGTGCTGGTCGTGCGCGAGCCGCATCCGGCCGGCATGGGCGCGATCACAGGGCCGGATGCCGCGTGGCCGCGCCGCGCGCACGATGACGAACTCGACATCGACATCGTCTCGCACGGCGGCGCGTTCGCCGGCACCTCGGTCGACATCGGCACCCGCTTCCTGATCGCCGAACTGCCCGTCGCGATCGGCGGCGAGCGGCCCGAACGCGCGATCGACCTGGCGTGCGGCACCGGCGTCGTCGCGGTGGCCCTGGCCCGACTGCTGCCGGCCGCGCAGGTCGAGGCGTACGACCAGTCGGCGGTGGCCGTGCGGTCGGCGCGCGAGACGGCCGAGGCGAACGGTGTCGCCGACCGCATCCGGGTCGAGCGCGCCGACGCGCTCGAACTCGTCGGCGACGGGATCGCCGACCTCGTGGTGCTGAATCCGCCGTTCCATGCGGGCGGCGCTCTGACGACCGCGCTCGCCGAGCGGCTGTTCGCCGACGCGGGCCGCGCTCTGCGGCCGGGCGGACGGCTCGTGACCGTCTGGAACTCGCATCTGAGGTACCGTCAGGCCCTGCAGCGACTCGTCGGTCCGACGCGGCAGATCGCCCGGAATCCGAAGTTCACGGTGACCGTCTCGACACGTCTCTGAGGCGGCGCCGGGCGGGGATGCATCCATCGGGCGATCGTGTCAGGCTGGGAGGATGACCGACACGCTCGAGCTCCACGACCTCGACGTCGCGACCATCGCGACCGTCGACCGGCCGTGGAATGTCGTCGTGTGGGACGACCCGGTCAACCTCATGACGTACGTCACCTACGTGTTCCAGACGTACTTCGGGTTCGCACGCGAGCAGGCCGAACGGTTGATGCTGCGGGTGCACACCGAGGGGCGCGCCGTGGTGGCGACGGGCAACCGCGAGGCGATGGAGCGGCACGTCGTCGCCATGCACGGCTACGGATTGCAGGCCACGGTCGTGAGGGCCGAGCCATGATCGTCGCCGGCCGCGACGGAGGCGACGGGGTTCGCCTGGTGCTCGAGGCCGAGGAGGCGATGCTGCTGTCCGAGCTCGCCGACCAAGTCGACTCGGTGCTGCTGCTCGGCACCGAGGACGACCCGGCCCTCGGGCGGCTGCTGCCCAACGCCTACCCCGATGATGCCTCGGCGTCGCGCGACTACACGCGGTACACCCGCGAGAGCCTCGTCGACGGAAAGCGCCAGGCCGCGCAGTCGGTGCGCGACGCGACGGCGGCGCCCGGCGAGCGCGGGCTGGTCGAGATCGAACTCGACCAGTCGCAGGCGTGGGGGTGGCTGACGTTCCTCACCGACCTGCGGCTCATCCTCGCCGAACGGGTCGGCGTCGTCGAGGAGGGCACCGACGACGCCGACGAGTCGCGCGACGACTACCTGCGGGCGGCGTACGAGTGGGCGGGATTCGTGCAGGGCTCGATGCTCGAGGTGCTCGACCCGATGCCCTGACGGCGTGATGCTCGACCCGATCCGCCCCCGGTGGCAGGCTGGTGCCGACGCGGCAGGGGGCCGCGAGGGGAGCATCCATGACCGAGATCGCCGCCGCCGAGACATCCATCGATCCTGACCGCCCACCCGATGGGGCACCGGCCCATGCAGCCGAGAAGCGCCGGGCCACCTCGCTGGCAGAGATCGTCCGCCGCCCGGCGGAGAACGCCGAGTCGCTCGAATCGGTCGCGCTCATCATCGGGTCGTTCGCGTTCGCGGTGGGAGCGGTCGCCGCGCTGATCGCGTTCTGGAACCGCGACGTGCCGATCTCGGGGGCCGGGTCGATCGGCGAGTTCGTCGCGATCAGCGGTGCGCTGGTCGCGATCGCCGCGTTCGTGTTGGGGCGGCTGGTGCTGCGGTCGCCGAGCACCGCCCTGCAGCGCGAGGTCGGCCCGGGGCTGGCGGTCGCGGGCGCCCGCCTGCACTGGTTCGACCTCACCGCGCTCGCGCTCGCGCACGGTGCGGTCGTGCTCATCGCCTGGCTCGGCCTGTCGAATGTGCTCGAGCGCAGCTTCATCGGCGCCGTCGTGTTCACGGTGCCCGCGGTCGCGCTCACCGGCGTCGGGCTGGCGGTGAGCGCCTACGCGGTGTTCCTGTCGGCGGCGCGGCTCACCCCGATGCTGCTGTCGCTGGTGCTCGCGGTGTTCCTCGTGGTCGGGGCGATCACGAGCATGCTGGGCGCGAGCGATCCGCTCTGGTGGCAGAAGAACCTGTCGGCCCTCGGCATCGGCCACGATGCATCCGCCATCGCCTTCAACCTGACGCTCATCATCGCCGGCGCGATCGTCACGATCATCGCCCGCTACTGCACCGCGTCCCTGCCGATCGCGACGCCGCTCGATCGGCGGCATCGCAACGTGGTGCGCAACGGGCTGGCGCTCATCGGCATCTTCCTCGCCTGCGTGGGCGTCTTCTCGGTCGACCAGTTCTTCTGGGTGCACAACTCGGTCGCCACGGGCATGGCGGTCGCGTACGCGGTCGTCGTGATCGGGCTGCCGTGGTTCGTACCCGGGATGCCGCGCCCCTTCGTGATCCTCGGGTACGTGTACGTCGGGGTGATCGTGGTGCTCGGCGTGTTCTTCGCGATCGGCTACTACAACCTCACGGCGGTCGAGCTGGTCGCCGCGGTGCTCATCTTCAGCTGGATCATCCTGTTCCTGCGCAACTCGAGCGCGATGAGCCAGGCGGATGCTCCGGAGCCGGCGCCGCCCGTCCCCGCCTGACACGGCGGACGACGGAGGGGCGGATGCCGAAGCATCCGCCCCTCTCGTTCACGCAGCCGGTCAGGAGCCCGCGAGCGCCTTCGTCTTCAACGCGTCGTACTCGGCCTGGTTGATGGTGCCGGCATCGAGCAGCGCCTTGGCCTTCGCGATCTCGTCGGACGGGCTCGCCGCGGCCCCGGCGGTCTGCCGGATGTACGCGTCGGTCGCCGACTGCACCTGCGCCGCCTCCTTCTGCGCGCGTTCGGACATGCCGCGGCCGCGGGCGATGAGGTAGACGAGCGCGGTGATGAACGGGAAGAACAGCAGGAAGATGATCCAGACCGCCTTCCACCAGCCGTTGAGCTGTTGGTCGCGGAACAGGTCGGTGATGATCGCGATGACCGCCCAGAGGTAGGCGAAGAACGCGAAGATCCAGATCGTCCACCAGACGATGTCCCAGAAACTCTGCCAGAAACTCATTCGGAGCCCTTCTTCGATTGTGAGAGCCGACGCGCGGGTGCGCCGACGGGTCGCAAACGAAGGGACGGGCGGCTGACGCCACGACCGAGGTGCTCGATCTCCCCCCAGATCTTCGTGTTCCCCGCTTGCACACTATCGCGGCGGATGCCCGGAATGGGGGAGGAATGCGCGGATTCGCGGGCGAGTGCGGCGCGTCGAGGCGGATCCCGCGTCGGGGGGTGCCCCGCCCGATATGTTGCAGGCAACGAAGTGCCGATGCGCGATGAGGGGAACCGCAGTGCGGGTGCTCCGCCGGGAGCGAATGCCGCGAATGCCGCGGATGCCGCGCCGGCCCTCGAAGGGGGACCTCATGTGGTGGAACCGGAAACGGGAGCCTGAGCCGGCGCCGGCCGCGGGCGAGCCCGGCACGGCCCCGCCGGCGATCGCCCACCGCACCGCGTTCATCCTGCTCGGGCTGGGTGGTGCCGCGGTCGCGTCGTTCGGCATCGCCGCGATCGGGTCGATCTTCACCGCGGCGTTCTTCGCGCTCGTGCTGACGATCTGCGTGCACCCGATCCGCACCTGGATGCAGGGTCGCGGCGTGCCGCGCGGCGTCGCGACGGTGTCGGTGCTCCTCGCGGTCGTGCTGCTGCTCGGTGCGTTCGCGGGGGCGCTGTTCCTGTCGTTCGCCCAGTTCTCGTCGCTGCTGCCCTCGTATCTGCCGCAGCTGCAGGCCGCGCTGGCCGACTTCGGCGCCTGGCTCGAAGCGCTCGGCATCGGCGCCGAGCAGGCGCAGCGCATCCTGGACTCGTTCGACCCGACGCAGGTGATCGCGTTCCTCGGGGGCGTGCTGGGCGGTGCGGCCGGGTTCGTCTCGTCGGCGGTGATCCTGCTCACCCTGCTCGTGCTGATGGCGATGGACTCGTCGTACGCGTCGCCGCTGCTCGAGGGCATCGGGCGCCGTCGGCCCTGGATCGCCGTCGGAGTGGGCCGGTTCACGTCGGGTGTGCGGCGCTACATGGCCGTGACGACCGGACTCGGCGCCGCCCAGGGCGTGGTGAACTGGATCGCGCTGGCGAGCATGGGCATCCCGGGGGCGCCGCTGTGGGGCATCCTCTCGTTCCTGTGCAGCTTCATCCCGAATATCGGGTACTTCATCGCGATCATCCCGCCGCTGGTGTTCGGCGCGCTGGTCGGAGGCTGGCCGCTCGTCGTGGCGGTGATCGTGGTCTACGGCCTCATCAACGGCATCATCCAGTCGGTCATCCAGCCGAAGGTGGTCGGCGACGCGGTCTCGCTCAGCCAGTCGCTCACGTTCATCTCGGTGCTGTTCTGGGCGGTCGTGCTCGGCCCGATGGGCGCACTGCTCGCGGTACCGCTCACGCTGCTGGTGCGGATGCTGCTCGTCGACACCGACCCCCGGCTGAACTGGATCAGGCCCGCCCTCGGCGAACTCGACCAGACCAAGCTCGAGATGCGCGTCGAGGATGCCGCGGCGAAGGCCGAACGCAAAGCCCGCAAGCCCCGCTGACCCGGCGGCCGGTGCAGGTGCAGGGTGCCTTTTTCAGGCGTAATGGGTCGGTTCGCCGTCGCGCCCGGCGTGTCTTCCTGAAAACGGTGCGGTTTCGGCGGGCGGTTCCTGAGAAAAGCATCGGGGCGGGATGTCTCGCTCAGGGCGCGACCGCCGGCAGGCGTCCGCTCGTGATCGCGTCGACGAGCGCCGCGTGGTCGCGTTCGGTGCGGTCGGCGTACGCCGCGGCGAACTGCACGAGTGCGCGCGCGAACGCGTTCCCGTCGCCGAGGTAGCCCGAGATCGTGGCCGCATCGCCGCCTCGGGCGTGCGCTCGTGCCAGCACGATGCCGCAGTACTCGGCGTAGAGCTTCATCGTCGACCGCTCCATACGCTCGGGCTCGGCCGAACCCTTCCAATCGCGGAACTGCCGCACGTAGAAGTCGCGCTCCTGCCCGTCGAGCCCCACCACGCGGGTGTAGCCGAGCAGCACGTCGCCGAAGGCCTGCAGCCGCCGCTGCCCGTGCACCACCCGCTCGCCCTGGTGCGCGTAGGCGCTGGGACGGTCGGGGGGCTCGAGCACCGACCGCTGCGCCTCCTTGGCCTGCAGCACGAGCACGTCGCGCTTGCCGTTGCCGGTGAGCAGCACCACCCAGGCGCGGGTGCCGACGCTGCCGACGCCGACGACCTTCAGCGCGACATCCACGACCCGGAACCGGTCGAGGATGCGCGCATGCGCCTCGGTGAGCGACGAGCGGTAGCCGAGCAGCATCGCCTCGACCCGGTCGATGCCGGTCGCCTGATCGATGCCGGTGTGCTCGGTGAGCTCGCGCAGCGGCACCAGCGTCGGCGCGTTCGTGCGGAACCGGTACGAGCCGCCGACCTGGTCGGCAAGCCGGGCGACGGCGTCGGCGCTGTCGCGCTGCCGGGTCTTCGCGATGCCCTTCACCACGCGCTCGGCGACCTCGGGTCGCAGTTCGCCGCGCACCCGGGCGATCATCGCGTCGGCATCCAGCCGGGCGGTCGCCATCTCGAGCACCGGCGTGCGGGATGCCACATCGATCGCCTCGGCGTAGGAGGTCAGGAGACGGGAGATGATGCGGGCGCGCTGCTCGGGCGCGAACCCGCGGGCGCGCCCCGCGAGTTCGAAGCTCGCCGCCATGCGCTTCACGTCCCACTCGAAGGGCCCGACGGCCGTCTCGTCGAAGTCGTTCAGGTCGATGAGCAGCGAGCGCTCGGGTGAGGCGAACAACCCGACGTTCGACAGGTGCGCGTCGCCGCAGAGCTGGGTCTCGATACCCGTGTCGGGCGCGGCGCGCAGGTCGTCGGCCATGATCGCCGCAGCCCCCCGATAGAACGCGAACGGCGACGCCGCCATGCGTCCGTGCCGCAACGCCAGCAGGTCGGGCAGCCGGGTGCGCCCTTGGGCCTCGATGACCGCGACCGGGTCGCGACCGTGCTCGTCGGCGGACGACTCGGCGTTCGGCTCGGCGTTCGGCTCGGCGTGCGCCTCGTGCGGGAGCCGATCGCGCACCGCGGCACCCGCGGCGCGGCGCTCGGACCTGGTCGGGCGATGCGCACCCAGACGGGCGATGCTCGCGTCGGCGGACGCGACGGTGTCGGTCATGGTCGGACTCCTCTCGATGCGGGTCGTGGAGCCGCGTCGGCACCCGGCGGGCTCGGAGCATCCGCCTCATCGACCGTGATCGCGTTCACGAATCGGATGAACACCGTGATCCAGCCGAAGATCAGGCTGAAGGCGACGAGCTCGAACGCCGTGAGATTCCAGTACCCGATCGGCGCATAGAGCAGGAACCCGCCGATCAGCAGCGCGAACGCGGCGTAGCAGAAGACGAAGAAGCGTCGCGGCAGCCCGCGGAGGATCGCCGGCGACCCCAGCACCATCGCCGCGAACGACGCGGCCATACCCGCCGCGCAACCGTTGTGCAGGGCGATGCTCACGTCGAGCGGGAACAGCCCGACGCCGGCCAGCATCAGGCCGAGCACGACGAACACGATGCCGTAGAACCGCGGCGCCCACGCCCGTTCGAGCACGCCCCGCTCGGCCAGCGTCGTCAGGTCGCGGGTCAGGTAGAGCGAGAACGTGGTCACGAAGACGCCGGCGACGATGAGCGTGCTGTTGAACAGGAACGCCGAGAAGTCGTCGGCGGTGCCGAGCTGGCTGAAGTGGTACTCCCACCAGAGCGGGTCCTCGACGGCCGCGATGCTGCCCAGCGTCGCGACGGCCATGTAGGTCACCAGCAGCGTCGACATCTTCCGGGTCGTCATGGCCGCCGCCGACGAGTAGGCCAGGTAGCCCGAGAACCCCGCGGATGCCACGACCGCCAGTGTGCCGATGAAGGCGTCGACCTCGAGCCCCTCGAAGCTGCGCTGCAGCAGCACGAACACGGCGACGGTGAGGACCGCCGCGATCGCAGCGTGCACGGCCGCGACCGTGCCGATGTCGACGGCATCCTGCCAGGGCCGGATCCGGCGTCGCCACTCCTGCCCCGGCTGCCGGCGCGACCGCATGTACGCGGTGCCGGCCGCACCGGCGCTCGCCGCGAAGACGGCGATGCCGGCGACGACGCCCACCGACCGGCCGACCGCCCACAACGGCGTCAGGGCGCCGAGGAACAGCAGCAATGCGACCGCGCCCGAGACCGCGGCGCCGACCGTGCCGGCCACCACCGCCTCGGTCTCGGCGCGGACTCCGCGCTTCGCGCGAACCTCGGGTTCGACGCTGATCACTTCGGTGCCCGAACGCTGCATGCCGATCGCCCCCTCACGCCCGGCTCCGTGCCGCACCGTGCCTGCGGAACGGCCACGAGTCCAGCCGAGCCGTGTCACGGGGTCGGCTTGGTCTGACGCTATCGCGCAGCGATCGCAGGGGGATAGGGTCATCGTGTCAGAGGGGGAACGATGGCGGATTTCGAGTACGGTCCGGTCGACCTGTACGTGATCGGATTCGAGGGGGATCGGCTCGATGCCGACACCTTCGCAGCCATCGCGGAATTGGTCGACACGGGTCACATCCGGGTGCTCGACGCGATCATCGTGTCCCGGCACGAGGACGGCAGCATCGAGGTGCGCGAGTTCGAAGACCTGGGCGATGAGTTCGACGTCTCCCAGGTGACCTTCGAAGCCGGCGGCCTCGTCGGCGACGACGACATCGACGAGCTGGCCGAGGTGATCCCGCCCGGAACGTCGGGGGCGGTCCTCGCGATCGAGCTCGTCTGGGCGAAGCAGCTCGCGTCTCGGTTCGCCGCCGCCGGTGGCGTCGTGCTGCAGACCGAGCGCATTCCAGCGCCGGTCGTCAACGCCGTGCTGTCCGAGGCGGAGGGGGAGTAGTCATGCCCATCAGAAGAGTCGGTCGACCCGGACTCCTCGGGCTCGCAGCGCGCACCGCGGTCGTCGCGGGCACCGCCACGGCGGTGTCGGGCGGCATGCAGCGGCATCAGCAGCAGCGCGCGCAAGACGAGTACGAGCAGCAGCAGTACGAGGCTCAACAGCAGCAGGCGCAGATGCAGGCCGCAGCGCAGCAGGCGGTCGCCCAGCAGCAGGCCGCGGCGGCGGCCGGGCCGGTTGCGGCTGCACCGGCGGCTCCGGCCGCTCCGGCGGGCGGCGTCGACATCGTCGCCGAGCTCCAGAAGCTCGCCGCGCTGCAGCAGCAGGGCCTCCTGAGCGCCGACGAGTTCGCCGCCGCGAAAGCGAAGCTGCTCGGGTAGCGCGGAAGAGCGGGCGCAACCCCTTGTCCGGGCATCCGGTCGGCTTCCTACACTGAGTCATGACCGCGACGCTGCGAGGCCTGTCCACCGTTGTTCCGCCGACCGTGCTGGTGCAGTCGGAGGTGCGCGACGTCTACGCCGCGCAGCCCGGGCTGAATCGGCTCGCGCAGCGGATCCTCACGACCGCGTTCAACGAGTCGGGCATCGAGACCCGGCACACCGTGCTCGACGAACTCACCTGGGATCCGCGCGACGAAGAACCCGTGTTCTTCGACCAGGCCACGGGCGACCTGCTGCTGCCCGGCACCAAGGTGCGCAACGACATCTACACCGACGAGGCGTCGCGCATCTCCCTCGAAGCGGGCGCGGCGGCGATCGCGGCCACACCCGGCATCGAGGCATCCGATGTCACGCATGTGATCACCGTGAGCTGCACCGGCTTCTACGCGCCCGGCCCCGACTACGTGCTGGCGCGCGATCTCGGGCTTCCGGCGGGTGTGCAGCGCTACCACCTCGGGTTCATGGGATGCTACGCCTCGATCCCGGCGCTGCGGCTCGCGGCCCAGGTCTGCGACGCGGATGCCTCGGCCGTCGTGCTCGTCGTCTCGGTCGAACTGTGCACGCTGCATCTGCGCAGCTCGAACGACCCCGACACGATCGTCGCGTCCTCGCTGTTCGCCGACGGCGCCGGAGCCGGCATCGTGACCGCGCGGCCGCTCGAACCGGGTGAGCGCGGCTTCGACCTCGATAGGTTCGCGACCCGCATCACGCCCGTCGGCGAGGGCGATATGGCGTGGAAGATCGGCGACCACGGCTTCGACATCGGCCTCTCGCCGCAGGTGCCGCACATCATCGGCGAGCACATCACGGGCGCGCTCGAGCCGCTGTTCGCGGGCGACGCTTCGCTCTCGGGCGCGTTGGAGGCGGATGCCTCGGGCGAATCGATCGCGCACTGGGCGATCCACCCCGGCGGGCGGAGCATCCTGGACCGCGTCGAGGCCCGGCTCGCGCTGCGCGAGGATCAGTTGGTGCCGTCGCGGTCGACGCTGCGCGACTTCGGCAACATGTCCAGCGCCACCGTGCTGTTCGTGCTGCGCGGCATCCTCGACGGGGTGGGTCCGGTCGCGGCGGTCGACGGCGAGCGGGTCGCGGCGATGGCGTTCGGGCCGGGCCTGACCGTCGAGTCGGCACTGCTCACGGTGCGGGGCTGAGGGCGCGCGCCGTGGCATCCGCTCGCTTCCTCGCCGAGCGCGACGCCGACGCGCGCGAGCAGATGGACGCGTCCGACGCCGACCCGCGCCTGCTCACGCGCACCTACGCCCGCTTCGCGCTGGTGAACGCCGTCGTGTCGGGTGCGCGCGACGTCTACCGGCGCTGGGTGCGGCCGCGCCTGTCGCCCGTATGGACCTCGCGGCTGCTCGACATCGGCACCGGCGGCGGCGACCTGCCGCGACGCCTGCTGCGCTGGGCCGCGGCCGACGGGCTGCGGCTCGAAGCGCTCGCGATCGACCCCGACGAGCGGGCGATGGCGTTCGCCACGTCGCAGCCCGCGATGCTCGGGTTGCGGTTCGCCGCGACGACGAGCCGCGCGCTCGCCGACGCCGACGAGCGGTTCGAGTTCGTGGTGTCGAATCATGTGCTGCACCACCTGAGCGGCCGGGAGTTCGGGGCGTTGCTCGCCGACTCCGAGCGGCTGACGGCCGCCGGCGGGGTGGCGGTGCACGGCGACATCGAACGGTCGCGGCTCGGGTACGCGGCGTTCGCCGTCGGCACCTGGCCGTTCGCGGGCAACCTGCTCGCCGACTCGTACATTCGCGCCGACGGGCTGACGTCGATCCGGCGCAGCCACACCGCGGCCGAGCTCGCTCCGGCGCTGCCCGACGGCTGGCGCGTGCGCCGGGCGTTTCCGTCGCGGCTCGAGATGGTGCGCGAGGAGTGGCCGTGAGGGGCCGCCGGCCTCCCGCACCACGCGGCGGCGCTCCCGCCGGCCCCGCCGACGGAGGTCGATTTGCGCGACCGAGGTCTTCCCAGGTCGGCCTCGGTCGCACAAAGCTGCCTCGGTCGGGCGACGATCAGCGCTACGACGTGGCGATCGTCGGGGGCGGGCCGGTCGGACTGCTGCTGGCGTGCCTCGGCGCCGCGCGCGGGCTCGACGTCGTGGTGCTCGAGCGTCGCAGCGAGCCGTCGGGGTCGTCGCGGGCCATCGGCATCCACCCGCCCGGGCTGCGAGTGCTCGACGCCGCCGGCGTCGGCGCCGCCGTGCGCGAGCGGTCGACGCCCATCCGCGACGGCGTCGTGACCTGCGAGGGCCGCACGCTCGGGCGGATGCGGTTCCGCGAACCGGTTCGGGCGCTGCCGCAGCACGAGACGGAGGCGCTGCTCGAGGCGCGCCTCGCGTCGCTCGCACCCGGCGCACTGCGGCGCGGCGTCGCCGTCACGGGCTGGCGCGATCGCGGCACCCACGTGGAGCTCGCGGTCGCCCCGGCCTTCCCTCCCGCCCCCGCCCCTGCCGCCCCCGCCCCTGCCCCCGCCGCCCCCGCCCCTGCCGCCCCCGCCCCCGCCGCCCCCGATGGAGCCGCATTCGCGTCATCGAACCGGGTTCGGGACGGGTTCCATGACGCAAGAACGGTTCCAACGTCGGGGACGGGCGCGAGGACGGGCGCCGGGACGGGCGCGGGGACGGGGACGGGCGCCGGGACGGGCGCCGGGACCGGCGCGGGCGTGATCGCGGCGACCTACCTGGTCGGCGCCGACGGGGTGCGCAGCACCGTGCGGCAGGTCGCGGGCATCGGCTGGCGTGAGCGCCGCGGGCGGGCCGAGTACGTCATGGGCGACAGCGACGACACCACGGATGCCGCGACCACCGCGCTGTTGCACTTCGAGCCGTCGGGGGTGGTCGAGTCGTTCCCGCTGCCGGGCGGGCGCCGGCGCTGGGTGGCGTGGGTGCGGCGGGCGCCGACTCCATTGGACGCCGAGGCGCTCGCGACCATCGTCGACGCGCGCGCCGGGGCATCCGTCGATCCGTCCTCGGCGAGCGAGCCGAGCGCGTTCACCGCGCGGCAGCACCTCGCCGACCGGTTCGCGAACGGACGCGTCGCCCTGGTCGGCGACGCGGCGCACGAGGTCAGCCCGATCGGCGGGCAGGGCATGAACCTCGGATGGCTCGACGCGCAGCACCTCGTTCGCGATCTGGCCGGTGGGGTCGCCGAGGGCGGGGTGCTCGACGCGTTCGTCGCCTACGACCGAGTGCGGCGCTCGGCGGCGGCCCGCGCCGTGCGCCAGGCACGGTTCAACATGCGAATGGGCGCGCCGACCGCCGGTGCGCGACTGCGCGGGCGAAACGCGGTGGTGCGCGTGCTCGCGGTGCCGCCGTTCCGGTCGCTTCTGGCGGCCGCGTTCACGATGCGCTGGCTGTGAGGCATCCGCTGGGCGAGGAGCGCCCGCCGAAGTCGGACGCGTCTCGAGACCCGGTGAGATGGCCGGCCGGGCCGGTCGCGTGCGGGGTCGCGATACGGTCGCTGCGCTCCCTGCACGACCGGCGGGGCCTCGGCGGCGGGGGTCAGTCGACCCGGGTCAGCAGGAAGAGCGGGATGAGCCGGTCGGTCTTCGCCTGGTAGCCCGCGTAGTCGGGCCAGGTCTCGTTCGCACGGGCCCACCAGAGGGCGCGCTCGGGGCCGGGTTCGAGCTCGCGCACCGCGTAGTCGTGCTTCTCGGCGCCGTCCTGCAGCTCGGCGAGGGGGTGGGCGCGCAGGTTCGCCACCCACTTCGGGTGCTCGGGGGCGCCGCCCTTGGACCCCACGACCACGTACTCGCCGTCGTGCTCGACGCGCATGAGCGCGGTCTTGCGCAGCTTGCCGCTCTGGACGCCGAGCGTGGTGAGCACGATGATCGGGCGGCCCTGCAGCGTATTCGCCTTCGCGCCGCCGGTCGCCTCGAACTCCTCTGCCTGCTTGCGCGCCCAACTCGACGTGCTCGGTGCGTACTCCCCCTGCAGCGGCATGCGTGCTCCCTCTGGTTCGACGGTCGGTTCTGCGGCAGATTAACGAGGGATGCCCCGAGGGCATTCCTCGCGACATCCCATCGGATGCCGCGGATCGACCCGAGGGGGCACCATGACCGAGCCCGGCGCCGCGATTCCGCTCGCCACGTTGCCGAACCTGCGCGACCTGGGCGGGTGGACGACCGCCGACGGCCGGCGGATCCGGCTGGGCGAGGTGTACCGGTCGACCGAGCTGGGACGGGTCGACGCCGACGATCTGCGCCGGTTCGCCGAGCTGCGGGTGCGCACGATCTTCGACCTGCGCACGGCCGTCGAGCGCGAGGCATCGCCCGACCGGGTGCCCGACGGGGTGCGCGACGAGGCGCTCGACGTGCTCGCCGACGCGGGGGCGGGGGCCGCGCCGGCCGAGCTCATGAAGATCGTCTCCGACCCGGCTTCGGCCGATCGACTGCTCGGCGACGGGCGGGCGCAGGCGCTCTTCGCCCAGGCGTACCGGCAGATCGTCAGCCTGCCCAGCGCGCTCGCGTCGTATCGGCGGCTCTACACCGAGCTCGCCGAGCCGGCGAACCGGCCGGCGCTGTTCCACTGCACCACCGGCAAGGATCGCACCGGGTGGGGTGCTGCGGCGCTGCTCAGCTTCCTCGGCGTGCCCGAGGAACTCGTCATCCGCGACTATCTGCTCACGAACGAGCAGCTGCTGCCGGCGCTCGAGCCGGTGTTCCAGCAGTTCGAGGCGGCCGGCGGCGATCGCGCGCTGCTCGTGACCGTGCTCGGGGTGGAGCGCGACTACCTCGAGACGGCGTTCGACGAACTGCACACCAGGTTCGGCGACATCCAGGGCTACTTCGACGAGGGGCTCGCGCTCGAGGCATCCGTGCAGCAGGCCCTGCGCGACGCGCTGCTGGAGTGAGTGCCGGGCCGCGCGCTCAGCCGAGCGGCGCGCGGGAGCGGGCGGCGTTCGTGCCCCGGCTGGGCGCTCGCACCGCGAGCGTGCCGGGCGTCACCCCGTAGCGTCGGCGGAACGCCGCGATGAACGCGCTCGCGTTGGCGTAGCCGACGGCGCGTGCTGCGGTGAGCACGCCCTCGCCGTGCTCGATGCGCCGGCGCGCGAGTGCGAGGCGCGCGTTGACGCGCCAGTGCTGGAAGCTGAGGCCGGTGTCCTTCACGAAGTGGCGCTGCAGCGTCTTGCCGCTGGTGTGCACGCGCGCGGCCCAGTCGTCGAGCGATTCGTGCGTCGCAGGGTGCTCGAGGATCGCGCGCGCGACGGTGCGGGCGCGGCTGTCGGCGGGCAGCGCGGGCATGTCGGATGCCTCGGCTGCGACGACCAGTTCGTGCGCGGCGCGGCGCGCGGCGTCGAGGGCGGATGCCTCGGCGAGTCCCGGCTGGAGCAGCGCGCGTGCGCACAGCTCGAGCGCGGGGGTTCGGGCGATCAGGCGAGCGGATGCGACATCCGGTCGCTCTTCGTCGGCGTCATGCGGGCCCGACAGACCGTCGGGGAACAGCAGCGGGAACACGATCGAGTCGGGCCGAGGGATCACCGTGTGCTCGACGCCCGCGGGGATGACGAGGGCTTGGCGGGTGTCGACGATCCAGCGCTGCCTGTCGACCTCGACGGTGCACGAGCCGTCGACCACCCACGTCAGCTCGTCGACGTCATGTCGGTGCGTCGTCTGGTCGCGCAGGCGCACCGCGCCGAGTGAGGCGTTCATCGTCGCCGTCATGCGCCCACCCGTCGAAGTCGTCCGCTCACCGTCATGCCATGTCCGATTGTAGGCAGCGAGTCAGGTTAGGCAAACCTAAGCTTTCTGCGATGACCGATCTCGCTGCTCGCCCTGCCGCTCGCCCCGCCGCCCCGATCGCGGCCCGCACCGACGCTCCGGTCGCGTCCCGCGCCGTCCAGACCGTCATGCACCCGCTCCGCGCCCGCCTGCTCGAGGTGGCCGCGACCGAGCGCATCGGCCCGCGCATGCAGCGCATCACGCTCGCCGGCGACCAGCTCGACGCGTTCCCGTTCCCCGCGTTCGCCGCCGGCGACCACGTCAAGCTCGTGCTGCCCGACCCGGTGACGGGGCGCATCCCGCTGCCCGGCGTGCGCGACGACCGACTCGCGATGCCGGGCGACGCCGACCCGATCCTGCGCGACTACACCGTGCGGGCGTACAGCGCCGACGGGCTCGTGCTCGACTTCGTGCGCCACGACCACGGCCCCGCCGGGCGTTGGGCGATCGCGGCGAAGGTCGGCGACCCGATCGGCGTGCTTGGCCCACGCGGCTCGCACCTCTACCCACGCGACTACGCACGCTACGTGCTCGTCGCCGACGAGACCGCGCTGCCCGCCGTCGGCCGCTGGCTCGACGAACCCGGGTGGACCGCCGAGGTCGAGGTGTTCGCCCTCGCCGCCGAGGCGGGCGAATACCCGCTGCCCGTGCGCCCGCGGACCCGCGTGCACTGGCTGGAGCATCCGATCGGCCCGAACCGCGCCGACGTGCTGGCCGAGGTCGCCGGCCTCATCGCCGACCTCGACGACACGTTCGTCTGGGCCGCGGGCGAAGCCGGGTCGCTGAAGCCGTTCCGGCGCGCGCTGCGCGCGGCCGGCGTGCCCCGCGAAGCATCCGACATCGACGGCTACTGGAAGCTCGGCACCGCCGGGCTCGACCACCACCTCCCCGACGAGGACTGACCGGCGCCGCGCCCCCGCGCGGCGCCCACCGAGCTCACCGACGAGCGCACGCCCACGCGGCCGCCCGCTCGACGGGCGCGCCTCGGGCGAGCGCGCCCCGCGGCATCCGTCGCACCCACCCACCGAGAGAGAGCAGAACATGCCTGCACACTGGAAGTCCGTCGCGGCCGCGGGAGTCGCCGCCGTCGCGCTCCTCCTGACCGGATGCTCCGGGCCCTCCGCCGCCGAAGAGGCGCCGAACACCGCGGCCGACGACGGTGCCTGGCCCCGCACGATCGAGCACGTGGGCGGGGTCACCGAGATCCCCGCGGCGCCCGAGCGCATCGTGTCGACCTCGCTCACCCTCGCCGGCACGCTGCTCGCGATCGACGCGCCGATCGTGGCGACCGCCACCACCACGCCGAGCGCGATCACCGACGAGAACGGGTTCTTCAGCCAGTGGGCCGACGTCGCCGTGGAGCGCGGCGTCGAATCGCTGTACCCGAACCTCGAGTTCGACGAGGAGGCCGTCATCGCCGCCGACCCCGATCTGATCGTGGTGTCGTCGAGCGGTGCCGACTCGACCGCCGACGAGCTCGAGGCGCTGTCGGCGATCGCGCCCACCATCGTGCTCGACTACGGTGCGAACACCTGGCAGCAGCTCGCCGCCGTGCTCGGCGAGGCGACCGGGCACGAGGACGAGGCCGCCGACGTCGTCGCGTCGTTCGACGCGCACGTCGCCGAGGTCGCCGACGCGATCACCGTGCCCGACGGCACCGCGAACGCGATCGTGTGGAACGGCACCGAGAACCCGACCGCGTTCGCGAAGCCGGGCAGTGCGCACACCGAGCTGCTCGAGTCGCTCGGCTTCGTCGTCGAGGGGGCACCCGACGAGTTCGACACGAGCGAGCAGCCGCGCAACGACTTCGCGTTCCTCTCGATCGAGAACGTGACGACCGCGCTGACCGGCGACACTGTGTTCCTGGTGAGCGGCGGCGACGAGACCGCCGAAGACCTTCTCGCCACCGCGGTGCTCGCGACCGCGCCGGCCATCGCCTCCGGATCGGTGGTGTCGCTCGGGCCGACCTCGTTCCGCATCGACTACTACAGCGCGTCGCAGATCGTCGACATCGTGGAGTCCGAGTTCGCGTGAACCTCGCCCCGCCCGCAGTGATCGCCCCGTCGGCCGTGCGCCGGCGGGGCGGCCTGCGCGGGGTGCGCGGGCTGGGTGGGCTGGGTGGCCTGCGCGGTGTGCGCGGGCCGCGGCGGCGGCCCGTGGTCGCGCTCGTGATCGGGCTGGTGCTGCTCGCGGTGCTCGCCGTCGTGAGCGTGCTGGTCGGGACGCGCGGGATCGACCCCGCCGTAGTGTGGGCCGCCGTCGTCGACTTCGACCCGACCGACGACCGCCACCTCGTGGTGGCTGAACTCCGGCTGCCCCGCACCGCGCTCGCCGCGCTCGTCGGCGCCGCGCTCGGGGTGGCGGGTGCGGTCATGCAGGCGCTCACGCGGAACCCGCTCGCCGAACCCGGCATCCTCGGCGTGAACGCGGGCGCCGCCGCGGCCGCCGCCACCGGCATCGCCGTCTCGGGTGCCGCATTCGGCGGGATGCCGGGGGGAGTGTTCGGCACGCTCGCCTTCGCGTTCGCGGGCGCCGCGGTGGCGTCGGTGCTGGTCGCCGCACTCGGCGGGATGTTCCGCACCGGTGCCGACCCGATCCGGCTCACCCTCGCCGGCGCCGCCCTGTCGGTCGTGCTCGGTGCGTACACCAACGCGCTGCTGTTGAACTTCCCCACGGTGTTCGACACGTTCCGGCACTGGGCGGTCGGTTCGGTGCAGGGGCGCGGCCCCGAGCTGGTGCTGCCCGCGACCCTCGTGATCGTGCCGACGCTGCTCGTCGCCTGCCTGCTCGGGCCGTCGTTCAACGCCATCGCGCTGGGCCGCGAGCTCGGGCGTTCGCTTGGCGCCGACCCCCGGCGCGTGCTGTCGGCGGGCGCGGTGATCATCGTGCTGCTCGCCGGAGGCGCCACCGCCATCGCCGGGCCGATCGTCTTCGTCGGGCTCGCGGCGCCGCTGGGCGTGCGGCTGCTCGTCGGCCCCGACTACCGGTGGATCCTGCCGCTGTCGGTCGTCGCCGCCGCGGCGCTGGTGCTCGGATCCGACATCATCGGGCGGCTCATCCTGCCCGGCGCCGAGGTCGAGACCTCGATCGTGACGGCGCTGATCGGTGCGCCGATCTTCATCCTGCTCGCTCGCCGACGCCGACTGATGAGGCTCTGATGGCGCACCCGATCCCCGCGCACTCCACGCCCGCCGATCTCGCGGATCAGGAATTCCGACGCGACACGCCGGTCGGGCCTGCCCGACACGCCGACACCGCGCACGTTCTTCCTGATTCGCTGAAGGGGGGCGGGGTCGAGGCCGGGCAAGGGGGAGGGGCGGAGCCCCGGCACTCGGGCGGGGCGGTGGTTTGGCGCAGCCGCGGCGAGCGCGTCTCGCTGCGGTGGCACCTGCGCCCGGCGATCGTCGCCGGGGTGCTCATCGTGCTGCTCCTGCCGCTCGGCGTCGGCGTGCTCACGACCGGGTCGATGCCGCTCGCCCCGGCCGACATCTGGGCCGCGCTGATCGGTCAGGGCGAGGGCCCGGCGGTTCGCGTGATCGAGGGCATCCGGATGCCCCGCCTCGTCGCCGGCGTCGTCGTCGGCGCCGCGCTCGGCGTGAGCGGCGCGGTGTTCCAGGCGGTGTCGCGCAACCCGCTCGGCTCGCCCGACATCATCGGATTCGTCTCGGGGTCGGCGACGGGCGCGATCGTCGCGATCATCGTGTTCGACGCCCCGGCGCGGATCGTGGCCGCATCGGCCGTCGTGGCCGGCCTCGTCGTCGCTCTCGTGGTCGGTGCGCTCACCCTGCGGCACGGGTCGGGCGCCGGGTACCGGCTGGTGCTCGTCGGCATCGGCGCCGGGGCGTTCCTCGGCGCGGTCAATGATCTGCTCCTCACCCGCAGCCAGCGCGACGAGGCGGTCGGCGCGCAGCAGTGGCTCGTCGGCACGCTGAACGCGCGCGGGTGGGAGGAGGTGCTGCCCACGCTGGTCGCCGTCGTCGTGCTCCTGCCGATCCTCGTGGTGCTGCGCAGCCGGCTCGTGATGCTCGACCTCGGCGACGACGCCGCGCGCCAGATCGGCGTGCCGCTCGGGTCGCTGCGCGTCACGTCGATCGCGATCGCGGTGGTGCTCGCCGCGTTCGCCACCGCCACGGCCGGCCCGATCTCGTTCGTCGCGCTCGCCGCACCGCAGCTCGTGATGCGCGTCGGCCGGTCGGGCACGCTGTCGATCGTCGGTTCGGCCGCGATGGGCGCCGTGCTGCTCGTGGCATCCGACCTCGTGTCGCAGCACCTGCCGCTCGCCCTCGCCGCACCCGTCGGCATCGTGACCGCGATGCTCGGCGGCGTGTACCTGCTCTGGCTGCTCTCGCGCGGCCGCTGACCCAGACCTCGGAACGAACGCCGACCCGGAGGACACACCGTGCACGAGACATCCGCACACCCCCGCGATGCGCACGAGGCGCGCCTCGAGGCATCCTCGTTGCGCCTGGCCTACGACGGATGCGACGTCGTGCACGACCTTGCCGTGCGCATTCCCGACGGCGGCTTCACCGTCATTATCGGGCCGAACGCGTGCGGCAAGTCGACTGTGCTGCGCGCGCTCGCCCGTCAGCTCCGGCCGTCGGCCGGCGCGGTGACGCTCGACGGGCGCGACGTCGACGCGTACCGCCCGAAGGAGTTCGCCCGCGCGCTCGCGCTGCTGCCGCAGTCGGTCGTGCCGCCCGACGGCATTTCGGTGGCCGACCTCATCGCGCGCGGGCGGTTCCCGCATCAGCGGATGCTACGGCAGTGGTCGACCGACGACGAACAAGCGGTGGCGCACGCGATGGCGGCGACGGGCGTCGACGACCTGGCCGACCGGCTCGTCGACGAGCTCTCGGGCGGGCAGCGTCAGCGCGTGCTGCTCGCGATGGTGCTCGCCCAGTCGACCGATCTCGTGCTGCTCGACGAGCCCACGACGTTCCTCGACCTCACCCATCAGATCGAGGTGCTCGAGCTCTGCCGCGACCTGCACGCCGCCGGCAAGACGGTCGTCGCCGTGCTGCACGACGTCGACCAGGCGTGCCGGTATGCGACCCACCTCATCGCGATGCGCGACGGACGCGTCGTCGCCGAGGGCCCGCCCGGCGAGCTCGTGACGGCCGAGCTCGTGGAGGAGGTCTTCGGGTTGCGCGCGCAGGTCGTGCCCGATCCACTGACGGGCACCCCGCTGGTCGTGCCGCTGCCCGGGCGGGCGGCAGTCGCGTGAGCGGGGCGGCGACGATGGGCAGACCGGATGCCACGGGCGCACGCCGACCGACCCGGCCGGCGCCCCCGCGGGCCGATTCCGAGGCTCGGGCGCGCCTGCTCGCCGGGGAGCCGCCCGAGGCGGTGTCGCCGACCTGGCCGGCGTTCGGTCGGTCGGTCGTGGGCGACGACGGGCGGATGCTCCGCGAGGTCACGTTCGTCGCCGACCTGCCGGCTGGGCACGAGGGCATGATCCACCTGAACGGCATCACCGACGGGCACCGCCACGACCTCGGCCCGGCGCTGCTCGAGCGGGTTCCCGGTGCGGCCGGCTCCGACGCCCCGCTCGGCGTCATCGCCTACCTGCTGCCCGACGACCTGGTGGCCAGCTACCGGTTCGCGAGCGCGCCGCACCTGCCCCGCGACGCGGGCCTGACGCATGCGGGCTGGCGGAGCATCCACCGGCTGGGATGTCCCGACCCCCGCAACCCGCGCGAACTGCCGAACCCGCTCGGCACCCGGTCGTCGGTGCTGGTCATGCCGGGTGCGCGGGTGCATCCGGCGTGGGAGGCGCGCACCCCGCGGGAGCCGCGCGAGGTGCGCGCCGAGGTCGTGCCGATCGACGGAGATACCTCGCTCACCGTGCTGCGCCCGGCCGGCGCCGCCGATGGGCGGGTGCTGCTGCTCTTCGACGGCGAGCACTGGGCCGGGGCCGGTGTGCGCGAGGCGCTCGCGCGGCACCTCGCTCCGCCCGCGACGGTGGTGCTCGTGCCGTCGGGAGACCTCGCCCGGCGCGCGGCGCTGCTGCCGCATCCGGAGCGCGTCATCGCACACCTCGAGACCGAGGTGCTGCCCGCCGTCGCCGCGCTGATCGGCGGACTCCCCGACCCGTCGCGGGTGGTCGTCGCCGGGCAGAGCTACGGCGGGCTCGCCGCGGCATCCGTGGCGGCCCTGCGTCCCGACCTCGCGGCGACGGCGATCGTGCAGTCGGGGTCGTTCCACTTCCGGGCCGACGAGGAGTCGCGGGTGCCCGCCGGACAGGTCGGCGACCTCGTGCGGCGGCTCGCCGAGGCATCCGTCTCGGGGCGGTTCGCGGTGCAGGCCGGAACCGAGGAGGCCGGCATGCTCGACCTCGCGCGCAGCTTCGCCGATGCCGCCCGCGCGGCCGGCGGCGACGTGACACTGCGCGCGTACACGGGCGGCCACGACTACGCCTGGTGGTGCACCGGCCTGTTCGACGCCCTTGACGAGCTCGCCGCGCGCTGAATCCGTCGCCGTGCAGACTGGATGCGTGCTGAACGCCCTCGACCTGCCCGCCCCCTTGTCTCCCGCCATTCCCGAAGCCGTGTTGCGCACCGCGCGACCCGACGACGTCGACGCGATCATCCGGCTGCTCACCGACGACGACCTCACGGTCGCGCGCGGGCACGGCGCCGACACCGTGGACCGTGCGGCCTCGCTGCGCGCCCTCGAGTCGGTCATCGGCGACCCGGCGAACACGATCGTGGTCGCCGACCATCCCGTGGACGGCGTCGTGGGCACGATGCAGCTCACGGTCATCCCGGGGATGTCCCGCGGCGGGGCCACGCGCCTGCACGTCGAAGCGGTGCGGGTGCGCAGCGACCTGCGCTCGGCGGGCATCGGCGGCGCGATGATGCGATGGGTGACGGAGGTCGCGGCGCCGCGCCTGGGCGTCGCGCTCGTGCAGCTCACCAGCGACGACCGACGTGTCGATGCGCACCGCTTCTACGAGCGCCTCGGCTTCGCCGGCTCGCACCGCGGATTCAAGTACGCGGTGCCGCGGGGGTGAACCACGCGCGCGGGGGCAGCCCGCGCGCGGCGTCGCTCAGGCGCGCGTCGACTCCCAGCCGAGGCTCGGTGCGACGTGCTCGGCGAACGCGGTGACGAGTCGCAGGTTGAACTCGACACCGAGCTGGCTCGGGATGGTGAGCATGAGCGTATCGGCCGACTGGATCGCGGCATCCCGCTGCAACTGGTCGACCAGCCGGTCGGGCGTGCCCGCATAGGTCTTGCCGAACGTCGAGCGGATGCCGTCGATCACGCCGACCCCGTCGCCGTCCTGGCGGCCGCCGAAGTACAGTTCGTCTTCAGCCGTCGTGATCGGGAAGATCGAACGGCTCACCGACACGCGGGGATCGCCCGGATGCCCCGCTTCGCGCCACGCCGCGCGGAACGCCTCGATCTGCTGCGCCTGCAGTTCGTCGAACGGGATGCCGCGATCTTCGGTGAGCAGCGTCGAGGACATGAGATTAACGCCGACCCGGCCCGCCCACTCGGCGGAGTCGCGGTTGCCGGCGCCCCACCACACCCGCGAGCGCAGCCCTTCGGAGTAGGGCTCGATGCGCTGCATGCCCGTGCCGCCGCCGAACGGCGACGCGGTATCCCGCTCGGCGAGCCCTTCGCCCTCGATCGCCTGCAGGAACCTCGCGAAGTGGTCTCGGGCGATGTCGGCGCCGCGCGGGTCTTGGGAGCCCGTGTAGCCGAACGCCTCGTATCCGCGGACGACGCTCTCGGGTGACCCGCGGCTGACGCCCAGCGCGAGCCGTCCGCCCGAGATGAGGTCGACCGCGGCGGCCTCCTCGGCGAGGTGCAGCGGGTTCTCGTACCGCATGTCGATGACGCCCGTGCCGACCTCGATGCGCTCGGTGCGTGCGGCGATCGCGGCGAGCAGCGGCATCGGCGACGATTGCTGCCGAGCGAAGTGGTGCACGCGGAAGTACACGCCGTTCACGCCGAGGTCGTCCATGCCCTGTGCGAGGTCGATCGCCTGCAGCATCGAGTCGGCCGCCGAGAGCCGGCGCCCGGCGCCGATGGGGCCGTAGTGGCCGAACGAGAGGGTTCCGAAGCGTCGCACGTCGGGGGCAACGCGGGGGTGCCGGGGGCTATTCCGGCGGGTGGCGTGCTGCCAGCCGGACCGGCGGCTGGGATTCCGGGCGCGTCCGACAGGTGACAGCCGCGAGGCATCCGTCTAGCGTGAGCAAGTGGGGGAATACTCACCCTGGATCGCAAAGTTGAGTTGAGTAGACTCAAGTTTGAAGAGAAGGGAAACCGCCTGTGGCCAACATGCAGGGCGCGCCGAGCTCGCAGGACGAGCAGAAGTCGGCGCTCGAACAGTTCGGCGTCGACCTCACCGCGCTCGCGAAGGCCGGCAAACTCGACCCGGTGATCGGCCGCGACTCCGAGATCCGCCGCGTCAGCCAGGTGCTCACCCGGCGCACCAAGAACAACCCCGTGCTCATCGGCGAGCCCGGCGTCGGCAAGACCGCGGTCGTCGAGGGGCTCGCGCAGCGCATCGTCGCGGGCGACGTCGCCGAGAGCCTGAAGAACAAGCGGCTCGTCTCGCTCGACATCTCGGCACTCGTGGCAGGCGCCATGTACCGCGGTCAGTTCGAAGAGCGGCTGAAGAGCGTGCTCAAAGAGATCGACGAGGCCGAGGGCGAGATCATCACGTTCGTCGACGAACTGCACCTGCTGATGGGCGCCGGCGGCGGCGAGGGGTCGGTCGCGGCATCCAACATGTTGAAGCCGATGCTCGCCCGAGGCGAGCTGCACCTCATCGGCGCGACCACGCTCAACGAGTACCGCGAGTACATCGAGAAGGACGCGGCGCTCGAGCGCCGGTTCCAGCAGGTGTATGTCGGCGAGCCCAGCGTGGAAGACACCATCGCGATCCTCCGCGGCCTGCGCGGCCGGTACGAGGCGCACCACGGCGTCACGATCACCGACGCCGCGCTGGTCGCCGCGGCCTCCCTCTCGAACCGCTACATCTCGGCCCGCCAGCTGCCCGACAAGGCCATCGACCTCGTCGACGAAGCCATGAGCCGCCTCAAGATGGAGATCGACTCGAGCCCAGTCGAGATCGACCAGCTCAAGCGCGAGGTCGACCGCATGAAGCTCGAAGAGCTCGCCCTGAAGAAAGAGAAGGATGACGCGTCGAAAGAGCGGCTCGCGAAGCTGCGCGAGACCCTCGTCGGCAAAGAGCGGGAGCTCGCGAGCCTCGAAGAGCGATGGGCTCGAGAGAAGCAGGGCCTCAACCGGGTCGGCGAGCTGAAGAAGCGGCTCGACGAGGCGATCACGCAGCGCGACCTCGCGCTGCGCGCCGGCGACTACGCGCGGGCGTCGAAGCTCGAGTACGAGACGATCGCCCAGCTCGGGCGCGACATCACCGAGGCGGAGCAGGCGGATGCCTCCGGCAACGCCGGCGGCGAACCCCGCATGGTCAACGAGCAGGTGACCGAGGAGGACATCGCCGCGGTCATCTCGGCGTGGACCGGCATCCCCGTCGGGCGCCTGCTGCAGGGCGAGATGGAGAAGCTGCTGCACCTCGAGACCGAGCTCGGCAAGCGGCTCATCGGGCAGAAGGCGGCCGTGGCATCCGTCGCCGATGCCGTGCGCCGCTCGCGGGCCGGGCTCAGCGACCCCAATCGTCCGACCGGGTCGTTCCTGTTCCTCGGCCCGACCGGCGTCGGCAAGACCGAGCTGGCGAAGGCACTCGCCGAGTTCCTGTTCGACGACGAGCACGCGATGGTGCGCATCGACATGAGCGAGTACGGCGAGAAGTTCTCGGTCTCGCGGCTCGTCGGCGCGCCCCCCGGGTACGTCGGGTACGACCAGGGCGGCCAGCTCACCGAGGCGGTGCGGCGCCGGCCCTACAGCGTGATCCTGTTCGACGAGGTCGAGAAGGCGCACCCCGAGGTGTTCGACGTGCTGCTGCAGGTGCTCGACGACGGCCGACTCACCGACGGGCAGGGGCGCACCGTGGACTTCCGCAACACGATCCTCATCCTCACGTCGAACCTCGGGTCGCAGTACCTCATCGACCCGACGCTGAGCTGGGACGAGAAGGAGGCCGCGGTGCAGGCCGCCGTGCGGCAGTCGTTCAAGCCCGAGTTCGTGAACCGGCTCGACGACATCGTCGTGTTCAGCGCGCTGAGCGAGCAGGAGCTCGCCGAGATCGTGAACCTCTACATCGATCGGCTCGGCGTGCGGCTGCACGAGCGCCGGCTCGAGCTCGGGGTCACGCCCGATGCGCGCGCCTGGCTCGCCGAGCGCGGCTACGACCCGCTGTACGGTGCGCGCCCGCTGCGCCGGCTCATGCAGAAGGAGATCGACGACCGGTTGGCACGGGCGCTGCTGTCGGGTGAGATCCACGACGGCGACGCGGTCGTGGTCGGGCTCGCGCCCGACGGCGGCTCGCTCACGGTCACGCGCGGTGAGCCGGTCGCTCGTCCGGATGCCTCGGAGGCGTCGGATGCCCCGGATGACGACGTGATCGACGCCGAGATCGTGGAGTAGGCCCGCGCCCGGTCCCGCGCGCCCGCCCGCCCGGCGCCGACGCAGGTATCGTTTGGACGCGATTCGGCGGGGGTGCGCCCGGGTGGGCGCCGAATCGCGTCCAAACGATGGGCGGCGCGGGTGCGCTCCCGGTGCCGGACCGTGCCGGACCGTGCCGCACCTACTCGGCGGGCTTCGCCGCCGGCTCGGGCTCGCGCACGCCGTTCACTGCGGGGGTGATGCGTCGCTCGAGGGCGATGGCGAGCACCGCGATGGCGAAGCATCCGATCACCATCGTCGCGATGTACCCCGCTTGCAGGCCGTGGTCGAGCAGTAGGCCCGCCGCGATCGGCCCGGTGATGGCGCCGCCCTGGAACGCCGCCGAGTTGATCGCGTTGTAGCGCCCGCGGCTGCGGTCGCTCGCGAGGTCGTTGTAGACCGCCGGCACGGTCGGTTGCAGCATGGTCTCGCCGAACGCGAACACGCCCATGAACGCGAGCACGCCGATCGCCGCAGCGAGCGTGTCGGGCAACAGGCCCGTCGCTCCGAGGATGAGCCACGAGGCCGCCCACACCAGCGCCATGACCTGCATCACGCGGGTGCGACGCCGGCCGCTGATGAACTTCAGCACGGTGAACTGCAGCAGCACGATGACGGCGGTGTTCACGGCGAACGAGAAGCCGATGACCTGCGTCGACACGCCCGAAACCTGCCGCGCGAACGCCGGGAACCCGCCCTCCATCTGCCCGTAGCCGATGAACATCGCGACGAACGTGAGCAGGCTGACCCAGAGCACCTCGGGGCGGCGCAGGATCTGCCGGTACCCCTCTGCGGGCGCGTCGGGTGCCGCGGGGTCGGGCTCGCCCTGCGTGCGCACCTTGCGCAGCGGCCCGAGCAGCAGCGCCATCGGGATGAGGCTCGTCGCGGCATCCACCAGGAAGATGATCGTGAAGGTCTCGGGTCGCGTGACGTCGACGAAGAACCCGCCGATGATGCCGCCCACGCCGATGCCGAGGTTGATGAGCGCGAAGTTCACGCCGAAGTACTGCTGGCGCACCTCGCCGTGAACGATGGTCGCGATGAGGGCGTTGAAGCCGATCCACGAGACGCCGAAGTTCACGCCGATGAGCACGAGTGCGACGCCGGCGACGAACGGATGCGTCGCGTAGGCGAGGATCGTGCACCCGACGATCATCGCGGCGAGCCCGACCAACAGCACGACACGTGCACCGTACCGGTCGATGAGGGTGCCGCCGGGCCCCGCGATGACCAGCGCGACGATCGCGATCAGGCTCATCAGGAACCCCGACATGCCGAGGCTGAACCCGCGCACCTCGTGCAGGTAGATGATCGTGAACGGCAGGGTGAGCCCGCGGCCGAGGGTCTGGAACGCGACCGTCGACAGCAGCCAGCGCCCCTCGGTGGGAAGGGACTGCCAGAAGGAGCGCGCGCTGATCACTCGGGACATTCTGCCCGAACCCCCCGACAGGGGGTGACCGCGGCCGGTCGCGCTCGCCGAGTCGGCGGACGCGCGCGGCGCGAGCGCCGCGCGCGCCGCTTCCCTCGCGCCCCCGCCTCCCGCTAGCGTGGGCGCAGGGGCGCCGGCGGGGGCGCGCTCGACGAAGGGGGACGTCGTATGACCGAAGAGCAGTTCGAGACCGGCGGAACGACGCTGAGCCGCGGCCAGGTGAACGTGGTGCGCCTGACCGGGCTCGCGGGCATCGTGGGCGGCATCGCGATGGTCGTCGTCGCGATCTTGGCGTGGATCTCGGTGTCGAACCAGCTGCGCGCCGAAGACATCGTGATCCCCGACGACGCGCCGATCTTCGCGGGCAAGGTCGTCGACGGCCCGATCGACGCGTTCATCCAGGCGGGCGTCATCGACATGCATGCCCGCGAGATGGCCGACGGCAAGACCTACGCCGAGCTCGACCGTGAGGATCCGCTGCGGGCGACCGTCATGAACGCCTCGTTCCTGCGCGCGTCGCTGTTCACGTCCGTCATCGCGTTCGGCGTCGCGCTCATGGCGGGCGGCGTCGGGTTGCTGTTCATCCTGTTCGGATGGTCGCTGCGGGTCGTCGTACCGCCGTTCCCGAAGCAGACGTAGACGAGACGGGCTCAGACCAGGACGGCGGATGCCTCGGGCCGACGTGGCCCGAGGCATCCGCGCGTGCGCTGCCGGGTGGCTATGCGGCCGCGACCACCAGCTCTTCGAGCGGCTTGCGCGATCGAGGGGCGACCTCGCGCTCGCGCAGCGGTGCGGAGAGCGCGTCGACGTCGCCGAGCACGCCGATCGCGGTGATCGAGACGACTTCGAGGTTCGCGGCGAGGCCGAAGGCATCGGCGATGCGGGCGGCGTCGAACCCGCCCATCTGGTGCGTGTGCAGGCCCTCGTGCTGCGCCTGCACGGTGAGGTGCGCCACGGCCTGGCCGAGGTCGTAGCGGCCCCACGGGCGCGGCCGGCCCTCGTCGTCGGCGGTCTCGGCCACGTTCACGATGAGCACGGCGGCCGAGTCGGCCCACTCGCGGTTGAAGCCCATCAGCGCGCCGTGCACGGTCGCGAACGCGTCGGTGCCGCGGCGGGCGACGATGAACCGCCACGGCTGCGAGTTGTTCGCCGACGGCGCCCAGCGGGCGGCCTCGAGGATGGTGCGCAGCAGGTCGACCGACACCTCAGCCGCGGGGTCGTACGCGCGCGGACTCCAGCGCTCGACGAGCGGGTCGATGAGCGGGGCGGTCGTGTCGGCCTTGCGTGAGGTGAGTTCGGTGACGAGGGTCATGCGCTGCGGTGCCTTCGGATCGGGGAACGGGATCGGGCGCCGTTGACCTGATCGATTACAACGCATGGATGTTACGCCTATTCCCTGGGCGCCTCGTGCGTGCGCTCGCGCTCATCGAGTGTTTCCGGTTGCACTGAGTTCGGCCGCTCGAGCGGCCACATCGGGTGGGGGCGGAAACACTCGGCGGCGAGGCCGGCAGCGTGCGCTCAGGCGGTGAGCTCCTCGCCGATCGCTGACACGAACGCGTCGATGTCGGCCTCGGTCGTGTCGAACGAGCACATCCAGCGCACCTCGTTGCGCGAGGCATCCCAGTCGTAGAAGCGGAACCCGCGCGCGCGCAGCCGGTCGGCCGCGCCGTCGGGCAGCGTTGCGAAGACCCCGTTCGACTGGGTCGCCTGCGTGAACCCGAGCCCGTGCAGTTCGCCCGACGCGATGCCGGCGTCGAGCGCGTCACGCAGGCGGCTCGCCATCGCGTTCGCGTGCGCGGCGCTGCGCAGCCACAGATCGCCGTCGAGCAGCGCGATCAGCTGCGCCGACACGAACCGCATCTTCGACGCGAGCTGCATGTTCAGCTTGCGCAGGTAGACGAGTCCGTCGGATGCCTCGGGGTTCAGCACCACGATCGCCTCGGCGCCGAGCGCGCCGTTCTTGGTGCCGCCGAAGCTCAGCACGTCGACGCCGGCGTCGCGCGTGAACGCGCGCAGCGGCAGATCGAGCGAGGCCGCCGCGTTCGCGAGACGAGCGCCGTCGAGGTGCAGTTTCATGCCGTGCCCGTGCACGTGGTCGGCCAGCGCGCGGATCTCGTCGGCGGTGTACGCGGTGCCCAGCTCGGTGGTCTGCGTGATCGACACGACGAGCGGTTGCGCGCGGTGCTCGTCGCCCCAGCCCCACGCCTCGCGGTCGACGAGCTCGGGCGTGAGCTTGCCGTCGGGCGCCTCGACGGTCAGCAGCTTCATGCCGCCGACGCGCTCGGGCGCTCCGCCCTCGTCGGAGTTGATGTGCGCGGTCTTCGCGCTGATGACGGCGCCCCAGCGCGGCAGCATCGACTGCAGCGCGGTCACGTTCGCGCCCGTGCCGTTGAACACCGGGAACGCCTCGACGCCCTCGCCGAAGTGCTGCGCGAACACCTGCTGCAGGCGCTCGGTGTACTGGTCTTCGCCGTAGGCGACCTGGTGGCCGCCGTTCGCGGTCGCGATGGCGTCGAGCACCTCGGGGTGCACACCGGAGTAGTTGTCGGAGGCGAAGCCGCGGATGGCGGTGTCGTGGAGCTGGTTCACCGAACCATCCTCGCATCGTCATCACCGCCGAGTGTTTCCGGTCGCGCGCTCGGTGTCCGTTCGTGCGGAAACGCGGTGCACAAACGGAAACACTCGGAGAGGGAGAGGGTGGGTGGGGAGAGGGAGAGGGAGAGGGAGAGGGAGAGGGAGGGTGGGGAGAGGGTGGGGAGGGGGAGAGGGTGGGCGCTGCCCGATGGGGCAGGCGGGCGTGCCCCATCGGGTGCGTCGCGGGCGGGTCGGATGCCGCGACCCTCGGCGAGACTCGAAGCATGGCCGGCGCACCGCACTCGGTCGCCACGAGGGCTGCCGTCACCAGCGCGCTCGCCGACGCCCGGCATCGGGGCGCCGGCACGGCACCCCACGCCCCCGCGGGCCGGGCCGGTGCCGTGCTCGCGCTGCAGCGCACGGCGGGCAACGCGGCCGTGAGCGCACTCATGGCCGCGAAGCTGAAGTGGCCGAGCGAGCAGGCGGGATCCGAGATCGACGCCGCGCTGCGCGAACTGCGCCGTGACGAGCCGGCGATCGACACCGTCGAGCAGGGGCTCAAGCAGGCCAAGGCGGTCGGGGTTCCCGTCGACCTCGAGGGGCCGAAGCCGCCGGCCGCCGCGCTCGCCGTGACGAAGACGGGATTCGGTCCGGGCTCGGTCGCCGGCAAGAAGCCCGTGCCGCCGCCCAAGCCCGTTCCGGCGGTGTCGCCGCTCGGCAAGGCCGCCGCCGCGAAGCCCAAGGCCGCCGGGCCGGCGAAGCCCGCGAGCCCGGTCGGCGCGATGACGGCGGGCGGCGGTGCGGCAGCAGGTGGCGCCGCCGCGGGCGCCGCGGCATCCGCACCGCTCAGCGCCGACAAGCTGCTGCTGCCGCCCGAGCCGCCCGCGCACACCAAGCCCGCGCAGGATCCCGCGTTCGCGAAGGTGGCCGGCGGAGTCAAGGCGGTCGGGGCCGCCAAGCGCGCCCATCCGCCAGCCGCCGCGAAGGCGCAGGAGGCGCAGGGCGCCGCCGTCGCACCCGCCGACGACCTCGCCGGGCAGGCGAAGGCCGCCAAGGCCGACACGATGGATGCGCAGCAGCCCGGGTCGTTCGACAAGAAGGCGTTCATCGCCGCGGTGAAGGCCGCGATCGAGGCGAAGTCGCCGAAGACGCTGAAAGAGGCCGACGACGCGGCGAAGTCGGGCAAGGCCGGCGACGTGAAGGGCGAGATCAAGGGTCTCGTCGGCCAGGGCACGAACGAGTCGGCGAAGGACATCGAGCAGGCGACGGATGCTCCGCCCGACACCTCGAAGGCGGTCGCCAAGCCCGTGACGCCGCTCGCGCCCGAGAACCCGGGCCCCGCGCCATCCGTGCCCGCCGCCGGGGCCGTGCCGAAGCCCGCGCCGCCAGAGCAGACCAACCTGCAGGCCGGCAAGCAGCAGGTCGGCGACGAGATGGCGCAGGCGAACGTCACCGACCAGCAGCTGGCCGAGTCGAACGAGCCCGAGTTCCAGGGCGCGCTGGCCGACAAGCAGGAGGCGGCCAAGCACGCCGACACGGCCCCCGCGGAGTATCGCTCGCAGGAGCAGGCCACCATCGAGCAGAGCAGGGCGGATGCCTCGGCCACCACCGCGGCGGGCATGCAGGGCATGCAGGGGTCGAAGGCCGCCGCCCTCGCGCAGCTCGTCGCGCAGAAGGGCAAGGCGAAGTCGAAGGACGAGCAGAAGCGCGCCGAGGTGACCGCGAAGATCCAGTCGATCTTCGCCGCGACCGAGACCGACGTGAAGCAACTGCTCGACGGCATCGACCCGAAGGTCGAGAAGGCGTTCGAGACCGGCGAGGCGAGCGCGCGGGCCGCGTTCGAGTCGTACGTCTCGCAGAAGATGTCGGCCTACAAGGCGGATCGGTACGGCGGATGGCTCGGCGGCCTGCGCTGGGCCAAGGACAAGCTCTTCGGCATGCCCGCCAAGGTCGACGAGTTCTACGAGGCCGGCCGCGAGCTGTACCTGAAGCGCATGGACGGGGTGATCTCGGGGGTCGCGGACATCGTCGCCACGGATCTCACGAAGGCGAAGCAGCGCATCGCGAAGGGCCGCGCCGAGATCGCCGCCTACGTGAAGTCGCTGCCGCAGGACCTGCAGAAGGTCGGCTCCGAAGCGGCGACCGAGATCGGCGACCGGTTCGAACAGCTCGAGAGCGACGTGAACGACAAGCAGAACGAGGTCGTCGAGACGCTCGCGTCGAAGTACGTCGAAGCCCGGTCGGGCCTCGATGAGCGCATCGAGGCGCTGCAGGCCGAGAACAAGGGACTCGTCGACAAGGCGATCGGCGCGATCAAGGCCGTCATCAACACCATCCGCGAGCTCGTCGCCATGCTGACGAACGCGCTCGCGCGGGCCGTCAGCGTCATCGGCGACATCATCGCGGCGCCCGTGAAGTTCCTCGGCAACCTGATCGCCGGCGTGAAGGGCGGCATCGAGAAGTTCTTCAACGGCATCGAGGAGCACCTGAAGAAGGGCCTCATGGGCTGGCTGTTCGGCCAGCTCGGCGACGCCGGCATCGAACTGCCCGACTCATTCGACATCAAGGGGATCGTCAAGCTCGTGGCATCCGTCTTCGGGCTCACCTGGACGAACATCCGCAACCGGATCGTGAAGCAGATCGGCGACACCGCGATGAACGCGGTCGAGAAGGGCGTCGAGATCTTCCAGATCATGAAGGACCAGGGCATCGGCGGACTCTGGCAGAAGCTCGTCGAGAAGATCGGCGACATCAAGGCCATGATCATGGAGCAGCTGCAGGACTTCGTCGTGACGAAGATCATCGTCGCCGGCATCCAATGGCTGATCGGGCTGCTGAACCCCGCCGCCGCGTTCATCAAGGCCTGCAAGCTGATCTACGACGTCGTCATGTTCTTCGTGAACAACGCCGCCCGCATCGCCGAGTTCGTGAACACCGTGCTCGACGGCGTGGTCGAGATCGCGCGCGGCAACGTGAGCGTCGTCGTCGACAAGGTCGACCAGGCGCTCGGCCGCATGGTGCCGATCCTCATCGGCTTCATGGCGAGCGTGCTCGGCATCGGCGGCATCGGCGAGAAGATCCGGTCGATCCTGAAGGCCATTCAGCGGCCCATCACCAAGGCCATCGACGCGATCATCAAGGGCGGGCTGAAGCTCGCGGGCCCGATCATCCGCGGCATCAAGGGCATCAGCACGCGGGTGAAGGCCAAGGTCGCCGCCGGCAAGGCGTGGGTGAAGGGCAAGGCCGAGGCGGGCAAGCAGTGGGTGAAGGGGAAGGTGGCCGATCTGCGCGGTGGCCGGGGATCGGTGCGCGAGGCACGCGACCGCGCGGATCGCGTACTGACCGCGCCCGGAGCCACGCTGGAATCGGTGCGCGGGGCGCTTCCGGCGATCAGGTCGGAGTATGGGCTCGCGCGGGCGGAGCTCGTCTCAGGGCGGGCGCCGAACACCTATCACGTGCACGTGCAACGCGAGGACGCGAACACCCCCGACCGACCGGTCGCTGCGCCCCCCGCCGCCGCGACCACCGCCGAGCAACTCGCCCGGGCGACCTCACTCGTCGGCACGTTGATCGTGATCGGCCGCACCCAGGAGGAGTGGGTCGTGGCGAAGGTCGACCGTGTCGACGCGGCGACACAGGTCGTCTACTGCTCGTTCGTCAAGAAGACCGGCCGAGGCCCGAAAGCCTCGACGTCGCTGGCCCGCGGATTCCCGGTCGCGAAGTTCCTGAAGAACCACGACGAGACGAAGGACGAGCTGCGGCCGCACACCGGCGGCATCCACAAGTCGAAGTACGTCGTGGAGGGTCCCCCGATGGGGAAGTTCTTCATCGCCCCCGAGTACAAGAAGAAGTGGCGGTCGCTCTTCTACGGCACCGACTACGGCCCGGTCGTCGATGCGATGAAGCTCCGGCGGCTCACCACGACCTACGGAGTCGGCGACGGGCTCCGGCACAAGGACGACGTCGGCAAGCATCCCGGTCAGAGGTGGTTCTACGAGAACGTCTGGTACGAGAACGTGCACAAGGGCGTCGGCGAAGCCACCCTCGACCACGATCCGACCGTCGTCAGCCATTTCAACGGAGCCGGCAAGAACACCGATCAGGCGACCCGGAAGGCCTGGTACGGGCAGGGGAAGTTCGAGATCGTGCCGCGCTCGGTGAACAGTTCGTGGGGCAGCGAGAACGAGGACACCCAGTCGCGCGAGAAGGTCGACTGGGATGCCGGCGTCGGGATGGACTTCCGCGGGCCGGGCGAGAGTGCGTGAGCTCACGGATGCCTCGCTCGCGTGTCTGCCTGAGGCGGCCGGAAAACCGGATGAGCCGCGTCATCCCCCGATACAGATGGGAGAGCCCGGCTCATCCTGCTTTCGGTGTGGGTACTGGATGCCTCGGGCTGCGTGCGCCCGAGGCATCCAGCTCGCTCGCGGAACCGAGCGACCCAGAGCGCGCGAGCGCTACCCCCGCAGCGCCTCGCTGAACTTCACCCGCGCGCCGGTGCGCAGCAGCGAGTTGCGGTACATCCGCTCGCCGATGAGCACCGCGAGCACGGTCGTCGCAATGAGGATCACGAGCGAGAGGATCGGCTCCCACCACTCGGCCTGCTCGAGGAAGATCCGCACGGGCATGCCGATCGGGGCGGAGAACGGCACGTAGCTCATGATCGTGAGCACGGTCGGGTTGTCGTTGAGGAATACGACGAGGAAGTAGGGGATCATCACGAGCATGGTCACGGGCGTGGTCACATTGCCCACGTCTTCGGCCCGCGACACGGTCGCCGCCGTCGCCGCGAACAGGGCCGCGAGCATCACGAACCCGATCGCGAAGAACACCACGAACCAGACCACCGACGGTCCGAGACCGCCGAGCAGCACGCGCTGCCCGGTCACGGCGAGCCCGAGGATCGCGAGCGCGGCGATCGCGATGATCTGCCCGAACGCCATCACGCTGTTGCCGATCACCTTGCCGGTGAGCAGCGCCCGCGCCGACACCGCCGACAGCAGGATCTCGATGATGCGGGTCTGCTTCTCCTCCACCACCGACTGCGCGATGGTCGACCCGAACGTGATCGCCGAGAAGAAGAACACGATGCCGAAGCCGAGCGCGACGAAGTAGGCGAGCAGCGGGTCGGCAGGTGCCGGGTCGAGCACGGCGAACGGCGGCGTGATCGCGAGCGCCTGCACGACGCTGCGCGGCGCCTGGTCGATGCCGACCACGGTCACGTCGAACGCGGCGGACGACGCGGCCTGCGAGGCATCCGCGCCGCTGGTCACGGTCGTCGCGTCATCGAGCAGGCCGGATGACTCGACCAGCGCCGTGGGCGCCACGATCGCGTCGACGTCGCCGTCGCGCAGCAACTGCTCGGCCGCGTCGAGGTCGGCGGCGGGCTCCGAGCGCAGGCCGGTCGCGGCGACCGCGTCGGATGCCTCGCCGACGACGGCGACCTTCGGCGGCTCCTGGTTGGCGCTCACGAGCGAGCCGATCACGACCGATGCGAGCACGGCGAGCATGAGCACGAGCGTCGAGATGACGAACGCCTTGCTGCGCAGCCGCGACATGATCTCGCGCGACGCGACGAGCCCGACGGTTTCGCTGAAACGCGGCTCGTGCTGCTCCTTCTGCACTGAAACGGCGGTGCTCATTGCACGACCTCCTTGAAGATCTGGGCGAGCGTGGTCTGCTCGCGGGTGAAGCTGACGACCTCGCCGCGGCGCACGGCCTCTTCGAGCACCGCCTGCCGCGAGGCATCCGATTCGGGTTCGAAGAGCGCCCATCCGCCGTCGAAGCCGACCACCTCGACGCCGGGCACGTCGCGCACCCAGCCGGCGTCGCCGCCGGTGAGCAGCTCCCAGCGAGCGGTGCCGTGCTCCTCGCGGAGGGCGTCGCGTGCACCTGCGGCGGCGATGCGCCCGTCGGCGATGATCACGAGGTCGTCGCAGATGCGCTCGACCACGTCGAGCTGGTGGCTCGAGAACAGCACGGGCGCGCCCTGCGCGGCGGCGTCGGCGAGCACGCCCTGCACGACGTCGACCGCCATCGGGTCGAGGCCCGAGAACGGCTCGTCGAGGATCAGCAGGTCGGGCCGGTGCACGAGCGCGGCGGCGATCTGCGCGCGTTGCTGGTTGCCGAGCGAGAGCGACTCGACGGTGTCGTCCAATCGCTCCTCGAGCCCGAGCCGCTCGAGCAGCTCGGTCGCGTTGCGTCGGGCCGCCGCGGTCGACCAGCCGTGCAGGCGGGCGAGGTAGACCGTCTGCTCGAGCACCTTCATCTTGGGGTAGAGGCCACGCTCCTCGGGCATGTAGCCGAAACGGCGCCGGTCGGTCGCGGTGACGGTGCGGCCGTCGAGGCGCACCGCACCGGCATCGGCCGCGAGCACGCCGAGGACGATGCGCATGGTCGTGGTCTTGCCGGCGCCGTTGCCGCCGACGAAGCCGGTGAGCCGGCCGTCGCCGACGGCGAAGCTGACGCCGTCGAGCGCGAGGCGGTCGCCGTAGCGCTTGGTGAGTCCGTCGAGTTCGAGCATGGATGTCACGGTACGGATGCCTCGCGGGCGAGGCATCCGTCGCGTGGGGGGTCTTCGGAGGCGGTGTCGGATGTCGCGTGGCGCGCGATGCGGTCGCCTCCGCCGCGCGGGGGAGCCGCGAGGCATCCGGGGGGTTCCCGATGTCGGAGGTGCTGGCTACGCTCGCAGGATGACCGAGGCGACCACCTCGAACCCTTCCGCCGGCGAGACGCCCCCGACGGGGATGCGCACCTTCGTGCAGGTGCTCGTGAACACGCTCATCGCGAACGTGACCACGAGCTTCCTGTGGTTCGCGCTGACGTTCTGGGTGTACCTCGAGACGCGGTCCGTGCTCGCGACCGGCATCATCGGCGGCGCGTACATGCTGCTCGTCGCGGTGTTCGGCATCCTGTTCGGCACGCTCGTCGACCGGTACCGCAAGCACCGGGTGATGCTCGTGTCGAGCATCGTCACGTTCGCCGCGTTCGCGGCGGCGGGCGGGCTCTACCTCGCACAGCCCGAGGAGGCGCTCGTCGACCTCGGCGGGCCGTGGTTCTGGGTGTTCACCGGGGTGATCCTGTTCGGTGCGGTCGTCGAGAACCTGCGCAACATCGCGCTGTCGACCACCGTGACGTTGCTCGTGCCGGTCGAGCGGCACGCGAACGCGAACGGCCTGGTCGGCACGGTACAGGGGCTCGCGTTCATCGTGACGAGCGTCTTCTCGGGGCTGGCGATCGGGCTGCTCGGCATGGGGTGGACGCTGGTCATCGCGATCGGGTTCACGCTGCTCGCGCTCGTGCACCTCGCGTTCGTGCGCATTCCCGAGGCGAAGCCCGAGCCAGCCGAGGGAGAGCACGCGTCGACGTTCGACCTGCGCGGCAGCATCAGAGCTATCAAGGCCGCGTCGGGGCTGTTCGCGCTCATCATCTTCTCGACGTTCAACAACCTCATCGGCGGCGTCTACATGGCGCTCATGGATCCGTACGGCCTCGAGCTGTTCCCGGTCGAGATCTGGGGCATCGTGCTCGCGGTCACCGCGACCGGGTTCCTGATCGGCGGAGCCGTCGTGGCGAAGGTCGGGCTCGGCCGCAACCCCATCCGCACGATGCTGTGGCTCGTCGTCATCATGGGCGTGCTCGGCTCGCTGTTCACGCTGCGCGACTGGTGGTGGCTGTACGCCGGCGGCATCTGGCTGTACATGATGCTCATCCCCGCGGTGGAGGCGGCCGAGCAGACCGTCATCCAGAAGGTGGTGCCTTTCCGCACGCAGGGGCGGGTGTTCGGGTTCGCGCAGGCGTTCGAGGCGGCGGCTGCGCCGATCACGGCGTTCCTCATCGCGCCGATCGCCGAGTTCTGGATCATCCCCTACATGGAGGGCGCCGACGGGCAGAGTACGTGGGGCTGGCTGCTCGGTGACGGCGCCGCACGTGGCATCGCGCTGGTGTTCGTGTTCGCCGGACTGGTGATGGTGGTGCTCGCGCTCGCCGCGTTCACGACGAAGTCGTATCGCGTGCTGTCGGCGCGGTACGAGTCGGCCCCGGGGGATGCGCCCGGAGCCGAGCCGGGGGCCGAGCCTGCTGCCTCCGCGACAGACATCGTCGACGAAGGCGCAGACGAGGTGGAGGCCGGTCGGTGACCTCAAGACGCGGTGCGCAGCCTGCGCACCGCGCTCCTGATGCGCGAGCTCGGCTGATCGCCGCGCGCTCGATGAAGGTGACCGGATGCGAGTATCGCACCCGCCCCTGACCCGGTCACGTCGGTGCCGGGTCAGCCCTGCGGCCGCACGACCCCGTGCTCGTAGGCGTAGACGACGGCGTGCACGCGGTCGCGCAGGCCGAGCTTCTGCAGCACGTTCGACACGTGCGTCTTCACCGTCGCCTCGCCGACCCACAGGCGGGCGGCGATCTCGGCGTTCGAGATGCCGAGCGCGAGCAGTTCGAGCACCTCGCGCTCGCGGTCGGTGAGCGCGGCGAGTGCCGGGTGGGCTCCAGCCTCGGCGAGTGTTTCCGTTGGTGCATTCGGTTTCCGATCCGGCGGAAACGCGGTGCGCGAACGGAAACGCTCGACGTCGGGCTCGGGCGTGCGCGCGGTGACGTCGGGGTCGGGCGTGCGCGCGGTGCGGCGCGCGGCGGCGGCGATCACGCTGCGGGTCACGTCGGGCGAGAGCAGGGCGTCGCCGCGGGCGACCACTTGCACCGCCTCGATGAGCTGCTCGGGGCTCGAGTTCTTGAGCAGGAACCCGCTCGCGCCGGCCTCGAGCGCGTCGAACAGGTAGTCGTCGCGGTTGAACGTGGTCAGGACGAGCACGGCCGGCCGATGGCCGCCATCGGCGACGATCCGCCTGGTCGCGGTGAGTCCGTCGACACCGGGCATCTGCACATCCATGCAGACGACGTCGGGGTCGAGCCTGCCGACCGCATCGATCGCCGCGGCGCCGTCGTCGGCCTCGCCGACCACCTCGATGCCGGGCTCCGAGTCGAGGATGGTGCGGAACCCAGCGCGCACGAGCGCCTGGTCGTCGACCACGAGCACGCGAATCGTCACGCCTGGACCCCCTGCGAGGCATCCGACTGCGAGGCATCCGGCTGCGAGACATCCGGCCGCGACGCACGGGTCTGCGGCGCGGCCGAGGCAGCGGCATCCGCCCGCCGAAGCGGCAGTGTCGCGCGCACGAGGTAGCCGCCGCGATGACGCGGCCCCAGCTCGAGCTCGCCGCCGACCGCGGCGACCCGCTCGCGCATGCCAGCCTGACCGAGGCCGCCCCCGGCCGCCGGCGCGCCGGCGCCGCCGATCACGGTGGCGCGGCCCAGCCCGGTGTCGGTCACCTCGACCTCGACGGATGCCTCGCTCCACCGCACCCGAAGGTCGGCGGTCGCACCCGCACCGGCGTGCTTGCGCACGTTCGTGAGGGCCTCCTGCGCGATGCGATACGCGGTGAGCCCGACCAGTGCGCCAGCATCGCTCGGCTCGCCGATCACGCGGAAGCCCGTCGGCACCCCTGCGTCGGTCGTCGCGTCGGCGAGCGCGGCGAGGTCGGCGAAGCCGCGGGCGACCGCCTCGGTCGGGCCGGTCACGGTCGAGACATCGCTGACGGCGGCCTCCGCGACATCCGAGTCGCCGTGTCGCAGCGTGCCGAGCAGGCCATGCAGTTCGGCGATCGCTTCGCGCGCGCTCGACTCGATCGCGGTGAGCGAGGCGGCCGCCGCCTCGGGGTCGCGGGCGAGCACCCGCCGGGCGGCGCCCGCCTGCACGCCGATCACCGACACGTGGTGAGCGACCACGTCGTGCAATTCGCGGGCGATGCGCAGCCGCTCGAGCTCGACCGCCTGCGCCCGGCTGCGCTCGCGCTCGGCGGCGAGCTCGGCGGTGCGCTGCTCGAGCGACGCGCGCGAGCGGGCCGACCGGAACGCGGTGTCGCCGAAGTACCAGGCGCCGCCGAAGTACAGCAGGTTCGTGACGATGTTGATGAGCGCGAACGCGACGTACGGCGACACGATGCCGCCATCGGCTTCGCGCGAGAGCTCGGGCAGGTGGTCGGGCACGTTCGAGGCGATGATGAGCCCCCAGAACAGCCACACCAGCATGGTCACGACGATGAGCACGCGTGTGATGAGCGCCCACCGACGGCGTCGGCTCCAGGCGCCGACCGTGTAGATCGCGATGAACAGGTCGATGTTCGAGAACAGCGGCTCGGCGAGCTGGGCGACCGCGCCGGCGAAGAAGACCGCCGTGAGCACGAGCGCGACGATCTCGGGAACGACGCGGCGAGCGGCGAGCGGCAGCGCCATGCCTGCGCACCAGAGCATCGCGAGCCAGAGCGGCGACGGATCCTCCCAGAAGCCCGCAGTGCGGTAGAGCAGGGTGCTCAGGAAGGTTCCCGCGAACAGCACGACTGCAAGCAGCACGTCGTTGCGCACCTGCGTGCGCGTGGGGCGGGGGCGCAGCCAGTCGGCGTCGTCGGCGGTTCGGGCGCGCGCGGTCGGCGTGGCCGGCGTGCTCGCCGTGGCCGGCGCGGCGGTTCGGGCCTGCGCGGCCGGGTCGCCGGGTGCGGCCGGGTCGACGGGCGCGGCGGTGGCAGGACGGGCGGTCACTCCGTTCACGCTAGCCGCCGCGCGAGCGCGAGGCATCCGTCACGCGACGGATGTCCCGGCGCCCGCCCCGCGCCCGCCGCGCAGGCTCTCGCGAGTGTTTCCGTTTGCGCACTGCGTTTCCCGAAGACCGGAAACCGAGTGCGCAAACGGAAACACTCGCGGGAGGGCGGAGGGAGGGACGGGCGGGAGGGCGGAGGGAGGGACGGGCGGGAGGGCGGAGGGAGGGACGGGCGGGAGGGCGGAGGGACGGGCGGACTGACGGGTGGGACGCGGCCCGCTACGCTCGTGAGCCATGACCGCCCCTGCGTCGAAGCCCGCCCCGCCGACGACCTCGGCCGCCCCCGCGAACCTGCGCCTGCGCGACCGCCCCATCGACATCTTCTTCGTCGTCGTGTTCAGCCTGTTCATCGTGACGAGCTCGATCGCCGACATGGTGCCCACCCTCGGCATCGACTTCAACCAGCCGTCGCCGAACTTCATCGTGAACTCGAACTGGTGGTACGCGCACGACACCGACCCCCTGTTCCAGAACCCGCCGGTGTGGATGCGCATCGTCACGGGTCTCAGCGCCTTCGTGTACCTCGCGTTCTACCTGGTGCTCGTGCCAGCGCTGATCAAGGGCTGGAATTGGATCCAGCTGCCCGCCGTCATCTACGCGACCATGATCGCGTCGATCACGGGCATCATCGTGTTCGGCGTCGAGTTCTTCGGCGAGCCCGAGTGGGTCACCCCGAACCCGGCGAAGTTCCTCGCGTTCAACCTGCCGTACGTGCTCATCCCGATCCTGCTGCTGATCCGGATGCGCAAGCCGATGCCGTTCACCCGGAGGTTCTGATGACGGATGCCGCGACCGACGACGAGCCGATCCGCCCCGAGGTGCCGCCGTCGGGCGAGGGGTGCGTCGAGTGCCTCGAGCTGCCCGACGGCTGGTGGTTCCACCTGCGCCGCTGCGCGGCGTGCGGGCACATCGGATGCTGCGACTCTTCGCCCGGGCAGCATGCCACCCGGCACGCGCATGAGGCGGGGCATCCCGTAGCCCAGTCATTCGAGCCGGGCGAAGACTGGATGTGGGATTACGCGCGGAACGAACCCGTCGAATCCGTCGAGCTCGCCCCGCCGACGAGCCACCCCGAGGGGCAGCGCCCGCCGTCGCCCCGCAACCGTGTGCCCGACGACTGGCGCGAGCAGTTGCACCAGCTCGGCTGACGCACCCACCCCGCTGGTCGAGTAGCGCGCGACGAAGGAGCACGCGTATCGAGACCTGGTGACCGCGTGCTGGGTCGCGTGGTCTCGAGACGGTCGCTTCGCTCCCTACTCGACCAGCGGAGGGCGAGATGGTCAGCGGCGCTCGCGCTCGGCGGCCTCGGCTTCGAGGAGCTCGACGATGCGGTCGTTCGAGTCGCGGATGGTGCGCAGCGAACCCGTGATCGAGATCGTGCCGAGCACGAAGACGAGCAGTACCCCGAGCAGCATCCATTCCATGCATGGAGCGCAGCCGACCGGGTGCCTCGTCAGGCAGCCTGCCCCCACACGAACCCGTCGGGGTCGGTGAAGGTCGCGCCCTCGCGCGATGCGATGCGGATGCGGTGCGAACCAGTACCGGCCTCGTCGACGCCCGCGTCTTTCGCGAGCGCACGGCGCTTGTAGACGCCGAGCTTGACGGCAGTACCCGGCAGGTCGAACTCGGCGTACGACCCGAAGCTCTTGCCCAGCTTCAGCCCATGATCGACGTAGAACCGCTTGGTGGCCGTCACGTCCTCCGCCCCGAGCAGCAGCACGATCGAATCGACGGCGCCGGTCGCGGGGGTCGTGTCCTTCTTCGCGGTGGTCGCGATCTTCCAGATCGCGCCGTCGGGCGCTTGCACGGTCGCGCCGACGCCCCACAGGTTCTTCGCGATGGGCTTCACGACGGTCGCACCCGCTGCGACGGCGCGGTCGACGAGCAGGCGCACGTCGCCGGGCCGCGGGACGGTGAGCGAGAGCGTGTAGCCGCGGAACCCGCTCGTCGGGGCATCCGTCTCGATGACGCGGATGCGCTCGCCGAGCCCGAAGGCCTCGGCGTAGAACCGCTCGGCGACGACCGGGTCGGTCGCCTCGATGCTGACGGAATCGATGCTGGTGATGGTGGTGATGGTGTCCATGCAGGCAACGCTACGAACCGGGCGCGCGCGGCCGCTTCTCGATTCCTGACCGCTTGCGCGAGCCGGTTCGGCAGCCCGTACGACTCCGGCATGAAGTTCGCCTACGACGCGTGGATGACCGGCTACTCCTTCGTCTTCACCGGCGCGACGCGCGGCAACAGGTACTTGCCGGCGAGCCATCCGATGAGGCCGGTGACCAACCAGACGACGACCGCGGCGAGCACCCACGGGGCGATGCCGTCGAAGGCGAGCCCGTCGCCGATCAGCGTCGCGAGCCAGAGCGCGACCGCCGTCGAGATGAGCCCGGCGGCGCCCGCGACCGCGGGCGCGCCCCGGCGGAACAACTTCTCGACGAGCCAGGCGACGAACGCCTGCACGATCGCGAACACCACGATCGCGACGATGAAGCCCGCCCAGTGCAGGTGCATGCCCGGCACGAGCAGCGCGGCGAGCAGCAGGGCGACCGCGGCCAACCCCAGGAAGACGGCGAGACGGATCAAGACCCTGATCATGGATCGAGGCTAGCGGCCGACCCCCTCCGTGAGCAGGTGCCTCGCGGGTGCGCATCCAGGACCTGAGATCGCCGATTGCCGAGCGCAACCCCCGCTGTCCCCTTTGCGGGGGGCACGCCGATCTGCTTACACTGCCCGGAATGTCTTCGCGCCCATCGCCTCGTCGTCTCGCCGTCATCGGCGCGGCGACGCTCGCGCTGCTGTGCGGGGCCGGGTTCGCGATCGGCGCGCACGCCGCCTTCGGCGACCACGATGGCCCGGCCGTGCTGATGGCGCATCCGGGAGTGCTGCCGTGGGAGCGGGATGCGGTGTCCTCGCGGCCCGGCGACGGCGAGCCCCGTCAGATCGATGCGGCCCCGGGCACCGACCCGACCGATCCGCCTGGGGCGACCGCCGAGCCCACCCCGAGCCCCGGGCCGACGCCGAACCCCTCGACACCTCCGACTCCCGCGCCGGCTCCGGGCCCGACTCCCGGCCCTTCACCCGACGAGACGCCGGCCCCGACGCCCACGCCGGCTCCGACGCATCCGCCCGTGTCGACCGACCCGACCGACCCGATGTCGCCGAAGTACAACCCGTACACGACGCCGGGCGACCCCGCCTACGTGACCGACGACGCGAAGTCGGCCTGGCTCGGCCGCCAGACCGTCGTGCGCCAGTGCATGACCGACGCCGGCTTCGACTACCTCGACTGGCTCTGGTGGGAGGGCGGCAGCCCCATGCCGCAGGGCCTCGACGCCGACGCCGAAGCGGCGTGGATGCACGCGCTGCGCGGCGACGGGTCACAGGAGGGTGACTGGCAGTCCGCCGGATGCGAGGGTGCCGCGTGGCACGCCGCCGACGAGGCCGCGGCCGCGGGCGCGCCGCTCACCGCGCCGGTTCCGCCGCCCTCGACTGGCCCGACGCCGCGTGAGCGGTGGCTCGGATTCCAGGACGCGGTGCGCGCGTGCATGACCGACGCCGGCTACGAGTACCGCTACTGGGAGTTCTGGAACCCCGCGTACGCCGGCACCGACGGCCCCGCCGCGATGCCGCCCGGCCTCGACGACGCGCAACGCGCGGCGTGGACGACCGCCGCGTTCGGCTCGCCCGACGGCAGCGGCGGGTCGCTCGACGGCGGCGGATGCTGGACGACCGGCGCCGACGCGACCGGCTACGCCGAGTTCGGCTGACCCCGGGCGACGCCGCCAGCGACGCGGGAGCCTACTTGCGCTGCGTGCGCTCGACCGACATGGTGAGCACGACCCGGTCGGCCTTGTCCGCGGGCGCGGGCGTTTCGGGATCGCCGTAGCGCGTGCCGAGCCGCACGTAGAACTCGCCCGTCGGGTCGGGGGTGACGTCGACGAGCTTGCCGCGCACCTCGAGGAACCGCATCGGGTCGTCGGGGTCGATGACGAGCAGGCTCATCGCCGGGTTGTGCTGCAGGTTGCGGTACTTCGCCCGGTACGTCGTGTGGGTGAACCGGATGACGTCGTCGGCCGGGTCGTACTCGAACCACATCGGGTTGACCTGCACGGTGTCGTTCGGCTTGATCGTGCCGAGCGCGCCGAACAGCGGGCGCTCGAGCAGGTCGGTCAGGTCATCGGGGATCACGGTCATGCTCGTCCTCCTGTCGGGGCGCGCGGCGTCGCGCGCACTCCCTTCGACAACGCGTGGATGCCTCAAAGCATGCCCGCCCCGCCCCCCTCGCTCGCAACCCGCGCCGATCGGACGGGTTTCGGCGTCTTCGCGAGCCGGCTGGCGCCGAAACGCGTCCAATCGGTGGAGGGGGCGTGAGGAAGGGGGAAGGGCGGAGGGGGAAGGGCGGAGGGGGAAGGGGGCAGGGGGAAGGGCAGGGGTTCAGGCGGTGAGGGTGGTGACGGTGCCGTTCAGGTCGGCGGCCGGCGCATCCCAGAGCGCGACGACGGATGCCGCGAGCGGCCCCTCGAGGCCCGCCAGCGATCGCACCCGGAACGTCACGGCGGCGGCCGCGGCATCCGACCCCGCGAAGCCGTGCGCGAGCGCCTGCATCCAGGTCTCGCAAGCCGCCTTCACCGTGGCGTAGTTCGCGCCGCCCGCCGTCAGCGCGCCGACCGAGGTCGACGACACGATCGCGATGCGACCGGCGGGCGAGTTCACGAGGTCGTCCCAGAAGGCGCGGCTCACGAAGCGCAGCGCGGTGAGCGAGCGCTCGATCGCCCGGTAGTCCTCGTCGCTCTGGGTGAGGATGCCGCCGCCGCCGCGCCAGCCGCCGACGAGCGGGATGACGCCGTCGACGTCGCCGACGGCCGCGTGCACGCGCATCGCGAGTTCGAGCACCTCGTCCTCGTCGGTGAGGTCGGCGACCTCGCCGACGAGACCCGGCAGGTCGGTCTCGAGCTCCTCGATGCGGGCGCGATCGCTGCCGACGGCGATCACCCGCGCGCCGGCTTCGAGCAGTGCCGCGGCGACGGCCCGGCCAGACGCGCTCGTCGCTCCCGCGATGAGCACCGTCCGGCCGACGACGCCGGGGGCCTTCCCTTCGACAGGCTCAGGGAGCCCCGCGTCAGTCATCCGTCGTCCCGGTGATGCCCACCGTCGACTCGATGACCGCCTTCATCTTCTTGTCGAGCGCCTCGTAGAACATCGAGAGGGGGAACTCGTCGTCCATCACGAGATCGGTGTACCCCTTGGGCGGGCCGGCGAGCACCTCGCGCGGCAGGCCCTCGGCCCACACCGACGCCGGGTTCGGCGTGAGCACCGAGCGCACCAGGTCGTACGCGGCGAGCCAGTGCGCCGTCTTCGGCCGGTCGATCGACTTCCAGTACAGCTCGTCGATCGCGTCGCCCAGCTCGACCACCGCGTCGGGCACCGCCGACCAATCGAAGCTCAGCGAGACATCCGTCCACTCGAGCACGTGCTTCCGGTGCAGCCAGGCGAACAGCAACTGCCCGCCGAGCCCGTCGTAGTTGCGCACGCGCGAGCCGGTGATCGCGAACCGGAAGATCCGGTCGAAGATCACCGCGTACTGCACGAGCTTCGCGTGCTCGCGCACCGTGGCATCGGTCGCGGGGTCGCGCTCGAGCTTCACCGACTCGCGGAACGCGGTCAGGTCGCACCGCAGCTCCTCCAGCGAGTAGAGGAAGAACGGCATGCGCTGCTTGATCATGAACGGGTCGAACGGCAGGTCGCCGCGCATGTGGGTGCGGTCGTGGATGAGATCCCACATCACGAAGGTCTCTTCTGCCAGGTTCTGGTCGTCGAGCAGTCGCGCCGCGTCGTCGGGCAGGTCGAGCTTCGTGATCTCGGATGCTGCGCGCACGACCCGGCGGTAGCGGGCCGCCTCGCGGTCCTGGAAGATCGCGCCCCACGTGAACGGCGGGATCTCGCGCATCGCGACGGTCTCGGGGAACAGCACCGCCGAGTTCGTGTCGTACCCGGGGGTGAAGTCGACGAGCCGCAGGCTCACGAAGAGTTTGTTCGAGTAGGCGGATGCCTCGAGGTCGGCGATGAACTCGGGCCAGATCGTCTCGACCACGAGCGCCTCGACGTGCCGGTCGGGCGAGCCGTTCTGCGTGACCATCGGGAACACCACGAGGTGCCGGATGCCGTCGACCCGGTACCGCTGCGGCTGGAACTCGACCAGCGAGTCGAGGAAGTCGGGCACCCCGAACCCCTCGCGCTGCCACCGTCGGAAGTCGGTCTGCAGCGCCTCGAGGTAGGCGGCCTCGTGCGGGAAGCGCGGTGCGAGCGCGGCGATCGACTCCACGATCGCGTCGACAAGCTCGGATGCCTCGGAGCGGGGTGCTTCGGAGCGATCGGATGCCTCGGGCCCCGAGACATCCGGCACCGAGCCGTCCTTCACCTGCAGTGCCTGCAACGCGGTCGCCGACTCCTTGAGGCGAAGCCACGCGGGGTCGTGCTCGACCCCGTCGGCGAGGGCGATGACCTCGGGCGTCACGGTGAGGGCGTCCTCGAGGACCTCGGGTTCGCCAACGATCGTCGCCATGGTGGTCTGTGACATCGGAACCTCCGTTCCTCGGGATCGGGCCGCGAACGGGATCGGGCGCGGCGGGGATCGCGGCGCAGCTGCGTCGCTGCATCCCAGGCTAGAAGCGAATCATCCGCGATTGATTGTGAATCGACGCGGGTTTGCTGCGCGTGGCTGCGGTTCTGCGCAGGATCAGAGCGTCTTCGTCATATGCAGTGACGCCGCCTCGAAGCCGAGCGATTCGTAGAGGTCGATCGCGGCGACGTTGTTGGCGAACACGTTGAGCCCGAGCACGGGTGCGCCGTGCTCGCGCGCGAACCGCTGCGCGTACGCCATCGCCGCTCGCGCGTAGCCGTGCCGACGGTGGGGCGCACGCACATGGATGTCCCACACCCACCACTGGTCGCCGTCGCCCCACGGCCCGAGCCAGAGCCAGCCGACATCCTCGCCGTCGGCGACGATCGCGAACAGGAACTGCCCGTCGATGAGGTGCCGGCCGTCGGGGAAGAAGCGGTCCATCGACGCCTGACGGGCCGCCGCCGCCCCCGCCTCGGTGTCGCCGGCCTGCAGCCTGGCCTCCTCGTAGTACGACATCGACTCGGGCAGCCACAGCAGGACGTCCTCGTCGGTCATCGGAACGAACTCGAGTCGCGTGGCGTCGGTCGGCTCGGCGGGGTCGGATGCCTCGGTCATGGGCCCATCGTGACATCCGATCTCGCCGGCTCGGAAGGCATAGCGGATCGAAAGGCGATTCGCGTACGGTTGGCGAGTCCCTGACTTCCACCGAGAGGCCCAGCTATGTCCGCACGCCGCCCGTCCACCGCCGTCGCCCTGCTGGCGCCGGCGATCACCCTGATCGGCTCCGGCGCCGTCGCGGTCTACGGCGCACTGCGCGTCGCGACCGCCAACACGGCCCTGGTCGAGGCCCTGCAGAGCCCCACCGCCACCGCGGCCGACGTGTACGGCGGCCAGGCCGAACTGCAGATCGCCTCCACGCTGCTCGGCGCGGGCATCATCGGCGTCATCATCGCACTCGCCGTCTTCGGCGTGCTCATCGCCCTCGGCGCGTTCTCGAGCGCGGCCGCCGACGATGACGCCGACGAGTTCGACGACGACACCGACGACGAGGGCTTCGAGGAGGACTCGGTCGAGGCGGTCGCCGCCGCCGCTGCTGCTCCCGCCGCGCCCGCCGCGCCCGCCGCCGCCCCCGCCACGCCTGCCGCCACCGAGACCGCCGAGGTCGTGGAAGCCGTCGAGGCGGTCGAGGCCCCGGCCGCGCCTGAGGCCCCCGCCGCGCCCGCCGAGGGCGACGCACCCCGCGCCTGACATGCCGGCGACGGCCTCCGACGTCTGCTCCGCGCTCGCCGAAGTGGCGAGCGCGGAGCGTGCGGAGGCCTACGCCTGGTTCTTCAAGACCGGGCCGGGCGGTTACGGCGAGGGCGACGAATTCGTCGGCGTGACGATGCCGCAGGTCCGGGCCGTCGCCAAGCGATTCGCCGACCTGCCCCAAGCCGAGATCGACGAGCTCGTCGCGAGCCCGTTCCACGAGCACCGCGTGTGCGGGCTGGTCGTCATGGTCGATCGGTTCCGGGCGGCGAGCAAGCCGCGCACGCGCGACGACGCGCAGCGCCAGGCGTTGCACGCGGCATACCTCGAGCACCTCGACGCCGGGCACGTCGACAACTGGGACCTGGTGGATGTCACGGCCGAGTACCTGGTCGGAGACATCCTGTTCCTCCCCGCCCCGGCTGCCGACCCCTTCCCGCCGCTCAGCGCTCGCCTCGCAGCATCCGACTCGGTCTGGAGCCGCCGCGTCGCGGTCGTGGCGACCTTCGCCGCCATCAAGGCGGGCGACGCACGCCCGACGATCGAGGTCGCGACCCGGCTCGTCGAAGACCCGCACGACCTCATCCGCAAGGCCGTCGGCTGGATGCTGCGCGAGGTCGGCAAACGGGTCTCGCGCGACGAGCTGCTCGCCTTCCTCGACGAGCACGCCGCGCGCATGCCCCGCGTCATGCTCTCGTACGCGACCGAGCACCTCGACCCGGGCCATCGCGCCGCGTACCGCGCGATGCGCTGACTGCCTCATCGATCGCCGCCCGCGTAGGGTGACGGCATGGGGTGGGGGAACCGTCGCCGTGCGGCGCTCGGCGGCATCGCCGCGCTGGTCGCGGCGGTGCTGCTCGCCGGCTGCGCGGCCGCTCCCGTCGACGACGAACTCTGGTCGGTGGGCCGCCCCGAACGGCTCGGCATCGGCGTTCCGGTCGAACCGCAGCCGGTGCCGCCGTGGTTCGACGGCGACGATCGCCTCGGGCGGGCCCCGCAGCCTCGGCTCGCGACGGCCGGCGAGATCCCCCGGCTCGCTCCCGACGAGGCGCCCGGGCTCGTCTCCAGGCTCGCGGCTATGGCCGGTGCCGACTTCACCGCGGTCGCCCGGTGGGCGACGCCGCCAGGCCGCACCGGCTTCGGCGACCGGCTCGACGGGTTCGTCGCCGGTGCGGCGCACGGGTACGCCTCGTCGCTCGGAGGCGCGTGGGTTCCCGGCGTCGACATCGCGCCCGGCGGGGTGGGCCCGGCGTGCGCAGGAACCGCGCCCCCGGCGGGCGCGCGGGCGTTCTCGATCGGATGCACCGTCGTCGCGGCATCCGGATCGATGCTCGGCGAGCGCATCGTGGTGCTGCGCCGCGAGGCCGGGGTGACCGCCTCGGCGTCCCGCGCCGTGCAGTACCTCTCGCCCGACGGCGCCCTCGGCGACGGCGCCGACCTCTATCGCCCCGAGACCTCACGGCAGGTGCTCGGCCAGGTGACCCGCGCGCTCGTGCTCGGCAACCGGCTGCCGCCGGGTGCGGCGCCGTTTCGCGACGTCACGCCCGAGGGGGCGCGGGCGATCCTCGCCGACACGACCGTCGTCGCCGACGGCGTGGTGATCGCGGTGCCGTGGCCGGTGCGCCCTGATGGGTCGGGCGAGTACACCGTGACGGTGATGGTGCCCGCGAGGCTCGTGGGTCCATGGCTCACGGGGTTCGGGCGGAGCATCCTCGATGCCGTGCGCGCCGACGAGCCATTCGAGGCGGGCGATGCGCCGACCGCGGCCGACCCGGTCGACTGCACGCTCGTCGCCTGCGCGTCGATCACCTACGACGACGGGCCGACCGACCTCACCGACGCGCTGCTCGACACGCTGGCCGCGCGGCGGGCGCCCGCGACCTTCTTCGTGCAGGGCGGGTACGTCGGCAACCGCCCCGACACGGTGCGGCGCACGGCGGCCGAGGGGCACGAGGTGGGCAACCACACGTGGGGCCACCCCGACCTCACGAAGCTGCCCGACGACCAGGTGCGCGCCGAGATCGACCGCACGCAGGCGGCGATCGCCGCGGTCACCGGGAAGGCGCCGGCGATGGTGCGGCCGCCGTACGGGGCATCCGACGATCGCGTGCGCGCACTCGTGCCGCTCGTCTGGGTCGTCTGGAGCGTCGACACGAACGACTGGCGCGATCCCGGTGTCGGGCCGCTCACCGAGTACGCCGTCGGCGCCGTCGGGCGCGGCGGGATCATCCTCATGCACGACACGCACGCGCAGACGGTCGAAGCGGCCGCGGGCATCATCGACGGCCTGCGCGCGCGTGGGTTCACGCTCGCGACCGTCGGCGCGCAGTTCGGCGGGGTGCTGCCCCCGCCGGGAACCTTGGTCTCGCACGGGCCGTGAGCGCAGCTCGCGCCGTGCCGTGCCGTGCCGCGCCGCGCCGTGCCGTGCCGTGCCGCGCCGCGCCGCGCCGCGCCGTGCCGTGCCGCGCCGCGCCGTGCCGTGCCGTGCCGTGCCCGCGTCTTGCCGTCGGGGTCGCTTGTGGTCGCGTGCGCGAGCTCGAGGCGGCAACGAGCGTCCCCGGTGGGGCGGGGCGATACTGCGTCGTGCGGCCGATCCTTCTCGTCGGGGTCGCTTGTGGTCGCGTGCGCGAGGTCGAGGCGGCGACGAGCGTCCCCGGTGGGGCGGGGCGATTCTGCGTCGTGCGGCCGATCCTTCTCGTCGGGATCGCTTGTGGCCGCTTGCGGGGGCGTGAGGCGGCAACGAGCGTCCCCGGTGGGGCGGGGCGATTCTGCGTCGTGCGGCCGATCCTTCTCGTCGGGGTCGCTTGTGGTCGCGTGCGCGAGCTCGAGGCGGCAACGAGCGTCCCCGAGGGAGGGCGAGGGAGGGCGAGAGAGGGGGCGACAGAGGGGGTGAGGGGTGAGCGGCGACGAGCGTCCCCGGCGCAGGGGGGCGAACGCAGGCTCAGCGGGCGAGAAGCTCCGCGATGCGCGTCGGCACCGTCGAATCCTGCAGCGAGGTGGTGTCGCCGAGCGTGCGACCCTCGGCGAGGTCGACCAGCAGCCGGCGCATGATCTTGCCCGAGCGGGTCTTCGGCAGGTCGGTGACGAAGACGACATCGCGCGGCTTCGCGATCGGTCCGATGGCGGATGCCACGTGCGCACGCAGCGCGGCAGCGCGGGCGGATGCTTCGCCCGAGGCATCCGGGTGGCCCTCGACGCCGTCGCCGGCGACCACGAACGCGGCGATCGCCTCGCCCGTCGTCGCATCCGACACGCCGACCACGCCCGCCTCGGTGACCGACGGGTGCGCGACGAGCGCCGACTCGATCTCGATCGTCGAGAGCCGGTGCCCCGACACGTTGATGACGTCGTCGACCCGGCCGAGCAGCCACACGTCGCCGTCGGCGTCGAGCTTCGCGCCGTCGCCCGAGAAGAACGAGCCGCGGTGCGCGAAGCGCTCCCAGTACGACGCGCGGTACCGGTCGGGGTCGCCCCACACCGTGCGCGCCATGCCCGGCCAGGTGCCGTCGACGACGAGGTACCCGCCGCGTCCGGGCGCGACGTCGGCCCCCTCCTCATCGACGACGCGCGTGCGCAGACCGGGCAGCGCGCGCAGCGACGAACCGGGCTTCAGCGTGTCGACGCCGGGCAGCGGCGCCTGCACCGCCGCACCCGTCTCGGACTGCCACCACGTGTCGACGATGGGCGCGCGGCCGCCGCCGATCTCGCGGTGGAACCACACCCATGCCTCGGGGTTGATCGCCTCGCCGACCGAGCCGAGCAGTCGGATGCTCGAGAGGTTCCAGCCGTGCACGCCCGCCGGGAACCACGTCATGAGGCTGCGGATCAGCGTCGGCGCCGTGTAGTACGTCGTCACCCCGTACCGCTCGATGACCTCGAAGTGCCGGCCCGGGTGCGGGGTGTTCGGCGTGCCCTCGTAGATCACGCTCGTCACGCCGTTCAGCAGCGGCCCGTAGAGCTCGTAGGTGTGCGCGGTCACCCACGCGAGGTCGGCGGTGCACCAGTACACGTCATCGGGCTTCACATCGAACACCGCCCACTGGGTGTACGCGGCGTGCGTCAGATAGCCGCCGGTCGTGTGCACGAGGCCCTTCGGGCGCCCGGTCGTGCCCGACGTGTAGATGATGAACAGCGGGTTCTCGGCGTCGAAGAACTCGGGCTCGTGGGTGTCGGGCTGGCGGTCGACGAGCTCGTGCCACCAGACGTCGCGGCCGGGCGTCCACGGGATGTCGGGCGTCTCGTCGCCCGTGCGCCGGACGACGAGCACATGCTCCACGTGCCCCACGCCCTCGACCGCGGCGTCGGCGGCCGCCTTCACCGGCACCGCCTGCCCGCGCCGGAACTGGCCGTCGGTCGTCACGAGCAGCTTCGCGCCCGTGTCCTCGACGCGGAACCGCAGCGCCTCGGCCGAGAACCCGCCGAACACGAGCGAGTGCACCGCGCCGAGCCGCGCGACCGCGAGCGTGACGATCACCGTCTCGAGCAGCACCGGCAGGTAGATCACCACCCGGTCGCCCTGGCCGATGCCGAGCTCGGTCAGCGCGTTCGCCGCCTTCGCGACCTCGCGCTCGAGCTCGGCGTAGGTCAGCGAGCGGCGGTCGCCGCGCTCGCCCTCGAAGAAGAAGGCGACCTTGTCGCCTCGGCCGGATGCCACGTGCCGGTCGACGCAGTTCACGGCCGCGTTCAACCGCCCGCCCGAGAACCAGGTCGCGCCGACGGGCTCATCCGTTTCTCGAGAAGCGGACGGCACTGGGTGCACCCACGTATGCGCCGTCTGCCACCGCTCGGCCCAGTCGAGCCGCTCGGCCTGTCGCTCCCAGAACGCCACCGGGTCGGCGGCTGCCTCGGCGTACAGCGCTTCGGCGTCGGCGGCGGTGACGTTCGCGCGCGCCGCGAACTCGGCTGACGGCGCGAATCGCCGGCGCTCGTCGAGCAAGGTGTCGATGGTCATGGGCGTCCTCTGCGAATCGGTCGCGGCAGCGCCGGCGCGAGACATCCGTACCTTTTCGACGCTAGGCGACCAGCCCGCCCGAGGTGGGCCCCCGCGTCATGCCCCGTAACCCCGGGCGGTGGCCGAGGAACTCCCGGGTGCGCACCAGGGGCCCGGGTGTGGACGCCGCTTGGTCGCCGGATTAGCGTGGCGCACATCGCACCGCACTTCGTCGCGTCCGCCCACGTCCTCGAGAGGACCCCCATGTCGGAAGTCACGATCCCCCAGGCCGCCTCGGAACCCCCGCCCGAGGAGACCCCACCCCGCCGGTCGTTCGTCGACGCCCTCCGCGAACTCGGGCGCAACCGGACCGGGGCGATCCTGCTGCTGGTGGCGACGGTCGCCGCCATCGTGTGGGCGAACGCGTCCGCCGGCGGCTACGAGGCCTTCTGGGAGACGCAACTGTCGATCGGGGTCGCCGATCTGCGGCTCGACTTCACCCTGCACTCGGTCGTCAACGACGCGCTCATGGCGATGTTCTTCTTCACCGTGGGCCTCGAGGTGCGTCGTGAGTTCGCGATCGGCGAGCTCACCAGTTGGTCGCGTGCGCTCGTGCCCGTGGCGGCCGCGCTCGCCGGCCTCGCCGTGCCCGCCCTGCTGTACGTGCTCGTCGCGTCGGGCAGCGGCCACGAGCACGCCTGGGGCATCGTGATCTCGACCGACACGGCGTTCCTCGTCGGTGCCCTCGCACTCGTCGGGCCGAAGGTGCCGGGCCGGCTGCGCGTGTTCCTGCTCGCGCTCGCCGTCGTCGACGACATCGGAGCGCTGAGCATCATCGCGCTCGTCTACACCCAGGACTTCAATCCGCTGCCGCTCGCGTTCGCGGCGGTCGGCCTCGCCGGCGTGTACCTCACCCGATACCTTCGCGGCGGCCGGGGGCCCGTCTACGCGACGCTCGCCGTGTTCGTCTGGCTCTGCTTCCTCGCGTCGGGCGTGCACCCCACGCTCGCGGGCGTGGCCATCGCACTGCTCGTGCCCGTCTACCGGCCGACCCGCCGCGATGTGGAGCACGCCCTCGAGCTCGCGCGAACCTTCCGCCAGTCGCCCAACAGCGAGTACGCGCGGCAAGCGGCGAACAGCCTGCGCGAGTCGATCTCGATCAACGAGCGGCTGCAGTCGGCCTGGGATCCGTACATCGCGTACTTCGTGCTGCCCGTGTTCGCACTGGCGAATGCCGGGGTGCACCTGAGCGGCGAGATCCTGCAAGCCGCCGCGGTCTCCTCGGTGACCTGGGGCATCCTCGCGGGTCTGGTCGTCGGCAAGTTCGTCGGCGTGTTCGGGTCGACCGCCCTGTTGCGCGCGCTGCGCGTCGGCGAGTTCGGCATGGGGCTCACCACGGCGCGCATGGCGGGCGGCGCCGCGCTCTGCGGCATCGGCTTCACGATCTCGCTGTTCATCGTCGATCTCGCGATCGACGACCCCGCGGCGCAGAACGAGGCGCGGGTCGGGGTGCTCGCCGCGTCGGTCGTCGCGTTCCTGCTCGCCACCGTGATCTTCCGGATCTCCGACGCGGTCGCCCCGCAGCAGCGCATCGGAGAGACGCTCGCCCGACCGGTGGATCCCGCTCGCGACCACGTGTTCGGGCCCGACGACGCCGAGTACACGATCGTCGAGTACGGCGACTTCCAGTGCCCCTTCTGCCTGAAGGCCTCGGGGTCGATCCAAGAGGTCCACGAGGTGCTCGGCGACCGACTCCGCTACGCATGGCGGCACGCCCCACTCACCCAGGTGCATCCGAACGCGTTGGCGGCGGCCGAGGCATCCGAGGCGGCGGCGCTGCAGGGCCGCTTCTTCGAGATGGAGCGCAGTCTCTTCGCCGACCAGGATCACCTGCTCCCCGCCGATATCTCGCGGCGTGCCGTCGAGCTCGGTCTCGACGTCGACCGGTTCGAATCCGACCTGACCAGCGCACAGGTCGCGAATCGCGTGCGCGACGACATCCTCGATGCCGAGGCGATGGACATCACCTCGACGCCGACGCTGTTCGTCAACGGGCGTAGGCATCGCGGGCCGTTCGACGCGCGATCGCTCATCCGAGCGCTGCAGGAGACGGCACCGGCTGCGACGGACGCGTCGGACGCGACGGCTGCGACGGCCGGATCCTCGTCGGATCCCGCGTCGCGGCCGGTCGAACGTCGTTCCGAGGACGTCAGCTGAGCTTGCGGCGGTAGATCGCGACGGCCCAGGCGTAGGCGACGAGCAGGATGCCGATGAGCCACGCGAGGGCGATCCAGATGTCGGCGCCCACCGGTTGCTCGGCGAACAGCGCACGGATGGTGTTCACGACGCTCGTCACCGGCTGGTTCTCGGCGAACCAGGCGACCGGCCCCGGCATGGATTCGGTCGGCACGAACGCCGAGCTGATGAACGGCAGGAAGATCAGCGGGTAGCTGAACGCGCTCGCACCATCGACGGTCTTCGCCGAAAGCCCCGCGACGACCGCGAGCCAGGTCAGCGCGAGGGTGAACAACACCAGGATGCCGACGACCGCGAGCCAGGCTGTGACGGATGCCCCGGTGCGGAACCCCATGATGAACGCGACGCCGACCACGATCGCGAGGGACGTGAGGTTGGCCACGAGCGAGGTCAGCACGTGGGCCCACAGCACGCTCGACCGGGAGATCGGCATCGACTGGAACCGCTCGAAGATGCCGCCCTGCAGGTCGAGGAACAACCGGTATGCGGTGTAGGCCACACCCGAGGCGACGGTGATCAGCAGGATGCCGGGCAGCATGTAGTCGATGTACGACTGGTCGGTGCCGGTGTTGATCGCCCCACCGAGCACGTACACGAACAGCAGCATCAGCGCGATCGGGGTGACCGCGGTCGTGATGATCGTGTCGGGGCTGCGCAGGATGTGGGTGAGTGAACGCCCGGTGAGCACCCGGGTGTCGCCGAGGACGTGCGTGGTCATGATGACTCCGTTCCGGTCGGTGCGCCGACCAGCGCGAGGAAGACCTCTTCGAGCGTCGGCTGCTTCTCGACGTACTCGACCTGGGCGGCCGGGAGGAGCTGCTTGAGCTCGGCGAGCGTGCCGTTCTGGATGATGGTGCCCTGGTGCAGGATCGCGATGCGGTCGGCGAGTTGCTCGGCCTCGTCGAGGTACTGCGTGGTGAGCAGCACGGTCGTGCCGCCGTCGGCGAGCGCCCGCACGGTCTGCCAGACCTCGATGCGCGACTGCGGGTCGAGGCCGGTGGTCGGCTCGTCGAGGAAGATGATCGGCGGGTCGCCGATCAGGCTCATCGCGATGTCGAGTCGGCGGCGCATGCCGCCCGAGTACGTTCCCGCCCGACGCCCGCCCGCTTCGGTGAGCGAGAATCGCGCGAGCAGGTCGTCGGCGATCGCGCCCGGCTGCGTCAGGTGGCGGAGCTTCGCGACCAGCACGAGGTTCTCGCGGCCGGTGAGCACCTCGTCGACCGCGGCGAACTGCCCGGTCAGGCTGATCGACTCGCGCACGTCGCCGGGCTTCTCGGCCACGTCGAAGCCGTGCACCGTCGCGGTGCCCGCGTCGGCCTTCAGCAGCGTCGACAGGATGCGCACGAGCGTCGTCTTGCCGGCCCCGTTCGAGCCCAGCAGGGCGAGGATCGAGCCGGATGCGACGTCGAAGTCGACGCCCCGCAGTACGTGCAGGTCCTTGAACGACTTCTCGATGCCGCGCACGTGGATCGCCGGTTGGAGTGCGGTGTTCACGGTGGTTCCCTCCCGCCGAGGCCAGCGGGCCTCAGTTCTCGTCTGCGGTGGCCTCGCCGATCGCGTCGGTGAGGCGCTGCTTCTCTTTGTTCCGCCATTGCCCGTCGGCGTAGTTCGCGAGGAACGTCTCGGCGAACTCCACGGGGTCGTCGCCGACGATCGCGCTGACGGGCGTGCCGTCGGCGGCGGCCTGCTCGAAGAGCGTGGCCAGGTCGTCGAACATCTTGAGCATCACGTCGGCCTTCACGACGCCGCCCGAGTAGATGACGTAGCGGTCGAGCGCCTGGGCGGCGGTGCGGTATTTGCCGGGCAGCGCCTCGAGGCGAGCCTTGTACTGCTTGTACTGCTTCTTGTCGTCGAGCGATCCGGTGATCGTCTCGATCCACTTCGCGGCCATGTCAGTTTCCCTTCGTGTGGAGCTCTTCGATCCGGTCTGCGAGAAAGCTCCAGGTCCTCCAGAACTCATCGAGGTCTTCCCGACCCCGGGGGTTGAGCGAGTACACCTTGCGCGGCGGCCCCTTCTCGGAGGGGACCTTCTCGACATCGACGAGTCCCCGCTGCTCGATGCGTACCAGCAGCGCGTAGATGGTGCCCTCGGCGATCTCGGTGAACCCCTGCTCGCGAAGTCGCGCGGTGATCTCGTACCCGTATGCGGGCTGCCCCGCGATCAGCGCGAGCACGATGCCCTCCAAGGTGCCCTTCAGCATCTCGGTCATCTGCTTGCCCATGAGACCCCCGCTCTGCTAGTCGGTGTTGCTGAGTACTGGTACATAGTAAGCATGAGTACTAGTAGATAGCAACACTGAATACCCCGCCGCGCCACTTCGTCAGGGTCTGCGCCAGCCGAAGTGGCGCGGGTGTCGTCGAGGTGGCGCAGCGGGAATGTGTCGGCGGCGCGAGGGCAGGCGGGTGCGGTCAGGCGGGTGCGGTCAGGCGGGTGAGGGCGAGCCGCCGCGGCTTCCCGACACCGGCGACCTTCGGGCCGACCTGACGCTGGTGCTGCGCGCGACCGCCACCGAGTTGAACAATCCGCAGCTTGCGGAGCCGATGCGTGCGCTGGCCACCGAGATCGCGCACGATGAGACCCTCGCCGCCGCGTACCACGAGCGGCTCGACGCGCCCCTGCGCGAGGCGAAGCGGCAGCGCCTGCGCAGCGCGCAAGCGGCAGGCGAACTGGCGGCCGACCTCGACCTCGAGGTGGCGATCGACCTGATCTGGGGGCCCGTGCTCAACCGGTGGCTCCAGCGCAGCGGTCCGCTCGACGATGCCCACCTCGACGCGCTCATCGGCACCGCGCTCAACGGCCTGCGCCCCTGACGCCGAGCCGCCAACCGCCGCCCCCGCCCCGGCCCCGCCGCCCCCCGCGAACCCGCGAACTGCCGGCCCCCGTCCCCCGGCTGCGCCGCTTCGGGCGACTCCGCGCCATCCGACCTGGCGCGGAGGACGCGCAACTGGCGCAGAGCCGAGCCCGAAGCCCGGGTGGGCGCGCGTGCAGGTTGGGGCGGGTGGCTCAGTGGGCGGATGGCTCAGGGGGCGGGAGGGCTCACGCCCAGCGCTTGATCGCCCACTTCTCGAACAGTCCGACGAGCGCGTCGGTGAGCTTGCCGAGGATCGCGAGCAGGATGATCGCGAGGAAGATCCGGTCGATGCGGCCGTTGTTGCCCGAGTCCACGAGCAGGAACCCGAGCCCCATCGAACTCGCGATGAGTTCGGCCGCCACGAGGAACAGCCACGCCTGAGCGAGCGCGAGCCGCAGCGCCGACACGACCGAGGGTACGACGGCCGGCAGTTGCACCGCCGTGAACAGGCGCACCCCGCGCAGACCGAACGCGCGCCCGGCCTCGAAGAGCTGCCGGTCGACGTGCCGCAGCGCGGCCGCCACGATCGTGTAGACGGGGAAGAACGCGCCGATCGCGATGAGGATGATCTTCGACTCTTCGCCGATCTTGAACCAGAGGATGAGCAGCGGCACCCACGCGAGCGACGGCACGGCGCGGATCGCGCCGAGTGTCGGCGAGAGCAGGATGTCGCCGAGCTTCGAGAGCCCCACGATCGCGCCGGCCGCGAGCCCGATGGCAGCGCCGAACGCGAACCCGATGAACACGCGCTGCGTCGAGATCGCGACGTAGAGTCCGAGCAGGCCGCGCTGCGCGAGGTCGACGGCGGCGAGCCACACCATCTCGGGGCTCGGCAGCTGCGACACGGGCACCGCGCCCGAGGTCGACACGACCTGCCACGTGATGAGCAGCACGATCGGGATCAGCGCGCCGCCGACGATGCGGAACCAGCGACGGTCGACGAGTCGACGGCGTGCGCCCGGCGCCGAGGTGACGGATGCCTCGCCGCCCGGCCGGCCGATGCCCGATCCGGGCAGCCGCTCGGGTCGGTCGATGCCCGACGCCCCGAGTTCGCCCGCAGTCGCGACCGCGAGCCCCCCGTCGACCACGGGCGAACGGAACTGCCGGTCGACCGAGGTCACCGAGGCATCCGCCCGCTCGTGGCCGGGCGAGGCCGGCTCGCCGGTGCGCGTTCCGCGCGAGGCATCCGTCATCTGCGCAGCCTCAGCCCTCGAAGCGCGACGCGTCCGCCGCGGAGGCGAACTCGTCGTTGATGAGCGTGTCGAGCGCGTCGTCGACTTGCTGCTGCGACGCGACGTCGCCCAGCTCGACGAAGATCGGGCCGATCTTCTCGAGCACCGCGACCTGCGCGTCGCCGGGCACGTGGTCGACGTCGAGGTTGGTGCGCTCGTCGATGACCTTCGTCGCGACCGCGAGGTCGAGGCCGGCGACGTCGGCGAGGATCTGCGCGGTCTCCTCGGGGTTCGCCTCGGCCCACTCGCGGGCCTTCGCATAGGCGTCGACGACGGCCTGCGCGACCTCGGGCTTGTTCGCGATGAAGTCCTCGGTGGCGTTCAGGAACCCGTACGAGTTGAAGTCGACGTTGCGGTAGAACAGCGTCGCGCCCGACTCCTCGGCACCGGCCATGATCGGGTCGAGGCCCGCCCACGCGTCGACCGAGCCGTTCTGCAGTGCGGCCCAGCCGTCGGCGTGCTGCAGGTTCTGCACGGTGACCTCGTCGGGGGATACGCCCTCGGCCTCGAGCGACTGCAGCAGGAAGAAGTAGGGGTCGGTGCCCTTGGTGGCCGCGACCTGCTTGCCCTTGAGGTCCTCGACCGACGAGATGCCCGTGCCGTCGACGGTCACGAGTGCGGCCCACTCGGGCTGCGAGTAGAGGTCGATCACCTGGATGGGCGAGCTGTTCGACCGGGCGAGCAGCGCCGCCGAGCCCGCGGTCGAGCCGACCTCGATCGCGCCCGCGCGCAGCGCCTCGTTGGCCTTGTTCGACCCCGCCGACTGCACCCAGGTGACCTCGAGGCCGAGGTCTTCGAGCCAGCCCTGGTCCTTGATCACGAGGCTCAGCGGATTGTAGGTCGCGAAGTCGATCGCGAGGGTCTGGCCTTCGAGCGAGGCGGCGTCGCCGGCCTCGGAAGCCTCGGGTGCGGGTGCGGCGGCCTGGCCTTCGCCGGCGACGCATCCGGTCAGAACCAGGGCGGATGCTGCGGCGACGACGCCGGCCGCGAGCGCGGAGCGGAGGAAGCGGGAGCGGGACATGGGCGGGACTCCTTCGTGGGCGAGGCAGGGCGGTGGGGTGCGGTGCGGTGCGGTGCGATTCAGTACGGGAAGTGCGGGATGGTCGCGGTCGATGGGATGCCACGGGCCTGCCCGTGCCGGTCGATGCCGAGTCCGTCGAGCAGGCGTCCGCGCAGTTCGGCGAGCTCGGCCGAGCCGCGGTCGCGCGGGCGGTGGCCCGGCACGGTGACGATCTGGCGGATCACGGCGCCCGGGGCTGCCTGGCCGAGTTCGTCGTCGTCGGGTTCGGCGCCGAGCAGGATGACCCGGTCGGCGAGTTGCAGCGCCTCGTCGACGTCGTGCGTGACGAGGAGCACGGTCGTGGGGGCGGCCGCGTGCACATCGAGCAGCAGGTCCTGCATCTTCAGCCGGGTGAGTGCGTCGAGCGCCCCGAACGGCTCGTCGAGCAGCAGCACCTCGGGGCGGCGGGCGAGTGCCCGCGCCAGCGAGGTGCGTTGGGCCATGCCGCCCGAGATCTCGCGCGGCCGGTGTCGAGCGAACGAGTCCAGCCCGACGAGCTCGAGCAGTTCGGCGACCCGGGCGCGACCGGCCGGCCGCGGCGTGCCGCGCGGAAGTCCGAGCGCGACGTTCTGCTCGACCGAGCGCCACGGCAGCAGGCGCGGCTCCTGGAACCCGACCGCGCAGCGCACGTCGTAGTCGCCGACGGGCGAGCCGTCGATCTCGACCGAGCCTGCCGTCGCCCGGTCGAGCCCGCCGACGATGCGCAGCAGCGTGGACTTGCCGCAGCCGCTCGGGCCGAGGATCGCGACGATCTCGCCCGGCACCACCTCGAGGTCGATGTCGCGCAGCACGGGGCGATCGCCGAAGGCGCGGCCGAGGCCGGCGAGGCGCACGCCGACCGCGGTGCCGGCGACGCCGGCCGAGGCGGAAGCTGCTGCGACGGACACGGGGTATCTCCGAAGAACGTGGATTGGCGGTGCTCTGAAGCTACCCACACGCGCAGATCCTGTCGCGGTCACCCGACCCACGACGTAACACGCGTCACCGCCCCGCGGATGCCCTTTTCAGGAGCCAGGCATCGAAACCGATCGCTTTTCAGGACGACACGCCGTGTCGAGCCGCTTCACGGCGCAGGAACTCCTGAAAAAGGCATCCACGGGGAGCCCGATTTCCTCAGGAGGGGGTGGTCGGGCGGGGGAGAATTGCCGTATGACGAGGACGGTTCGCGGCGCTGCACTGCTCATCACCGGGGGCGGCGCCGGCATGGGACGGATGTACGCCGAGCGGGCCGTGGCGGAGGGCGCGGCATCCGTCACCCTCTGGGATCGCGACGCGAACGCCCTGGCCCGCACCGCCGACGAGCTCGGCGCCCGCTCGCGCGGCCGTACCCGAGTGCACACCTACGTGGTCGACGTGGGCGACCTCGGCGCGATCGCGAAGCACGCGCAGAAGGTGCGCAAAGAGGTCGGCAACCCCGACATCGTCGTGAACAATGCCGGCATCGTGCGCGGCAACCGGTACTTCTGGGAGACCGACAGCGGCGACGACATCCGGCCGACCATGCTCGTCAACGCGCTCGCGCCGATGTACGTCGCCCGCGAGTTCCTGCCGGGCATGATCGCCGACCCCGCCCGCGAGGCGCGCATCGTGAACATCGCGAGCGCGGCCGGCACGCTCGGCAACCCGCGGATGGCGACCTACGCCGCGTCGAAGGCGGCCGTCATCGGCTGGAGCGACTCGCTGCGCATCGAGCTCGAGCAGGCTGGGCACCGGCACGTGAAGGTGCTCACCGTGACCCCGAGCTACATCTCGACCGGCATGTTCGCCGGTGCGACGGGCCCGCTGCTCGCGCCGGTGCTCGAGCCCGACTACGTCATCGACCGGGTATGGCAGTCGATGCTCGCCGGCGATCCGCTGCTCGAGCTGCCGTCGAGCGTGCGCCTCTCACGCGTGCTGCGCGCCGTACTGCCCACGCGCGTGTTCGACCGCGTCGTGGGCGACGGCTTCGGCGTCTACCGCTCGATGCAGGGGTTCACCGGGCGGCGCTGAGCGGGGCATCCGATGCAGCGCTGAGCGGGGCATCCGCCGATGCGATGCGGTCTGCCCGCAGCCGCTTGCCCAGCGCGACCAGCAGCAGCGCGGTACCGACGCCCAGCAGCAGGTGACCGGTGCCGGCGATGCCGGCGATCGCCTTCGAGCTCTCGAGCCCGAGTACGGTGAGCGACCCGTGCAGCGCCAGCATGCCGGCGGTGAGCACGAGACCCGCGTTGTACGTCCAGAAGAACCATCCGAACAGGCGCGACCGGCTGAGCGCGAAGACCCGCTCGAGCACCAGGAACAGCAGCATCGCGAGGAATCCGAGCGTGAGCAGGTGGGTGTGCACCACGGCGAGCTGCGTGGCGCCGCCCTCGGGGAACCCGGTGAGTTTCGTGAACTCGCGGTGGAAGAGGCCACCGGCGAGGCCGGCGGCGAGGTAGACGCAGGCTGCGATGAAGAGTCGTCTCATGCGGTCGAGCCTGTCGCGTCGCGCGGGTGCGCGCGTTCATCCGAACGGATGAATCGGGGCCGGCGCCGGCCGGGTAGCCTCGAGCCATGACCCGGTCGCACCACCGCGGCGATCCGCCGGGCATCGCGCGGATCCTCACCGTGCTCGGCTGGGCGGTCGCCGCGCTGCTGGTCGGGCTGGTCGCCATCGTGGTGCTGCGCGCGTGCATCGGGATCGCGGAATCCGGATGGACGCCGGCCGCGATCGCGACGCTCGCGGGCGTGACCGGGTTCGTCGCGTGCTGCGCGGTCGGGGCGCGTTCCGCGGCCGGCACCGAGGGGCGTGCCCGGCGTGCCCGACGGATCCGGCTGGTCTGGCTCGCCGCCGCCGTCCTGATCTGGGCGGGGCTCGTCTGGGTCGCCGCGGACGCACTGTTCCTCGCGTTCCCGCTGTGCTTCATCGTGCTGCACGAGCGGCCCGGGCTCCGTGGCATCGCCTGGGTGGCGGGCATCACCGCGATCGCCGTGGTCGTGCCCGGGCTGCGATCGGGGTGGTCGCTCGGCGGGGTGATCGGGCCGGTGCTCGGCGCAGCCGTCGCGGTCGTGATCTCGGCCGCGCTCGAAGCGTTCATCCGGCAGGCACGTGAGCGCGACCGGCTGATCGGCGAACTCACCGACACCCGGGATCGGCTCGCCGCCGCCGAACGCGAATCCGGCGTGCTCGCCGAGCGGGCGCGGATCGGCCGCGACCTGCACGACACGGTCGCGCAGGCTTTGTCGAGCATCCAGTTGCTGCTGCACGCGGCCGAGCGCGGTGCGCTCGACCCGGCCGTGCGGGCCGACGTCCGGCTCGCTCGGGAGACCGCGGGCGATGCGCTCGCCGAGTCGCGCCGGTTCATCGCCGGGCTGCGGGCGGATGCCACGGACGGACTCGCGGCCGCACTGCAGCGGCTCGCCGTCGAGACCACCGCGATCTCGAAGGTGCCCGTCGGCGCGCACGTGACGGGCGACCCGCACGACCTCGACGAGGTCACGGCGGGCGAGCTGCTACGGATCGCCCAGGGCGCGGTCGCCAACGCGGTGCGGCACGCCGGCGCCACCCGGGTCGACCTGACGCTGAGCCATCTCGGGTCGGGCGAGGTCGCCCTCGACGTGGTCGACGACGGTGCGGGCTTCGACCCGGCGACCACCTCGGGGTTCGGTCTGCAGTCGATGCGCGAGCGTGCGGCGGCCCTCGGCGGCACGCTGAGCATCGAGTCGGCGCCGGGGCGCGGCACCGCCGTCGCCGTGACCGTTCCCGGGAGGGCGGCGTGATCCGCGTGCTCATCGTCGACGACCACCCCGTCGTGCGGGCCGGCCTGCGGGCGGTGCTGTCGTCGGAGCCCGATATCGAGGTCGTCGCCGATCTCGGCGAGGCATCCGCCGCGATCGACGCGATCGCGACCCTGCGACCCGACGTGGTGCTCATGGACCTGCAGTTCCCGACCGGGATGCAGGGCGCCGAAGCGACCGGCCTGATCCGCTCGGGTGCGGCGGCGCAGGGATGGGTCGCTCCGCCCGCGGTGCTCATCCTCACCAACTACGACAGCGACCGCGACATCGTGCGCGCCATCGACGCGGGCGCCACGTCGTACCTGCTGAAGGACGCCCCGCCCGACGTGCTGGTCGCCGCGATCCGCTCGGCGGCGGCAGGCGACCCGGTGCGCGGCGCCGTGCTGCTCGCCGAACGCGCCGAGCTCGCCCCGCTCAGCCGCCGCGAGCTCGAGGTGCTCGAACTCGTCGCGGCCGGCGAGTCGAACCGTGCGATCGCCGCGGCTCTCCATCTCAGCGAGGCGACCGTGAAGTCGCACCTCGCCCGCATCAATCATCGGCTCGGCGCGACCTCGCGCACCGACGCGGTCGCGCGCGCCCGCGAGTGGGGCGTGCTGCGCGACTGATCCGCCGACCGCTACAGGAACATCGGCCGGTCGAAGTCCTCGTCGTCGCCCTCGGCGTCGGCGAGGTCGACGAGCACCGGCACGTGGTCGCTCGGCGCGGTGCCCTTGCGCTCGTTGCGGTGGATCGAAGCATCCGTCACCCGCTCGGCGAACGCCGCCGAACCGAGGATGAAGTCGATGCGCATGCCCTCGTTGCGGGGGAACTTGAGCTGCTGGTAGTCCCAGTACGTGTAGAGGCCCTCGGGCACCCGCGCGCGCACCACGTCGGCGACGCCCGCGTTCTCGAGGGTGAAGAACGCCTCGCGCTCCTCGGGCGACACGTGCGTGGACACCCCCACCCGCACGGCCGGGTCGCCGTTGTCGACGTCGAACGGCGCGATGTTGAAGTCGCCCATGAGCGCGAACGGCACCTCGGGCCGGCCGGTGGTCTCGGCACGCGTGTACTCGGTCAGTGCGGCGAGCCAGTCGAGCTTGTAGACGTAGTGCGGGTCGGCGAGGGTGCGCCCGTTGGGCACGTACAGGCTCCACAGCCGCACGCCGCCGACGGTCGCCCCGAGCGCGCGCGCCTCGATCGGCAGGTCGGGCCCCTCATGTCCCTTCAGGAACCCGGGCTGGTCGGGGAAGTGCGTCTCGACCTCGGTGATCGGATGCCTCGCGGCGATCGCGACCCCGTTCCACTGGTTGAGCCCGTGCGCGACGACCTCGTACCCGGCCGCCTCGAACGCCTCGTGCGGGAACTGCTCGGGCTTGCACTTGATCTCCTGCATCGCGAGCACGTCGACGTCTTCGCGCACCAGCCAGTCGACGACCCGAGCGTGGCGGGTGCGGATCGAGTTGACGTTCCAGGTGGCGATGCGCATGCGATCCAGCGTAAGCGGCACCGCCGACCCGGATGCTACGCGCCCGCGTCCGTCGCGGCCCGGCGTCCGATGCGGGGCACCGCGATCCAGAACAGCACGACGATGACGACCGACACGCCGAGGGCCACGAATCCGGCCGTGCGCGAGACCGCGACGTCGAAGATGAGACTCACGACCCCGGCCGCGAGGATCGACACGACGACCAGCAGCGCGATGAGCAGCCGGTTCGCGGTGCGCACCAGTCGCGGCTTCTGGCGGCGCCCGAACAGCTGACGGTGCATGATGATCGGCGCGAGCCCGAGCACGGTCGCGAGGCCCGCGAGCACCACCAGCACGAGGTACAGGCCGACCTCGTACGCGTCGAGGTCGGTGAACCGCGGCTGGAACGCGACGGCGAGCAGGAAGCCGGTGATGAGCTGTGTGCCGGTCTGCACGGCCCGCAGTTCCTGGAGGATGTCGTTCCAGTTGCGGTCGGCCTTCTCGGTGGGCGTCTCGGAGCGCCCGTCGCCCGGGATGTCGGCGTGCGTCATGGTCGGATCGTACGCGGTCGGGTGCGGCCGAGACGAGGGCTTGCGATCGGTTCGGCCGGATGTCTCAGGGCGACGCGCACGGCGAACTGCAATGATGGTCGGCGAGACATCCGGGGGTGAGCGTGGGCTTCAGTGTCGTAGGCGTCGAGGGCATCGGCGAGATCACGGCGGGCGACGACCTCGCCGGCATCATCGCCGCCGCGACCGAACTCGAAGACGGCGACATCCTCGTCGTGACCTCGAAGATCGTGTCGAAGGCCGAGGGGCGGGTGATCGAGGCATCCGATCGCGAGGACGCGATCACCGCCGAGACGGTGCGCGTCGTCGCCACCCGCGAGTTCGAGGGCGGCGTCACCCGCATCGTCGAGAACCGGCAGGGCATCGTGCAGGCCGCGGCCGGGGTCGACGCCTCCAATGCCCCGGATGGCACGGTGCTGCTGCTGCCCGTCGACCCCGACGCATCCGCTCGCGACCTCGCGACCGGCCTGCGCGCCCTCACCGGCGCGCACGTCGGCGTGATCGTCTCCGACACCGTGGGGCGCGCCTGGCGCGAGGGGCAGACCGACCTGGCGATCGGCGCGGCCGGCGTGCACGTCTTCGAAGACCTGCGCGGTTCGACGGATGCCTCGGGCAATGCGCTCGCGGTCACCATGCCGTGCGTGGCCGACGAGATCGCCGGTGCGGCCGAGCTCGTGAAGGGCAAGTCGGCGGGCGTGCCCGTGGCGATCGTGCGGGGCCTCGGGCGCTACGTCGGCGACCTCGACCTGCCGGGCGCGCGCAGCATCGTGCGGCCCGCCGAACGCGACCTGTTCCGGCTCGGCGCCGACGAGGCGTACGACGAGGGCTACCGTGCCGGCTTCGACGAGGCGCAGGCCGAGGGGCCGTTGCACTCCTGAGCCGTCCTCTCCGCCGGTCGACCGGCGGACCACGCGACAGGGCAGGATTGAGGCATGCCTGCGCACATCGGCTATGCCGCGATGCTCGAACGGTTCCCGCCCGCCGAGGCGGTCGAGCTCGCCGCGCTCGCCGAACGGCACGGGTTCGCCGGCACGATGGCGAGCGACCACTTCCAGCCGTGGCTGCCGGCGCAGGGCGAGTCATCCTTCGTCTGGAGCGTGCTCGCCGCGATCGCCGCGCGCACCACGGGAGACTTCGGTCCGGGCGTCACGACCCCCGGCTACCGGATGCATCCCGCCGTCGTCGCGCAAGCGTCCGCGACGCTCGCCGCCATGCACCCCGACCGGCACTGGCTCGGCATCGGGTCGGGCGAGGCGCTGAACGAGCACGTCGTCGGGCGGTACTGGCCAGAGCCGCCCGAGCGCATCAACCGCATGTTCGAGGCGGTCGACTTGATCAAGCGCCTGTTCGCCGCGTCGATCGCGGGCCGTGACGTGCGGTTCGCCGGGCAGGACTTCAAGCTCGAGTCGGCTCGGCTGTGGACGATGCCCGAGGTCGCGCCGCCGATCCTCGTCGCGGCTGGCGGCCCGGTCACGGCGAAGCGGGCGGGTCGCACGGTCGACGGGCTCATCACGACGGGGGCGCCCGGCGACGACCGGCTCGCGGTGCTGTTGACGAAGTTCGCCGAGGGGGCGCGCGAGGTCGGCCGCGACGCGTCTCGCATGCCGAAGGTGCTGCAACTGCACGTGTCGTGGGCGCCCACCGACGAGGAGGCGATCGCGAATGCCGTCGCCGAGTGGCCGATCGCGGGGCTGCGCATCCCGCGCGGCGACATCCGCTCACCGTTCGACTTCGAGCACGTCGCCCGCACCGTGCGCCCCGACGACTTCGCCGGCCGCATGCTCATCGGCGCCGACCCCGACGTGCACCGTGCGGGTATCCAGCGGGCCCTCGACCTCGGCTTCGACCGGGTCTACGTGCACCAGGTGGGGCGCGACCAGCGCGCGTTCCTCGAGGTGTACGGCCGCGAGGTGCTGCCGGGGCTGCACCGATGAGCGCGGGCGAGCTGCCGGATTCGGCGTCTGCGCCAGCTGCCCGACCTCCGCGCCAGCCGGAATGGCGCAGCGGGCGGCGAACTGGCGCAGAGCGCGCGGGCCCGGATGTCTGGACCCTCGTCATTCCGGTGAAGTCGCCGTTGCGCGCGAAGACGCGCCTGGCGCCCGAGGTCGGGCCCGACGACCGGGCCGCGCTCGCGCGCGCGTTCGCCGCCGACACCGTCGCGGTCGCGCTCGCCACCCCCGGCGTCGGGCGCGTGCTCGTGGTCGCCGACGACCGCGCGCTCGCCGGCGCCGCCGAGTTCGTCGCCGAGCCCGAGGTGCGCGGGCTCGAACCCGCGATCGCCGACGGCATCGCCGCGGCGGGCGCGACCGCTATCGGCTCTGCGCCACCCACGCGCGTGTCGCGCCAGTCCGAATGGCGCGGAGGGCGCTCAAGTGGCGCGCACCCCGCGGAGGCCCCGCCGGTCGGCGTGCTGCTCGGCGACCTGCCGGCCCTTCGCACGGTCGACCTCGCGGCGGCGCTCGAGGCCGCGGCGCGGCATCCGCTCGCCTTCGTGCGCGACGCCGACGGCACGGGCACCACCCTCGCGACCGCCCGCGCGGGCGTGCCGTTCGCGCCGCGGTTCGGGCACGACTCGGCGGCGCGGCACTCCGCGGCCGGGTTCGTCGAGCTCGGGGCATCCGATGCGTCCTCATGGCCGACCCTGCGACGCGATGTCGACACCGCGTCAGCCCTGGCCGAGGCCGTCGCCCTCGGAGTCGGTCGGGCGACCGCCGCCGAGGTCGCGCGCCTCGCGGCATCCCTGCCCTGGCTCGGCCCCTGACCGCGCCGCAGCCTCGCCGCAGATCGAGTGGGCAGAGAACGCGCGAGTCCGGGTGCCTTCGAGCGTTCTCTGCCCACTCGAATGACGGGTGGGCGTGGAAGGATCGAAGTATGACCCTCACCCTCGGATACAAGGCCAGCGCCGAGCAGTTCAACCCGCGTGAGCTCGTCGAGATCGCGGTGCTCGCCGAGCAGCACGGCATGGAATCGGTGTGGACGAGCGATCACTTCCAGCCGTGGCGGCACGAGGGCGGGCACGCACCGTTCTCGCTGACCTGGATGGCCGCGGTCGGCGAGCGCACGTCGACGGTGAAGATCGGCACGAGCGTCATGACGCCGACGTTCCGCTACAACCCGGCGGTGCTGGCGCAGGCGTTCGCGTCGCTCGGGTGCCTGTACCCGGGCCGCATCATCGCCGGCTTCGGCACCGGTGAGGCGCTGAACGAGATCGCGACCGGGTTCCGCGGTGCGGGCGAGCAGGACTGGCCCGAGTTCCGCGAGCGGTTCGCGCGGCTGCGCGAGGCGGTGCGGCTGATGCGCGCGCTCTGGACCGAGGACGGCCAGGTCGGCTTCGAGGGCGAGTACTACTCGACGCACGGCGCGTCGATCTACGATCGGCCGGATATCGCGGTGCCGGTGTACATCGCGGCCGGCGGGCCGACCGTGGCGAAGTACGCGGGGCGTGCGGGCGACGGGTTCATCTGCACCTCGGGTAAGGGCGCCGAGCTGTACGTCGACCAGCTGATCCCGGCGGCGAAGGAGGGCGCCGAGGCCGGCGGCCGCTCATTCGAGCAGCTCGACCGCATGATCGAGATCAAGTTGTCGTATGAAGAGACCCTCGACGCGGCGCTCGAGAACACCCGGTTCTGGTCACCGCTGTCGCTCTCGAAGGAGCAGAAGCACGACATCACCGATCCGGTCGAGATGGAGCGGGCCGCCGACGCGCTGCCGATCGAGCAGATCGCGAAGCGCTGGATCGTCGGCACCGACCCCGACGAGGTCGTCGAGCAGATCGGCCAGTATGTCGACTGGGGCTTCGACCACCTGGTGTTCCACGCGCCGGGGCACGACCAGCGCCGGTTCCTCGAGCTGTTCGAGCGCGACCTCGCGCCGCGGCTGCGGGCCCGAGCCGGGCAGTAACCGGTCAGGGGGGCGTGGTGAACCCGGCTCAGTGCAGCCCGGGCGGATTCACACTCGGCGGCAGCTTGCAGTAGTCGTAGAAGAACTGCGTCGGAGCGTCTTCGTCAGTCGCGTCGACGATGATGTCGGCGCCCGAGTTCGGCAGTTCGGCGCCGGCCAGCGTCCAGACGCGGAAGTGCCACAGCCCGTGAGCCGACCCGTCGAGCAGGCCGCGCCCGTCGACGACGAGCACAGCGTCGGGGTCGTCGGCGCCCGCGAGGGTGCCCGCGCGGAACGGTTCGATCGTCTCGGCGCGCAGCGCCTGCTCGCCGGCGTCGCCGTTCGACACCCGCGTCGCGGGCTGGCCCTTGGCGCGCAGCCGGGCGGCGAGGTCGTCGGCCCAGCGGGCGGCCTGCTCGGGCGAGGCACCGTCGACCGCGAGCAGCCGGCGGCCGCGCGGGGAGTTGTGGAGGAACTCGTCGACGATCGAGTCGAGCTGGTCGCGTCGAGCGTCGGTCAGGCGGGTCGCATCGGTCGTGTCGCTCATACCTCCACGGTATGCCCGTGAGGATGCCTCGAAGCAGGCCATCCGTCCCGAGTCAGTCGCCCTCGGCGATGCCGAGGTAGTGCACGACGGGTCGCCCGGTTCGCGGATGCCTCGACACTTCGGCGTCCACGCCCCATACGTCGCGCACGAGCGACGGGGTGAGGACCTCGTCGGTCGAGCCCGCGGCGACGACCCGGCCCTCGGCGAGCACCACGACGTGGTCGGCGTACGAGGCGGCGAGCCCGAGGTCGTGCAGGGCCGCGAGCACCGTGAGCCCGTCGGCGGAGAGCCGACGCAGCAGGTCGAGGGTCACGAGCTGCGCTCGCACATCGAGGTGGTTCGTGGGCTCGTCGAGCAGCAGCAGCTCGGGCTCCTGCGCGAGCGCGCGGGCGAGGTTGACCCGCTGTCGTTCACCGCCCGACAGTTCGTCGTACCCGCGTGCGGCGAACGCCGACGCGTCGACCGCGTCGAGGCTGCGCGCGACGACCTCGCGGTCCTCGGCGCGGTCGCCGCCCCACGCGCCCTGGTGCGGGATGCGCCCGAGCGCGACGACGTCGGCGACGGTGAGCCCCTGGGTACGGGCATCGCGCGTCTCCTGCTCGGCGAGGGCGATGCGTCGGGCCCGCTCGCGGCGTCGCAGTGCGGCGAGGTCGTCGCCTCCGAGCAGCGCGGTGCCCGCCTCGGCGTGCTCGACGCCCGCGAGCACGTGCAGCATGCTCGACTTGCCCGCACCGTTCGGCCCGACGAGGGCGCCCACCGATCCGCGCGGCAGTTCGAGGCCGACGTCGTCGAGCACGAGCCGGTCGCGGCGGGCGAACCGCAGGTGGGCGAGATCGAGGGCGGATGCCTCGGGCAGCGCGGATGCCTCGGGCGACTCGGATGCCTCGGACGCACTGCCGCGCGAGGCATCCGTCATGAGCTCTGCAGCCGTCATGCCCGCCTCCTCGACCGGATCAGCAGCGCCGCGAAGACCGGGCCGCCGACCAGCGCGGTGAGGATGCCGACCGGCAACTCGCGCGGATCGAAGAGCGTGCGCGCGCCGGTGTCGACCCACACCAGGAACACCGCACCCGCGAGCGCCGACAGGGGCAGCAGCGCACGATGGCCAGCACCGACGACGAGCCGCACCGCGTGCGGCAGGATGAGCCCGACGAACCCGATCGCACCGCTCACCGAGACGAGCGCGCCGGTGAGCAGCGCGGTGGCGACCAGCAGCAGCGTTCGCGTGCGGGTGACGTGCACGCCGAGCGCTGCCGCGGCCGAGTCGCCGAACGTGAAGGCGTCGAGCGTGCGGCCGCTGAAGAGCAACGGCATGCCGACGATCGCGAGCGCGCCCGCGGCGAGGGCGACCGAGCTCCAGTCGGTGCCCGCGAGCGAGCCGAGCAGCCAGTTCAGGATCTCGCGGTAGCTGTCGGTCGTGGCGCTCCAGAAGATGACGAGGCTCGTGATCGCCCCGAACACCGCCGAGACGGCGAGGCCGGCGAGCAGCGTGGTCGCGGGGGTGAGGCCGCCGGCGGCGCGGGCGAGTCCGAGCGTGGCGGCGAGGGCCGCGAGGGCACCGGCGAACGCCGCGACCGGAAGCACGAGACCCAGGCCCAGCACGAGTACGAGCACCGCGCCGACCGATGCGCCCGCCGACAGGCCGAGCAGGTACGGGTCGGCGAGCGGGTTGCGGGTGAGGGCCTGCATCACGGCACCGCAGATCGCGAGCCCGGCGCCGACGGCGGCAGCGGTGAGCACGCGGGGCATCCGGAGCTCCCAGACGATCGCGTCCTGCAGGTGCGTGAGGTCGGAGGTGCCCAGGCCGAGGTGTGCGGCGACGCTGCGGATCACGTCGAGCGGCGCGAGGCCGGCCGGCCCGATCGTGACGGCCGCGACAATCGACGCCGCGAGCAACCCGACGCCGAGCCCGCCGAGCCACCACGCCCCGATTCCCCGTGTCGGGGTCGCTCGTTGCCGCTCGGCGGGCTCCGAGGCGATCACGAGCGACCCCGAGTCGTCTGGCGCGGTGGTGCGGGACATCAGCCGAGGCTCCCGACCTCGAGCGCACCGAGCTGGCCGACGAGCGACTGCACCGCCGACACGTTGCGCACGCCGGCCTCGGTTGCCGGGAAGTCGACCACGAGGTACCGCCCGTGCTGCACCGCCGGCATCGCGGCGGTCGCCGGGTTGGTCTCGAGGTGCGCGATCTTCTGCTCGGCGGTGTTCCACGGGGCGTCCACGAGCACGATCACGTCGGGGTTCGCGTCGACGATCGCCTCCCATCCGAGCGACGTCCAGGTGTCGTGCACGTCGGCGACGACGTTCTCGAGGCCCGCGGCCTGCATGATCATCTGCGGTGCGCCGATGCCGGCGCCGACGTAGGGCGTCTCGTCGCCCGAGCTGTACCAGAGCGCGGTGAGTCCGCGGTCGTCGGGCGTGATCGCGTCGAGCGCGGCGCGCTGCTCGCTCACGAGGTGCTCCGCGGCATCCGGCACGCCGAAGACCGCTCCGGCCTCCTCGAACTCGCGGAAGACCTCGTCGAAGGTCAGCGGATCGGGCATGTACCCGGCCGCCTTGCATGCGGCGGGCGCGACATAGGTGTGCACGCCCAGCTGCTCGAGCATCGCCCGGTCGCCCGCGCCCTCGGCCGAGAAGTTCGACTCCCAGCCGGCGAACACCAGGTCGGGCTCGAGCGCGAGCGTCGCCTCCTGCGAGGGCACCTTGTCGCTGACGACGACCAGATCGGATGCCTCGCCGGCGAGCCCGGCCGCGCCGACCACGTCGTCGGGCACCGGCCCGTCGCTGAAGGCGGTGCCGACCACGCGGTCGCCGAGTCCGAGCGCGAGCAGCAGCTCGAGGGTCGACGACTTGATCGTGACGACCCGCTCGGGTGCGGCGTCGAAGGTCACCTCGGTGCCGCAGTTGTCGACAGTGACGGGGTAGCCGGATGCCTCGGAGCCGGTGTCGGCGGCGGCGTCACCACTGCCGATGGCGCTCGGTGCGGCGCAGCCGGCGAGCAGTAGGGCGGCGGCGAGCGGCGCACCCGCGATCGCGACGACGCGAGAGCGCCGGCAGTGGCGGAACGAGCGGAGGGGACGGACGGATCGCGATGGCATGGATGCTCCGAGGGCAGGCGTGGTGGATGAGATGCATCCGACGAAGGTCGGGGACTCACGGCCCACAGCCCGGGCCATCGCGACCGGCCACAGCTCGGCCGGCGGTCGTCCCCAGTCTAGGCGTGCGGGGCGGCGGAGTCGCCCCCGCCGTTTGGACGCGTTTGGGTGGGTCGCCGACCGGAGTGCCGCCGAAAGGCGTCCAAACGGCGGGGTCGGCGCGCGTGGAGCGGCGCGGCGGGGGTCCGGGGTCAGGGTGTGCGGCGCAGCCCGTCGGCAAGGTCGATCGCCGCGCCCGCGAGCGTCGCCGACGTGTCGAGATCGCGCATCCAGAGAGGAACGGCGCGCGAAGCGATGCCCTCGGCGGTCAGCGCGTCGGCGCTCGGGGCATCCGTCTCGTCGACGAGCCAGCCGTCGAGCAGGCCGCCGGCCGACCGCGCGCCGTAGTGCCGGGCGACCGCGCCGGCGTCGGTTTCGACGCCGATCGCGTGCAGGCAGGCGTCGGCCATGCCGCGCACGACGCGTCCGCCGATGATCGGGGAGACGCCGACCACCGGGGCAGCCGTCGTCGCGAGCGCGTCGCGGATGCCCGGGATGGCGAGGATCGTGCCGATCGACACGACCGGATTCGAGGGGGCCACGAGCACGAGGTCGGCGTCGGCGATGGCCTCGGCGACCCCGGGGGCAGGGCGGGCATCGTCGATATTCCGCTGCCGGAATGCGAGGGCGGGCAGCGACGCGCGGTAGCGGGTCCACCACTCTTGGAAGTGCAGCTCGGCCCGCGTCGGGGCACCGCTGGGCGGGTCGTCGTGGAGACCCGAGACGTCGACGAGCACGTGCGTATCGACCTCGGTATCGGTCGCGGGGATGAGCCGCACGCCGAGCGGCCAACGTCGCTGCAGGCGTTCGCCGACCTGCGACGGAGTGAGTCCCTCGCGGAGCCACGAGGTGCGCGCGAGGTGCGTGCCGAGGTCGAGGTCGCCGAGGGTGAACCACGGCCAGCCCACGCCCCATTCGCGGAGTTCGGCCGCGACCCGCTCGGTCTCGCCGGCCCGACCCCAGCCGCGCTCGGTGTCATTCACGCCTGCGAGCGCGTACAGGATCGAGTCGAAGTCGGGCATCAGGCGCACGCCGGCGAGCCACAGGTCGTCGCCGGTGTTCACGACGACCGTGATCTCATCGGAGTCGCCGCCGCGCCGAGCGACCTCCTCACGCAGGCCGCGCACGAACCGTGCACCGCCGACACCGCCTGCCAGCACCGTGATCCGCATCATCCCAGCGTAGGTCGCGCCGAGACCGCGACGGCCCGTGACCGGAACAGCGGTTCATCCTCAGGGCTGCCCCTGATTTCACGAGGATTGCTCGATTGGCTCTTGACGCGCCGCCCCCGGTACTGGTTGCGTGAGCCCAACGCACCACTGGTCGGCGATGGGGAGGCCGAGATGGTCGTGGAGTCCGCGCGTTCCCGAAGCGGTCGTGGGCGTGCGCCCCGGCGGGTGGGCGTCGCATCCATCGCTGGAATCGGAGCGGCCGCGCTGCTCGCGATGACGCTTTCGGCACCCGCGTTCGCGGCGCCGCCGTCGTTCGTCGAGCCGCCGACGCGCCTCTACATGGCTCCCGCCGGCTCGCTGCCGGTGTCGCTGCCCGACGGATTCCCGACCGTCATCCCCGAGGGCGAGCTCGCGTTCGATGGCGAGACCGACCTGATCTCTCAGGACGTGCGCTCGATCATCGTCGAGTCGGCCGAGCAGGGCTGTGCGATGGCCGCCCCCGACTGGAATATGGGCGGATGCACCGCGGTGCAGTTGAGCGTCTCGCACGGCAGGCTCAGCTTCGACCCGGCACCGACCCAGGAGGACGACGGTGACAGCGACTTCGACGTGCTGCAACTGCAGGGCGGTGCGCTCGAGCGCGACAAGCACGAGCTGTCGGAGCTCGACGACGCCGCGGCGGTCGCGATCATCGGCACGACCCAGCAGGTCAACGACGCCTTGAAGACCCTCGTGTACACGCCCGAGACCGATGAGGACGACGACGGTACCGCCGACGATCCCTACTACTACAACGGCTCGAATCCCGAGACGCTGCAGGTGCTTCTCGCGCCCGGGGACCCGACTCTCGGCACCGCGAGCCACCAGGTGCAGATCCGCGTGCAGAAGATCAACGGGTTCCCCGAGGTCACGGTGCCCGACCAGGTGTTCCAGGTGCCGTCGGGCGGCACGGGGTTCCTCGGTGACGCGGGGTCCGACGTCGGCGAGCCCGATGAGGAGGACTGGAACGTCGTCGATGAGGACAACGACGAGCAGGACGACAACGACACCCTCGACGGGCCGGGCGACGAGTGGTTGCTCATCGCGTGGGCCGACTGCGGCATGTTCTCCATGCCCGCCTCGCCGTTCTCGATCTACGACGACCTCGAGCAGCTCATGGAGGACACGCTCGACCTCGCGGTTTCGCCCGACCCGAGCGACCCCGAGTTCGCCGAGTACGAGGCGAACAAGGCGTTGCTGATCGAGGCCGCGATGAACGCGCTGCCCGACGAGGTCAAGAACCTGCCGTTCGCGACCGGCAACCCGAGCGATCCGCACAGCGCGTTCGCCGGCGTCGTGAGCGGGCTGAACGCGATCGACGACCTCAACTACGTCCTCGATCAGGTCGAATTCGACGCGACGGGTCTGGCCGACGTGACGTGCACCGTGCGGTTCCTGGTCAGCGACCTCGGTAACAACGGGCTGCCGTTGCAGTACCTCGGCGATCCGCCGTACGGCATCCAGGTGCCGTTCTTCGGATTCGACTTCGACACGAACGACTTCCCGACCGTCGAGAAGGTCGTCGTCGAGGTGGGCGAGGGCACCGAGATCCAGGTCGCGATGCCGACGGATGTCTCGATCCCCGAGGGCGGCGCCGACGTGGTGCCGATCACGGTGACGCCGACGACCCACCCCGCGTTCGACGTCATCGTCTCGACCTCGGCGGTGCCGCCGACGAGCGCGACCGACTTCTCGCCGATCACCGCCCAGACGTTCACCATCCCCGAGAACGCGGCGTCGATCGACATCCCGGTCGACGCCCTCGACGACGACGAGGTCGACCCTGATGAGACCTACCTCGTCTCGATCGACGGCTTCCCGGCCGACCCGCCGTTCCCGCCGGGCTTCGACGTCTCGATCACCGACGGCACGGCGACGGTCACGATCATCGACACCGATGTGCCGGTCGACACCGAGGCGCCGACGGTGACGATCAATCAGGGTGCCGGGCAGGTGGATCCGACGTCGGTGTCGCCGATCGTGTTCGATGTGCAGTTCAGTGAGCCGGTGACGGGGTTCACGAACGCGGATGTGGTGTTGAGCGGTTCGGCGAATGCGACGACGGCGACGGTGATCGCGGTCGATGGTGATACGTACACGGTCGAGGTGTCGGGGATGAACGCGGACGGTCTGGTGGTCGCGGAGATTCCGGCGGGCGCTGCGCAGGATGCCGCGGCGAATCTGAGCGAGGCGTCGACGACGTTCGATAACGAGGTGACGTTCGAGTTCGACGAGGGTGATGTGACGGCGCCGACGGTGACGATCAATCAGGGTGCCGGGCAGGTGGATCCGACGTCGGTGTCGCCGATCGTGTTCGATGTGCAGTTCAGTGAGCCGGTGACGGGGTTCACGAACGCGGATGTGGTGTTGAGCGGTTCGGCGAATGCGACGACGGCGACGGTGATCGCGGTCGATGGTGATACGTACACGGTCGAGGTGTCGGGGATGAACGCGGACGGTCTGGTGGTCGCGGAGATTCCGGCGGGCGCTGCGCAGGATGCCGCGGCGAATCTGAGCGAGGCGTCGACGACGTTCGATAACGAGGTGACGTTCGAGTTCGACGAGGGTGATGTGACGGCGCCGACGGTGACGATCAATCAGGGTGCCGGGCAGGTGGATCCGACGTCGGTGTCGCCGATCGTGTTCGATGTGCAGTTCAGTGAGCCGGTGACGGGGTTCACGAACGCGGATGTGGTGTTGAGCGGTTCGGCGAATGCGACGACGGCGACGGTGATCGCGGTCGATGGTGATACGTACACGGTCGAGGTGTCGGGGATGAACGCGGACGGTCTGGTGGTCGCGGAGATTCCGGCGGGCGCTGCGCAGGATGCCGCGGCGAATCTGAGCGAGGCGTCGACGACGTTCGATAACGAGGTGACGTTCGAGTTCGACGAGGGTGATGTGACGGCGCCGACGGTGACGATCAATCAGGGTGCCGGGCAGGTGGATCCGACGAGCGTGTTGCCGATCGTGTTCGACATCGTTGTCTCCGAGGCGGTCGCCGGGTTCGCCGCGAGCGACGTGCTGCTGGATTGGACCGGCCCGGGCGTTCCGAGTGCGACGCTCGTGCCGGGCGCAACCGAGACGCTGTACACCCTCGAGGTCGACGGGTTGCTCGGCGACGGAACGCTCACCGCGAGTATTCCCGCCGACGTGTTCACCGATGCCGCGAACCTGCCCAACGCGGCATCCATCTCGACCGACAACTCGGTGACCTACCTACTCCCCGCGGCGAGCGACCCGCTCACCATCACGGCTCCCGACGACATCGTCGTCACGGCCGACCCGGGAGAGAGCGGCGCGAACGTCGACTTCCCGGCACCGACGGTGAGCGGCGGCGTCCCGCCGATCACGACGGAGTGCGATGCCGACTCGGGCGACTTCTTCCCGATCGGGGTCACGACGGTGACCTGCACGGCGACCGACTCGGCGCCGCCCGACCAGATCGTGCTGTTCGCCGTCGTCAGCGACTCCTTCACCATCACGGTGAACGAGTCGACCGAACCGGGCGAACCGGGCGAACCGGGCGAACCGGGCGGCCCCGGTGAGGATCCGGGTGGCAGCGGCGGCTCGGGCGGCGGTTCGGGCGGTGCCGGGACGGGGTCGACCGGTCGGATCGCCTCGACCGGCGCCGAGGCCGACGCTGCCCTGCTCGCTGCCCTCGCGCTGCTGCTCGGCGGCGCGGCGGCACTGCGACTCGGATCACGCCGCCGCGAGGCATCCGCTCATCGTTGATGCGACCCGAACCGACAGTGACGAGTCCGCGCCCCGAGCGCACCTCGCAAGGAGCTTCCCCGCATTCGAAGCGCGCCACCCGCTCGAGCCGCGCTAACCGCCCATCGTGAGCCCGGCGCGCACGAGCTGCGGCACCGAGGCATCCGGCAGGTAGGCGCGCACGAGCGCGACGCCGATGCGCGCGAGGTCGGCGCCGTCGCCGTAGAGCAGGTACAGCGGCTCGGCGCGCGGGTTGAATTTCTGCTTGAAGCGGTGCAGCGAGCGGAACCCGTAGGCCGGCTCCAGCAGCGCGCCGAGCCGGTCGAGCACGCGCTCGACGGATGACTCGCCCTCGAGCTCCTCGGAATGCGCGAGCGGTGCGCCTGAGAGCGACAGGAACTGCGCGCCCTCGTCGCGGAACGCGAGCGCCGACGACCCGATCAGGAACTCCATCACCGGCGGGAAGCCGCCGTCGCGTCGGCGCATCAGGTCGAGGGTCCAGCCGCGCGGGCTTCCGCCGGGTGCGTACACGGGCAGCCAGCTCAGGAACCCCTCGATGGTGCCGTCGGATGTCTCGGCCAGCGCCATTCGCACCGCGGGGTCGAGCGCCTCGTCGATCGACCCGAGGGTGAAGCGCATCTCGGGCAGGCCCTTGTCGCCCACCCACTGCTCGGAGATCGCACCGATCTGCGCCCGCACCGACCGCGGCTCGGTCGCGAGCGAGGCGAACCGGAACCGCACGCCCTCGCGCTCGGCGCGGTTCAGCGAAGTACGTACTGCCCCCCACCGCTTGCCGGTGAACTCGAGCCCGGGCAGGTCGACGAGGGTGTCTTCGGCGATCTGCAGCGCGTGCCAGCCGCGCGGCATCGCGTCGCGGGCGGCCGCGCTCGCGCCGAACACGCACACGATGAACCCGCCGCGCTCAGCGGCGCTCGCGAAACCGGCGAGCGCCTCACCGAGCTCGTCGGGCGGAGCGATCGGATCGCCGAGCACGAGTGCGACGCCCTGGTGGGTCTGGTAGGCGACGACCGTGCCCGGCGCGCCGAAGAAATGCCGGTTGTCGCGCCAGGTGGCCATCCACGACAGCACGCCGCCACCGGTCGTCTGGACGACGTCGCGGGCCTCCTCGATTCGGGCACCGGGCCGATCGGCGCCGTGATCGCCGTGGAGCCGGCGGCGCAACCGCGCCCGGAACGCCCGCGCGCACACGAGCAGCCAGAGAAGCAGCACCGCCCAGAGGAACCCGGTGGCCGCGGCGAACGCGAGGCCCTCACGGTCGTCGAAGTCGCCGGCGTCGACCGCGCCCGACGAGCCGCCGAGCAGATCGGGGTGCGCGATGAACACGACCGCGAGCGCGCCGACAAGCACGTTGAGAGCTGCGAGCACGAGCGTCGTGATCCACGCCGCTCGGTAGCCGCGGCGCAGTCCGGTCGCCACGACCACGACGATCACGGTATCGATCAGCACGTCGATCAGGTCCATGCCACCGGCGTAGGTCGCTCCGAACGGCCCGCGCGTCGGCACGAGGGCGGCGAGCACCTGCACGGCGGTCAGGGCGATGATCGCGACGAACGCGACGAACCGCTGCTCACGCAGGGTCGGCTTCGTGAACGACCGAGCGTTCATGAGCAGCACGGTGCCGACCGCGACGGCGTGCTCGACGTCGGCGATCGACCCGAGGAACAGCACGCTCACCAACACGAACGCGGTGAGCACGAGCAGCGCGCGGCTGCGCCACGGCGACCCGAGGCTCGCCCCGGCTGCGGCCAGGCACGCCATCACGCCGCCAGACGGCCCGACGTCGACCTGCGTGACGAGCCCTTCGGCCCAAGTGGAACCGAACTCGGCGAACGCGGCGATGACGATCGCGGCCCCCACGACCGCGATCGCCTGCCCGCCGATGAAGTACGCCGACGCGGCCCTCGACCCGCGGCGCAGTTCGAGCCATCCGACTCCCAGCGGCACGAGCACCGCCAGGATCAGATAGCCCCACGGCGTGATCACGAGGAAGGTGCCCGTGACGACCGTCCACCATCGACCGTCGGCGAACGACGGCGCCCCGTACGCGAAGGTCTCGTACCAGTCGGCCTCGGTGATCGGCCGCACCAACCCACCGGTCGCGATGCCGACGACGAGCAGCGCCGCCATGAGCGCGAGCGTGAACGGCACGCGGGCGAGGAACGCGATCGGGCGCGGGGTCGTGCGTGCGGGCGTGGCGGTCGGCGCCGGTTCGCGTTCGGATGTCACGGTCATCGGATGCCTCCCCCCAAGGCGTGTGCCCACGGTATCGGCGCGCGGCTCGTCGCGACAAGAACCCGCGGTCGCCGTTGGTCGAGGGGTGAGCGCATGCTCACGGAGTCGCCGCGATCGCGGCCCGTCGCTCGCGCAGGTGCACGGCGATGAGGGGGTCGCCGGTGAGCGCGATGGCACGGTCGAAGGCGACGGATGCCTCGCCGGCAGCCCCCGCCGTCGCGAGCAGGTGAGCACGGGTCGCCCAGGCCGGCTGGAACTCCTCGGCCTCCGAGCCGATGGCGTCGAGCAGCGCGAGTCCCGCGGTCGGGCCGTCGGCGCGCCCGACCGCGGCGGCGTGGGCGACCCGGGCGCCGAGCGTCGGCGATACGGCGACGAGCGCCGCGTACAGGCGTGCGACCGCGTCGGCGGCCCCGGGCCGCGGGTCATCCGTCGCGCGCGCGTCATGCGCGGACTGGATCGCCGCCTCGAGCTGGAACCGGCCCGGCGGTACTCCCGCTCGCCCCGCGCCGGCGGCACCGCCGACCACGGCGGCTGTGCGGAGCATCCGCTCGCCCTGCTCGATGAGCGGTCGCGACCAGCGTGACGGGTCCTGCTCGTCGAGCGGGATGAACCGGCCGTCGACGACGCGCGCGTCCGCGCGTGCGAGCGACAGTGCGATGAGGGCGGCGAGGCCCCAGGCCTCGGCGTCGGTGCGCAGCAGGCCGGCTGTGGTGACGGCGAGTTGGAGCGCCTCGAAGGCGAGTTCGCCCGACTCGGTCGCGTCGACCGAGTAGGCGCCGTAGATCGCTTCGAGCACCGCGGTGGTGCGCCCGGGCAGGTCGTGCAGGGTCGGCAGGGCGAACGGGATGCCGGCCTGACGGATGCGGCGCTTGGCCCGCACCAGCCGTTGCGCCATCGTCGCCGGTGCCACGGCGAACGCGCGCGCGATCACGGCGGCATCGACGCCGAGGACGACCTGCAGCATCAGGGGCGCACGGATACCGGGATCGATCGCCGGATGCGCGCACGCGAACAGCAGCTCGAGCCGCCGATCGGGGATGCCGTCGAGAGATTCGAGCGCGTCGTCGATGGTGTGCATGATGGTCTCGTCGTCGAGCGGGGCCGAGCGAGTGGCCGCGGCACCGGCCAGCAGGTCGCGCTGGCGGTTGCGCGCCACCGTGAGCAGCCAAGCATCGGGATTGTCGGGCACGCCGTCGCGCGGCCAGCGCTCGAGTGCGCGCTCGACCGCGTCGGACAGCACGTCCTCGGCGAGCGGGATGTCTCGGGTCGAGCTCGCGAGCATCGCGACGAGCCGCCCGGCTGAGCGGCGAACGGCCGATGCCGCGGCGTCGGCGGCGTCCGCCGGGCCCGGGACATCCACCGCGTCGGCGCTCACGTCGCCTGCGGATCGACCTGCCAGTGCCGGGAGTCGAGGTCGAACCAGGTGCCGACGGGCCGCACCTCGACGGTGCCCCACGTGACCGACGGCGCCTTCGCGGCCCACTCGAGCGCCTGGTCGAGGTCGGCGACGTCGATCAGGAACCGGCCGCCGAGGGCCTCGCGGGTGTCGGCGAACGGGCCGTCCTGCACCTGCAGCTCGCCGGCCTTGCGGGTGACCTGCGTGGTCGCCGACGACGGCGCGAGCACGTCGGCGCCGATGAGCACGCCGGCGTCGGCGAGCGCCGTCGCGTACTCCTGGAACGCCCGCTGGCCCTCTTGGATCGCGGCCTCGTCGAGCTCGCCTTCGGCCATGAGCTCGGGGTAGTGCAACAGCAGCGTGTACCGCATGGTGGTCCTTCCTCTCGTCATGCTGACATCGGAATGACGATCCGGCCAGCCCCCGATCGACAGGCGGATGGGGCGCCGGCTACGCCCAGCGGTGCTCGAGGGAGTAGACGCCGGGCGGGTGGGGAAGGGCGGCCGCGGCGAGGGCGGCGGCGACGCCGGAGGCATCCTCGCGCATCATGCCCACCGTGACGCGCACGAACGCGCCGGGCACGAACGCGCCCCCCGCGCCGTCGGGCGCGAGGAACGGCGAGCCGGGTGCCACGCGGATCCCCGCCGCCGCGAGCTGCACGAGCGCCGATCGCTCGTCGTGCACGGGCAGCCAGGTGTTGATGCCGTCGGATCGGGTCGGTTCGACGCCGAATCCCTCGAGCGCCGCAGCCAGCGCGCGCTGCCTGGCGTAGTACTGCCGGGTCGCCTCGGCGACCTCGTCCATCGACTCGCCGTCGGTGAGCAGGTCGACGAGGATCCGTTGCAGCATGCGCGACGTCCACCCCGGCCCGAGCATCCGGCGTGCGACGATCGGGTCGACGACCGACGCCGGGCCGCCGATGGCCGCGATCCGCAGGTCGGGGCCGTGCGACTTCGAGAAGCTGCGCACGTGCAGCACCCGGTCGGGCAGCCAGCGGCCGAGGCTGACGTCGGCCGATGTCGAGATCTGGCCCGAGTGGTCGTCTTCGATGACGAGCACGTCGGCGCCGTTGGGGTGGTTCGCGAGCAGGCGGGCGAGCCGCTCGGCGCGTTCGGCCGTCATCGATGCGCCGGTCGGGTTCTGGGCCCGCGGCTGCAGCAGCACGACCCGGGGCTTCTGCCCGAGCGCGGCCGAGAGCGACTCGGGCGTCACGCCCTCGGCGTCGACGGCGACGGGCACCCGGCTCGCGCCGAGCGCGTCGAGCAGGTCGAAGAACGGCGGGAATCCGGGCACCTCGACGGCGACCCGGTCGCCGAAGCGCACGGATGCCTCGAGCGCGCGACTCACCGCATCGAGCGCGCCGTCCACCACGGTGACGGCCTCGGCCTCGTACGGCCAGCCGTCGCGCAGCACGCGTTCGAGCTCGGGGATGACGGGCAGGTCGTGGTAGCTCGGGGTGTCGGCGATCGCCGAGACCCGGGCGAGCGCGCGGCCGAGTCGCGGCAGCAGCAGGGGGTCGGGCGTGCCGCGCGAGAGGTCGAGCCGGGTCGGGCCCAGGTGGCCCGCGAGGCCCTGCGTGCGCGGCGGCAGCCACGAGGCATCCGCTTGCCTGACGAAGGAGCCGGCCCGCCCGCGCGACACGATGAGCCCGGCGCGAGACAGCGCCTGCCAGGCCTGGCTGACCGTCGCCGGGCTCACGCCGAGCTCGGCCGCGAGCGCACGCACGGTGGGCAGTCGCTCGCCCGGAGCGAGCCGGCCGCCGGTGATGAGTCGCGCGATCGAGGCGGCGATGTCGCTCGGCGACCCGCCGTCGATCTCGATTCCGCTGTGCACGGTTTCCACCCTGTCTGCCTCTTGCCGCGAACGGGAGCGACCCTCACAATGACTTACACGTACGTCACAGAGTGAAACACAAGGGAAATGTTCACGCCGAAGAATAACAGAACGGGTCGGATGGCCCGCCACGTTCTCGGCACCACCTCTCGGCGTCTGGTCAGATCCCGGTAGGCGAGCACCACCGCGCACCCGCGCAACGCCCACCGCGGACGGCAACGACGCCGACCTGAAACAGGAGGCAGTATGACGATCGTCCGAGCGGCCATCACGCAGACGACCTGGACCGGCGACAAGGACTCGATGCTCGACAAGCACGAGCAGTTCGCGCGAGACGCCGCGGCGCAGGGCGCCCAGGTGATCTCATTCCAGGAGCTGTTCTACGGGCCGTACTTCGGCATCACCGAGGACGTGAAGTACTACGACTACGCCGAGCCGGCCGACGGCCCGATCGTGCAGCGCTTCGCCGCGCTCGCGAAGGAGCTCGGCATGGTCATGGTGCTGCCGATCTATGAAGAGGAGCAGCCCGGCGTCTACTACAACACCGCGGTCGTCGTCGATGCCGACGGCACCATCCTCGGCAAGTACCGCAAGCACCACATCCCGAACCTCGACAAGTTCTGGGAGAAGTTCTACTTCCGCCCCGGCAACCTCGGCTATCCGGTCTTCCAGACCGCGGTCGGGCCGATCGGCGTGTACATCTGCTACGACCGGCACTTCCCCGAGGGGTGGCGCGAGCTGGGCCTGAACGGCGCGCAGATCGTGTTCAACCCGAACGCCACGAAGCCGGGCCTGTCGAACCGGCTGTGGGAGATCGAGCAGCCCGCCGCGGCCGCCGCGAACGGCTACTTCATCGGCGCCGCGAACCGGGTCGGCCTCGAAGACAACGAGTACGGCGACCTCGCGGTGAACTTCTACGGAAAGAGCCAGTTCGTCGATCCGCAGGGCAACATCGTGGGCGACTACGGCTCCGAGACCTCCGAAGAGGTCGTGGTGCGCGACCTCGACCTCGACATGATCCGCCAGGTGCGCAACGCCTGGCAGTTCTACCGCGACCGCCGCCCCGAGTCGTACACCTCCATCCCCAAGCCGTGAGGCCGGCCGAGTCGTAAAGGAGCGAGCCCCCATGACCACCACCCTCATCTTCGGCGGCACCGTCGTGAGCGCCACGGGCCGCGTCGCCGCCGACGTGCTCGTCGACGGCGAGCGCATCGTCGCCGTGCTCGAGCCGGGCAGCGAACTGCTCGGGTCGGATGTCGCGACCTCCGTCGACCGCGTCATCGACGCGACCGGCAAGTACGTGATCCCCGGCGGCATCGACGCCCACACGCACATGCAGCTGCCGTTCGGCGGCACCGAGGCATCCGACACCTTCGAGAGCGGAACCCGTGCCGCCGCGCACGGCGGCACGACGAGCATCGTCGACTTCGCGGTGCAGACCTACGGGCAGCGCGTCGAAGACGGCCTGGCCGCCTGGCACGAGAAGGCCGCGGGCAACTGCGCGATCGACTACGGGTTCCACCAGATCATCGGCGACGTGAACGAGGCATCGCTCGACGCGATGCGCAAGCTCCCCGACGAGGGCATCACCAGCTTCAAGCTCTTCATGGCGTATCCGGGGGTCTTCTACTCGGATGACGCGCAGATCCTGAAGGCGATGCAGGTGTCGCGCGACACCGGCATGCTCACGATGATGCACGCCGAGAACGGGCCCGCGATCGACGTGCTCGCAGCGCAGCTCGTCGAGCAGGGCAAGACCGACCCGTACTACCACGGCATCGCCCGCGCGTGGGAGATGGAGGAAGAGGCGACCCACCGCGCGATCATGCTCGCGAAACTCACCGGGGCGCCGCTCTACGTGGTGCACGTGTCGGCGAAGCAGGCGGTCGAGCAGCTCGCCTGGGCGCGCGACAAGGGGCAGAACGTCTACGGCGAGACCTGCCCGCAGTACCTGTACCTCTCGCTCGAGGAGCAGCTCGGGGCATCCAGCGACCAGTGGGGCGCCTTCGAGGGTGCCAAGTGGGTGTGCTCGACACCGCTGCGCTCGCGAGCAGAGGGTCACCAGGACTCGATGTGGCAGGCGCTGCGCACCAACGACCTGCAGATGGTGTCGACCGACCACTGCCCGTTCTGCATGAAAGACCAGAAAGAGCTCGGGCTCGGCGACTTCCGCAAGATCCCGAACGGCATCGGCTCGATCGAGCACCGCATGGACCTCATGTACCAGGGTGTCGTGACCGGCGAGATCACGCTCGAGCGCTGGGTGGAGCTCACCTCCACCACCCCGGCGCGCATGTTCGGCCTGTACGGGCGCAAGGGCGTCATCCAGCCGGGCGCCGACGCGGACATCGTCGTGTACGACCCTGCCGGTCATACGAGCATCGGGGTCGACAAGACGCACCACATGAACATGGACCACTCGGCGTGGGAGGGCTTCGAGATCGACGGGCACGTCGACACGGTCATCTCGCGGGGCAAGGTCGTCGTCGACGGGAACGAGTACCTCGGCACCAAGGGCGACGGGAAGTTCCTGAAGCGCGGCCTCAGCCAGTACCTGATCTGACCGCCCCGAACCCCGAACGGAGCATCCATGGAATTCGGCGCAGTCCTCCAGACCAACCCGCCCGCGTCGCGCACGGTGCAGCTCGCGAAGCTCGCCGAGGTGCACGGCTTCAGCCACGTGTGGACGTTCGACTCGCACCTGCTCTGGCAGGAGCCGTACGTCATCTACAGCCGCATCCTCGCCGAGACGCAGCGGATCAAGGTCGGTCCGTTCGTCACGACCCCGCGACCCGCGACTGGACGGTCACCGCGTCGACGTTCGCCACGCTCAACGAGATGTACGGCAACCGCACGGTGTGCGGCATCGGCCGCGGCGACTCTGCGGTGCGCGTGACGAACGGCAAGCCGACCACGATGGCCGAGCTGCGCGAGGCGATCCACGTCATCCGTGAGCTCGGGAACTCGCGGTCGGTCGAGTACAAGGGCTCGACCCTGCAGTTCCCGTGGTCGAAGGGCTCGGAGCTCGAGGTGTGGGTCGCGGCCTACGGACCGATGGCGCTGAAGCTCACCGGTGAGGTCGGCGACGGGTTCATCCTGCAGCTGGCCGACGTCGACATCGCCGAGTGGATGATCAAGACGGTTCGGGATGCCGCGGAGCGCGCCGGCCGCGACCCGATGTCGATCAAGTTCTGCGTGGCGGCGCCGTTCTACATCGGCGATGACTGGGCGCACATGCGCGACCAGTGCCGCTGGTTCGGCGGAATGGTGGGCAACCACGTCGCCGACATCGTCGAGAAGTACGGGGCGCATGGCACGGTGCCCGACGCCTTGACCGACTACATCCGCGGGCGCGAGGGCTACGACTACAACGAGCACGGGCGAGCCGGCAACTCGCACACGCAGTTCGTGCCCGACGAGATCGTCGAGCGCTTCTGCGTGCTTGGGTCGGCCGACGAGCACCTGCAGAAGCTCAAGCAGCTCGCCGAGCTCGGTGTGGACCAGTTCGCCGGTTACCTCCAGCACGACAACAAAGAGGAGACCCTGCGGGTCTACGGCGAGACCGTCATCCCGGCGATGTCCGAGCACGTCACGGCGAAGTCATGAGTGCGGAGGTCTCGAGATCCCGACGCCGATGGTCGGCCGTCGGCTGGGGTGTCGCGGGCGTACTCGCGCTCGTCGTGCTCTGGGAGGCCTACAAGCTGCTCGCCCCGACCGACGGCGTCGTGGTCGGCGGACTGCGCGTACTGCCCCGCACGACCGACCTCGCGATGCCGCACGTCTGGGAGATGCTCGGCCGGCTCGCCGAACCGGTCACGCGCTCGCCGAACGCGCTGCCGCTCTGGCTGGTCATCCTGCTCGCAGCGCTCACCACGCTCGGCATCGCGGCGGCCGGATGGCTCGTGGGCGTCGTCGTGGGCGTCGGGCTCGCGCTCGTGATGCAGCGGTGGCGGCTCGCCGAGTGGGGCCTGCTGCCGTGGATCATCCTCAGCCAGACCGTGCCGCTCATCGCATTCGCGCCGGTGGTGAAGAGTTGGGGCTCGCGCATCGAGATCGGCGCGCTCGAGTGGCAGGACTGGATGTCGGTCGCGCTCATCGCGAGCTACCTCGCGTTCTTCCCGATCGCGGTCGGCGCGCTCAAGGGCCTGCAATCGCCCGACCGCATCCACACCGAGCTGATGCAGACGTACGCGGCCGGGTACTGGGCGACGCTGTGGAAGCTGCGGGCACCCGCGGCCGTGCCCTACCTGCTGCCCGCGCTGCGCCTGGGGGCCGCGAACGCCGTCATCGGCGCCGTCGTCGCCGAGGTCTCGACCGGCCTGCAGGGCGGCATCGGGCGCATCCTCATCCAGTTCGCCGGGCAGGCGTCGGGCGACCCCGCGAAGGCGTGGGGCCCGATCTTCGGCGCCGTCCTGCTCGGCCTCGTCGCTGCGGGGTCGGTGGCCCTGCTCGGCGTGATCCTGAAGAACTACCGACGCAACGAGGAGACGGCATGACCGACCCGACGACCACGCCGACCGCCCCCGGCGCCACCGCGGGCGCCCACGCCGTCGAGATCACCGGCGTCGACAAGATCTTCGACACCCGATCCGGCGCCGTGCAGGCGCTCGAGGGGATCGACCTCACCGTCGCCGCGGGCGAGTTCGTGTCGCTCATCGGCCCGTCGGGCTGCGGCAAGTCGACGCTCATGCGATTGGTCGCCGACCTCGACGAGCCGAGCACGGGCACCGTGACGGTCTTCGGCAAGTCGGCAAAGCAGGCCAGGCTCGACCAGGACTACGGCATCGCGTTCCAGCAGGCGGGCCTCATGCCCTGGCGCACCGTCGCCGACAACGTGGCTCTGCCGCTCGAGGTGCACGGCGTGGCATCCGCTGCCCGACGCGACCGGGTCGCGCACCTGCTCGACATGGTGGGTCTGACCGACTTCGCCGACCGCTACCCCGACCAGCTCTCGGGCGGCATGCAGCAGCGCGTCGCCATCGCTCGCGCGCTCGCCGAGCAGCCGAGACTGCTGCTCATGGACGAGCCGTTCGGCGCGCTCGACGAGATGACCCGCGAGAAGATGCAGGCCGACCTGGTGCGTATCGCCGCCGAGACGGGCGCCGCGGTCGTGTTCGTCACGCACTCGATCCCCGAGGCCGTGTTCCTCTCGGATCGGGTGGTGGTCATGAGCCCGCGGCCGGGTCGCATCCGCGAGGTGGTCACGATGCGCCTGGGTGCGGATGCCTCGGGCACGAGCCGCGCGGCCCGCACCGAGGGCCTGCGTGAAGAGCGCGCGTTCTTCGACATGGTGACCGCCGTGCGCGAAGCGCTGCACGGTGCGCCCGTCGGCGGCGCGCGCGGAGTGGAGACGCGCTGATGGCAGCCACCGCCGGCACGACCGCAGCGACCACGACGGCCGTGATGGGCGCCCGGGTCGGCGGGTCGCGCGCCGCGCGCAGCCGTCGCGAGACCGTGCTGCGCATCCTCGCGCCGATCGTGGTCGGACTCGTCGTGCTCGGCGTCTGGCAGTTCCTGGTCAGCGTGGTCGGCGTGTCCGACTACCTGCTGCCCAGCCCCGCGTCGATCGCCGGGGAGTTCGTCGCCTACTGGCCGTCGATCCTGCAGGCCGCGATCATCACCGGCACCAACGCACTGCTGGGGCTCATCGTCGGCTCGCTGCTCGGGCTCGTGCTCGCCGCGCTCGCTGCGCGCTGGCGCGCGATCGACCTGATGAGCGCACCAGTCGTGGCGTCGCTCGCCGTGATCCCGATCGTCGCGCTCGCGCCCGTGCTGAACTCCATGTTCGGCGCCGACAGCCAGTTCGGCCGTCAGGCGATCGCCGCGCTGGCGTCGTTCGTGCCGGTATTCGTGAACACGCTGCGCGGGTTCCGGCAGACCACGCCCGTGCATCGCGACCTGATGAAGGCGTACGCCGCGACATCCGGTGAGGTGCTGCGCAAGCTCACCCTGCCGACCGCGCGACCGTTCGCCCTCACCGGCATCCGCATCGCGTCGTCCCTCGCGGTGATCTCGGCGCTCGTCGCCGAGTACTTCGGCGGCCCGCGCGGCGGGCTCGGAGGGCTGATCTCCACCTCGGCCGCGTCGAGCGCCTACGCCCGCGCCTGGGCGTACGTCGTGGCATCCATCGCCCTCGGCCTGCTGTTCTACCTGGCCACCCTCGCTCTCGAACGCCTCGTCCAGCCGCACCGAACGCACCACAGATGAACGCACCACCGCACACCGCGCCACCACCGCACCACCCGGCCCTGCCCGGTCCCACCCAGAGAATCACCACGGAAGGATCGACATGAAACACAGCACCCGCCGTCGTCGCCTCGCGATGTTCGGCGCCCTGGCCGCCACCGCGGCCCTCGTGTTCTCCGCCTGCTCGACCGGCGACTCCGGCGACGCAGGGGGCGGCGGCGGCGACGCCGGCGGCGAACTCACCCCCGTCAAGCTCCAGCTCCAGTGGCTGCCGCAGGGCCAGTTCGCCGGCTACTTCGCGGCCGTCGACCAGGGCTACTTCGAGGACGAGGGCCTCGAAGTCGAGATCATCCCGTCGGGCGGCGACATCGTGCCGCAGGACGCGCTCGCCAACGGCGACGTCGACTACGCGATCGCGTGGGTGCCGAAGGTGCTCGGGTCGATCGAGCAGGGCGCGAACCTGACCGACATCGCGCAGATCTTCCAGCGCTCGGGCACCCTGCAGGTGTCGTGGGCCGACTCGGGCATCGAGGAGGTCGCCGACTTCGAGGGCAAGAAGATCGGCTCGTGGGGCTTCGGCAACGAGTGGGAGATCTTCGCGGCCATGGCCGCCGAGGGCCTCGACTCGACCACCGTGCAGATCATCACGCAGGACTTCAACATGAACGCGTTCCTGCAGGGCGATATCGATGCGGCGCAGGCGATGACCTACAACGAGTACGCGCAGCTGCTCGAGTCGGTGAACCCCGACACCGGCGAGCTGTACCAGCCCGACGACTTCAACGTCATCTCGTACGAGGACACCGAGGGCGCCATGCTGCAGGACGCCATCTGGGCCGACACCGAACGGCTCGAGAGCGACACCGAGTACCAGGAGACGACGGTCAAGTTCCTGAAGGCCGTCATCAGGGGCTGGGTGTTCGCCGCCGAGAACCCCGAGCAGGCGTCCGAGATCACGATCGCGGCCGGCAGCGGCTGGGGCCCCAGCCACGAACTGTGGATGGTCAACGAGACCAACAAGCTCATCTGGCCCTCGCCCGACGGCATCGGCGTGATCGACGAGGCCGCGTGGGACAAGACGGTGGCGGGCGCGCTCGCAGCCGTGAACGAGTCGGGCGCCCACCTCATCACCGAGGAGCCGCCCGCGACCGCCTGGTCGAACGAGTGGATCCAGAAGGCGCTCGACGAGCTCGAGGGCGAAGACCTCGACCTGACGGGTGAGAACTGGTCGCCGATCGAGGTCGAGCTCCAGGAAGGCGGCAACTAGCACCACCAACCGCTGGTCGAGTAGCGCGAAGCGCGTATCGAGACCACGTCACCAGGTCTCGATACGCTCCTTCGTCGCTACTCGACCAGCGATCCGAACGAAAGAAAGGCACCAAGCCATGACCGACGACACCGTCGCCGACCTCGACGCAGTGGCGCGCGAGCTCGACCGGGCGCACGTCTTCCACTCCTGGTCTGCGCAATCGCAGGCCTCCCCGCTCGTGATCGCGAGCGGCCGCGGATGTCGCGTGTGGGATCACGCCGGCCGCGAATACCTCGACTTCTCGAGCCAGCTCGTGAACGTCAACATCGGGCACCAGCACCCGGCCGTCGTCTCGGCGATCCGCGAGCAGGCCGAGCTGCTCACCACCGTCGCACCCGCCACCGTGAACCTCGCCCGCGGCGAGGCGGCCGAGCGCATCGTCGCGCGCGCGCCCGAGGGATTCCGGCGGGTCTTCTTCACCAATGGCGGTGCCGACGCGAACGAGAACGCGATCCGGATGGCTCGGCTGCACACCGGCCGCGACAAGATCCTGTCGACGTACCGGTCGTACCACGGCAACACCGGAGCGGCCATCGTGTCGACGGGCGACTGGCGGCGCGTCCCGAACGAGTTCGCCCGCGGGCACGTGCACTTCTTCGGGCCCTACCTCTACCGGTCGGAGTTCTGGGCGACGACGCCCGAGCAGGAGGCCGAGCGAGCCCTGCACCACCTGCGGCGGGTCATCGAGGCCGAAGGGCCGACGTCGATCGCGGCGGTGCTGCTCGAGACGGTGCCCGGTACCGCCGGCATCCTCGTGCCGCCGCCCGGCTACCTCGCGGGGGTGCGCGAACTGTGCGACCGGCACGGGATCCTGCTCATCCTCGACGAGGTGATGGCCGGATTCGGCCGCACCGGCCGGTGGTTCGCGTTCGACGGGTACGACGTGCGGCCCGACCTCATCACGTTCGCGAAGGGCGTGAACTCGGGGTACGTCCCTGTCGGCGGCGTCATCATCGACGAGCCGATCGCGCAGACCTTCGACGACCGGGTGTTCCCCGGCGGCCTCACCTATTCGGGGCATCCGCTCGCGATGGCCTCGATCGTCGCCGCGCTCGACGCCATGGAGTCCGAGGGCATCGTCGACAACGCGCGCGCCATCGGCGAAACCGAGATCGGGCCGGCGCTCGCCGACCTCGCCGACCGGCACGCCGTCATCGGCGAAGTGCGCGGCGAGGGCGTGTTCTGGGCGGTCGAGCTCGTCGCCGACCGCGAGACCCGCGAGCCGCTGCCCGCCGCGGCGGTGGGCCGCATCAAAGCCGCGCTCGTCGAGCGCGGGCTCCTGCCGTTCGTGCAGGACAACCGCATCCACGTGGTGCCGCCGTGCGTGGTCACGGCGGAGGAGGTCGCCGAAGCCATGGCGATCTACGATGAAGTACTGAGCACCGCACTCGAAGGAGAGAGCTGACTCATGAGCCAGACACTTGTTGACACCCCCGCCCAGGCCGAAGAGGTCGGCACGATCGACCACTGGATCGACGGGGCATCCGCCCCTGGAACCGGCGACCGCACCGGGCCCGTCTACGACCCCGCCCTCGGCATCGTGCAGAAGCGCGTGCGCTTCGCCACCGCCGCCGATGTCGGCGAGGCGGTCGCCGCCGCGTCCCGCGCCCTGCCGGGCTGGCGCGAGACGTCGATCTCGAAGCGGCAGCAGGTGCTGTTCGCGTTCCGCGAGCTGCTGAACTCCCGCAAGGGCGAGCTTGCCGAGATCCTCACGAGCGAGCACGGCAAGGTGCTCTCCGATGCCGCCGGCGAGATCGCCCGCGGCCTCGAGGTCGTCGAGTACGCGTGCGGCATCGCGCAGCTCATGAAGGGCGAGTACAGCGAGCAGGTGTCGGGCGGCATCGACGTGTACACGGTGCGCCAGCCGATCGGAGTCGTGGGCATCATCTCGCCGTTCAACTTCCCGGCGATGGTGCCGCTGTGGTTCTTCCCGATGGCGATCGCGACCGGCAACACCGTGGTGCTGAAGCCGAGCGAGAAGGACCCGAGCGCTGCGATCTGGTTGGCCCGCTTGCTGCAGGAGGCCGGCCTGCCCGACGGGGTGTTCAACGTCGTGCACGGCGACAAGGAGGCGGTCGACGCGGTGCTGTCGCATCCTGATATCGCCTCGATCTCGTTCGTCGGGTCGACCCCGATCGCGCAGTACATCTACGAGACCGCGGCGCGAAACGGCAAGCGCGTGCAGGCGCTCGGCGGCGCGAAGAATCACATGCTCGTGCTGCCCGACGCCGACCTCGACCTGGTCGCCGACTCGGCCGTCAACGCCGGATTCGGCTCAGCGGGTGAGCGGTGCATGGCGATCTCGGTCGTGCTGGCGACCGACTCGATCGCCGACGACCTGGTCGCGAAGGTCAAGCAGCGCATGGCGGGCCTGAAGACCGGCGACGGCCGGCGCTCGTGCGACATGGGTCCGCTCATCACCGAGCAGCACCGCGACAAGGTCGCGACCTACATCGACCGGGCGGCCGGCGACGGCGCGACGGTGGTCGTCGACGGGCGCGACGGGGAGTTCGACGGCGAGGCATCCGGCTTCTGGCTGGGGCCGACCCTGATCGACAAGGTGCCGCTCGACTCGCCCGTGTACACCGACGAGATCTTCGGGCCGGTGCTGTCGATCGTGCGCGTCGAGGGCTACGAAGACGGACTCGACATCATCAACCGCGGCAAGTACGGCAACGGCACCGCGATCTTCACGAACGACGGCGGCGCCGCTCGGCGGTTCCAGCGCGAGGTGCAGGTCGGCATGGTCGGCGTGAACGTGCCGATCCCGGTGCCGGTGGCCTACCACTCGTTCGGCGGCTGGAAGGCGTCGATGTTCGGCGACGCGAAGGCGTACGGCCCCGCGGCCGTGCAGTTCTTCACGCGCGAGAAGGCGATCACGAGCCGCTGGCTCGACCCGGCCACGCACGGCGGCATCAACCTGGGCTTCCCGCAGCACGACTGAGCCCGCGCGGCCGGCCCGCCCTGTCGCAGCCGTATGGAACCGCATTTGCGCGATGGAGCCCGGTGCAGAACCGGCTCCGTCACGCAAATGCGGTTCAGTCGGCGGGGCGGCGGGGCGCGCGGGTCAGCGGCGGGTGAAGGCAGCGATACGGGCCTGCGCCTCGGGGGTCTGGAAGGCAGCGCCGATGGTGCGGGCCTCGTCGTCGAGCGACTCCGCGAACGGGCGCTCGGCCGCCGCGCGCACCAGGCGCTTGGCCTGCTGGTAGGCGCCGGATGTCGCGAGCCACGTCTGTGCGATCGCGAGCGCCCGGTCGGCGAGCGCGTCGGGCGCGACGACCTCGGTGACGAGCCCCAGGTCGAGTGCCTCGGCGGCGCTCAACCGCCGCGGTGTCAGCGTGAGTTCGAGCGCGCGGCGCTGGCCCACCGCCTCGGGCAACAGCCAGCTCACCCCGCAGTCGGGCGTGAGTCCGACGTCGGCGTACCCGCTCTGGAACACCGCCTGCTCGCTCGCGACGATCAGGTCGGCGACGAGCATGAACCCGAGCCCGCCGCCTGCCACCACGCCCTGCACGGCGGCCACGATCGGCACGCCGCTGTCGCGGAGCATCCGGTGGCCCGCGTGGATCTCGTCGGCGAGCGCCGTGATCGTCGCGCCCGCGGGGCCGTCGGAGGAGGCCGCGAGTTCGCTCATCGCCCGCAGGTCGCCGCCCGCGCAGAACGCGCGCCCCACGGCGTCGAAGACGATCGCGTGCACGTCGTCGCGCTCGGCGACCTCGTGGGCGATCTCGTTCCAGCGCCGGATCGCGTCGGGGTCGACCGCGTTCAACCGGTCGGGGCGGTTCAGGGTGATGCGGCCGAGGCCGTCGGAGACCTCGAAGAGGATCGCGTCGTTGCTCACCCGACGAGCCTAGACGAGCGGGTCGGATGCCTCGGAGGCGTGCCGGCCGTGGGCGGCGTCTCGGCCGTGAGAGTGCTGCGGGGCATCCGCACCGCCGCGCCCCGCCCGCTCGTCGCGCCACAGCTTCGACGGCCACCAGATCGCCGGTCCGATGTCGTACGACAGGGCCGGGATGAGCAGCGAACGCACGACGAGTGTGTCGAGCAGCACCCCGAACGCGACGATGAACGCGATCTGCACGAGGAACAGCACGGGGATCACGGCGAGCGCCGCGAACGTCGCCGCGAGCACGATGCCGGCGCTCGTGATGACGCCGCCGGTGACGGTGAGCCCGCGCAGGATGCCGGGCCGGGTGCCGAGGTGCGCCGCCTCCTCGCGCACGCGCGTCATGAGGAAGATGTTGTAGTCGATGCCGAGCGCGACGAGGAACACGAACCCGTAGAGCGGCACCGCCGGGTCGGCGCCGGGCGAGCCGAACGCGAGGAACACCAGCGACGCCACGCCGAGCGCCGCCGCGAACGACACGATCACGCTCGCCACGAGCAGGATCGGCGCGAGGATCGACCGGAGCAGCAGCATCAGGATGACGAGGATCACCGCGAGCACCAGCGGAATGATGACCGTGCGGTCGTGGATCGACGCCGCGTCGGAGTCGAGCATCGTCGCGGTGTACCCGCCGACGAGGGCGTCGGGGTCGATCGCCCGCACGGCGTCGCGCAGGTCGAGCACCGCCTGCTCCGCGGCATCCGAGTCGGGTGCGTCCTCGAGCGTGGCCTGCAGCATGACCTGCCCGTCGACGACGGTCGGTTCGAGAGGAACGAGCGTCGGGATGGGGAACGGTGGCGCGTCGGTGCCTGCGGGCATCGTGCCGGTGGGCGAGTTCGACGACACGGCGACCACGTCCGAGACGCCCTCGACGTCGCGTGCCGCATCGGCGAGCGCGGTGAGGTCGTCGTCGGCGCCGACGACGAGCGCCGGGCTTCCGGCACCCGCAGGGAAGTGCTCGCCGATCACCCGCTGCCCGTCGCGGCCGTCGCTCTGCCCGAGGATCACGTCGCTCTGCGGCACTCCGTCGGCGTCGAGCACGACGATGCCGAGTCCGGCCGCCAGGAGCGCACCGGTCGTGACGAGCCAGACCGCACGTGCGTGTCGCGAGACGAGTCGGGCGACTCCCGGCCAGAATCCCTTCGCGTCGGGCGCGGTGAAGTCGGGCTGCGGGTCGCCGTACTTCGGGCGTCGCGGCCAGAACGCGGCCCTCCCGATCGCGAGCATGGTCGCGGGCAGCAAGGTGAGGGTGGCCGCCAGGGCGAAGACGATGCCGACCGCGGCGACCGGCCCGAGCGCGCGGTTCGAGTTCAGCTCGCTGAGCAGCATGCAGAGCAGGCCCGCCATGACGGTTCCGCCCGAGGCCACGATGGGCGCGACCGATCGGCGCAGCGCGAGCCGCGTGGCATCCCACCTGGACTCGTGGTCGCGCAGCGCCTCGCGGTAGCGCGCGATGTAGAGGAGCGAGTAGTCGGTCGCGGCACCGATCACGAGGATGAACAGGATGCCCTGCACCTGGCTGTTCACGTCGATCGCACCGACCTTCGCGAGCCACCAGACGGCGACGATCGCGCCGGTGAGCGCGATGAGCGCGGTCGCGAGCACGACGATCGGCAGCAGCGGCGACCGGTAGACCACGAGCAGGATGAGGAACACGGCCGAGAACGCGACGACGAGCAGGAACCCGTCGATGCCGGCGAACGCCTCGACGAGGTCGGCGGTGAACCCGGCCGGGCCGGTCACCCAGACGCCCAGCCCCTCGGGTCGGTCGTCGTCGGATGCCTCGCGCATCGCCGCGACCGTCTCGTCGACCTCGCCCGAGGTGGAGGCGACGAGCTCGGCCGCCTCGCCGTCGTCCGACGGGATGGGCGGGCTCACCTGGTCGACGCCGTCGAGGTCGGCGAGCCGGTCCGCGAGGTCCTGGGTCCACGCGAGGTCGTCGTCGGTGAGGCCGCCGTCGCGCTCGACGACGACGATGGCGGGGCGCCCGGTCGCCTCGCCGAGGAAGTCGTCGCGCAGCTCGCTCACCTGCGTCGCCTCGGCGCTGCGCGGCAGGTAGGTCGACTGGTCGTTCGACGCGACCTCCGAGATGCGCCCGAAGAACGGCCCGCCGACGGCGGCGAGGGTCAGCCACGCGAGGATGACGACGGCGGGCAGCACCACGCGCAGCGTTCTCATGCGCCCATGCTGGCGGTCGGCGGATGCTTCGCGCCACCCGTTGCGTGGCGGATGCTCAGTCGACCCGGGTCAGCGCGACCATCGCCATCGTGCGCGAGTTGCCGTCGATGCAGGTCTGGTAGAGCAGGTCGTGGCCCTGCGGCAGGTCGGCGACGGTGTCGGTCGTCTGGTCGAGCATCGCGGCGATGCCGTCGACTCGGTACGTTCCGGCCAGCACTCCGTCGAGCACGACGAACGCGCCCGCTTCGCGCGGGAACTCCTTGCCGGTGCACGACCAGTGCTCGGCGATCGCGGGGAGCCCGTAGGCGGCGGTCAGGTCGACCGAGCCCTGGCAGGCGTCGAGTTCGGGGGTCCAGCCGGCGGCCCACACGTGCTCGCGGTAGGCGCCCGCGCGCATCTGCTCGAGCCAGGCGTCGTGCGCGGCGACGGCGTCGCGCACCGCGGCGGTCGCCGCGCGTGCGCCGTCGGTCGCGTCAGCGAGATCGGCGTCGAGCGCGGTCATCGAGTCGGATGCCTCGCCGAGGGCCCCGGCGGTCGCCCGAACGTCGTCGGGGCTGAGGGAGTCGTCGAGGTCGGTCGCGCCGGCGAGCAGTGCGGATGCCTCGGCGAGCGTCTGCTCGGCGTCGGCGCTCACCGTGTCGAGTTCGGCGAGTGCTGTCGACAGCGCGTCGCGCGCGACCTCGTCGAGCGTGCGACCGGATGACTCGTCGAGCGCGGCGCGTCCGTCGGCGTCGGCTGTGCGAGCGTCATCGAGCGAGGCATCCAACCGGTCGATCGCGAGGTCGAGCGCCTGCCGCGAGGCATCCAGTTCGCCGCGGGCGTTCGCGAGGTCGATCGCCTGGCTGCCTACCCACGCCGCGCCGGTGAGCAGCGCGACCACCGCGGCAGCGGCGACCGCCACCCCCGCGAGCCGCTTGCCTCGCGACCTGCCTGCCATCTGCCCATTCTCGTCGTTCGCCGGTTCCGCCGCACCCCTGTGAGTCGCTGCGCTCCCGTCGAATGTGCTCCCGCCACGCAAGGCGGGCCGGGCGGCTGTGCGGGCCGGGCGGCTATTCGCCCAAACGCGCCGCGCGCGAGACGAGCACGTCGAGCACGGTGCGCACGGCGAGCCGTTCGGCGACGTCGGGTCGGGTGAGCGCGACGATGCGACGAGCGGATGCCACGCCGCGCAGCGGCTTCAGCACGATGCCGGGCGGCACGGGGCCCGAGGTGTACCGGGGGACCAACGCGATGCCGAGCCCGGCCTCGACGAGGGCCTCGATGATGCGCATGTCGCTGATGCGCTGCGACACCTCGATGCGCCCGCCCGCCTGCTGCTCGATCGCGTGCAGGATGCGCTCGAACGGGAACCCCGGCGGCACGCCGAGCCAGGTCTCGTCGACCACGTCGTCGGCGGTGACGTGCGAGCGGCCGGCGAGCCGGTGATCGGCGGGCAGGCCCACGTCGAGAGGCTCGGTGAGCAGCGGCACGGCGTTCAGCCCGCGGCCGCCCCACGGCAGGTCACCGGGCATGGCGTGGGCGAGCACGATGTCGTGGTCGTTCGTGAGGTCGGCGTACTCGTCGAGCTCGGGGTCGAGGTCGGTGGCGTGCACGACGAGCCCCGCGACGCTGGCGAGATCGGTGAGCACGCCCGGCAGCAGGGTGGCGCCGATCGTGGGGAACGTGAGCAGGGTGACCTCGCCGCTCGGGTGGTTGCGGAAGTCGTCCCACAGGGCTTCGGCGCGCTGGATCGCGACGGCGACCTCGGTCGCGCTGCGCGCCAGCGCGTGCCCGGCACTGGTGAGCGCGATGCCACGGCCCTCGCGTTGCGTGAGGGGCATGCCGGCCTCGCGCTCGAGCACCTTGAGCTGCTGCGACACTGCCGACGGAGTGCGGCCGGTCGCATCGGCGACGGCCGTCACACTGCCGCGTTCGGCGAGTTCGCGAAGGAGGTCGAGACGCTTCACATCCATGTAGCAAGACTACAGTGTTGTTGAAGTATTGTGAGCTTGTGCTGAATGGTTGCGGCGGTCACAATAGAAGAGTCGAAGCGGACGCGGACCACTCTGGGACGGTGTCTCCGCGTACTTGCGGAAGCCACCTCACCTCGAAAGGACTCGGCCGTGACCATCGCACTTCTCCTCCTGGGCGCATTGAGCGTTGCCGGTGTCATCGGATCGTTCGTCGTCACCGCGCGTGACGGCTACCGCCGCCAGCCGAGGGAGACGTTCGCACGCACCGTCTAGGCCGTGCGACCGGGGGCTCAAACCCCCGCAACGAAGAGCCGCAGCGCGAGAGAGGGACACCTCGCGATGCGGCTCTTCGCATCTGTCCGAACCGCGCGGGCGATGCCGCGTCGCGCTCCGCGGCATCCTCGACACCATCGCGATCTCAGCGCTAGGTTGACCCAATGGGATCACCGACACGGGGGGTGGCGATGGTGGACGTGATCGCGACCGGGCCGGCGAGGCGATCGGGGTGATCCTGTGACTCTTCATCGTGTGATCGGTCGATGGCCGAGCTGAGCGAGGACACCGCGCTCCGCCGCTTCCTACTGGGGCTGGCGGAGGGCATGCTCGCGGCCGAGGACGGCGTCGACCGGGTCGGCGACACGATGAGCCAGGTGGCGCGCGCGTACGGCCACGACGAGGTCGACTTCTTCGTGCTGCCCACGCTGACCCTCGTCGAGACCGGCGGCGGCGAGAGCTCGAAGATCGGCTTCCGGTCGTCGTCGCGCGCGAAGTTCCGCTTCGACCAGATCGCCGCGCTCTACGAGCTGATCGAGCAGGCGAAGCAGGCGGCGATCGACCCCCGCGCGGGCATCGACCGGCTGAACGAGATCGGCGCGATGAAGATGCAGCGCCACTGGATCTCGCGCGTGTTCGGGCACGCGGTGCTCACGACCGGGCTCGCGCTGCTGCTCGCGCCGACCTGGCAGGGCGCGCTGGTCGCGTTCGGCCTCGGGACGGTGCTCGGGTTCGCGAAGCTGATCCGCTCGCCCACCCTGCAGCTCGTGTTCCCGGTGGTCGCGGCGTTCGTGTCGGCGCTCGCCGTGTTCCTCATCGCGCCGGTGATCGAGCTCGGCGACCCGATCCGACTCATGATCGCGCCGCTGGCGACCTTCCTTCCGGGCGGGGCGCTCACCACCGCCGTCATGGAACTCGCCGCCGGGCAGATGGTTGCGGGTGCGTCCCGGCTGGTGATGGGCATGGTGACGCTCGGGCTGCTCTCGTTCGGCATCATCGCGGCGGGCACGCTGATCGGCGTGGGCTCATCGAGCTACGTACCGCTGGTCACCACCGAGTCGTTCCCCTGGTGGGCGGCCCCTCTGGGGTTGATCTGCTTCGCGGTCGGAAACTTCCTGCATTTCGGCGCACCCGCGCGCACGTTCTGGTGGGTGTTCCTCGTCATCATCGTCGCGTACTTCGGGCAGACGGTCGGCGAACTGATCGCCGGACAGAGCGTGAACGGCTTCATCGGCGGGTTCGTGGTCGCGCCGGTGGTCCTGTGGATCGCGGGTCTCAAGCACGGCGCGCCCTCGCAGCTCACGTTCCTGCCGGCATTCTGGCTGCTCGTGCCGGGGGCGGCCGGGCTGGTGGGGCTCACCGAGGCGATCCAGAGCCCGAACGGGGCGACCGACGACTTCGTCGGCGCGCTGGTGTCGATCATGTCGATCGCGATCGGCGTGCTCGTCGGAACCGCGGTGTTCCGGTTCGCGAGGCACGGCGCCGAGGAAGTGGCGAACTTCCATGTCGACGTGCCCGCACTGCACGAGAGCGAGCGTCCGCCGCTCTGGGCGCGCTTCGTCCCGGGCACGCCGCGCTCGTTCTGGGGGCGTCCTCACGGAGAACTCCCCCCTTCCTCGAAGGCCGACGGCACGTAAACTCTCACCCGTGACTTCAGCAGAGCCCTCGCCCGAGGCCGTCGACGTGCGCCGCCGGCTCATCGACCACATCTCCGCCGAGGCGGTCTTCCACGGAGACTTCACGCTGACCAGCGGCAAGAAGGCGACCTACTACGTCGACCTGCGCAAGGTGAGTCTCGACCATCGGGTCGCGCCGCTCATCGGGCAGGTCATGATCGACCTCATCGCCGAAGTTCCCGACGTCGTCGCGGTGGGCGGCATGACCATGGGCGCCGACCCGATCGCCGCGGCCATCCTGCACCAGGGCGCTGCGCGGGGGCTCGCGTACGACGCGTTCGTCGTGCGCAAGGAGCCGAAGGACCACGGCCGCGGCAAGCAGGTCGAAGGCCCCGATCTCGAGGGCAAGCGCGTCATCGTGCTCGAGGACACGTCGACCACGGGCGGCTCGCCGTTGAAGGCCGTCGAGGCGCTGCGCAAGGTCGGCGCCGAGGTCGTCGCGGTCGCAGTCGTGGTCGACCGGGATACGGGGGCGCGAGAGGTCATCGAGGCCGCAGGCGTCCCCTACCTGTACGCGATCGGCCTGGCCGACCTGGGGCTGGCCTGATGGCGCGCCACGAACCGGTGCCCGGCGGAGACCCGCTCGACCTTCGGGGCGCCGAATGGCTCCTGCGCGATCTCGCGAACGGAGCACCACGGGCGCCGCAGGCTCCGCCGGCGGCGCCGACTCAGCCCGCGACGTATCCGTCGTATCCCGATGCGGGTCGCACGCCGTCGTACCCCGACGCGGGGTATCCCGGCGCGCCTCGCGTTCCCGCTCCTGAGCCGGCACCGCAGGCTCCGGCGTCGCCGCCGGCTCCGGCGTCGACCCGGGGCGAGCAGGCCGACTGGTTCTCACTCGCCGAGCCCGTCGGTCGTCCCGAGCCGGCCAGCACCGAGCCCGAACCGATCACTCGGCAGTTCTCGGTGCCGTCCTCGGGCGCGCCGTTCCACGGCGGCACAGTGCCGCCGGTCGCACCACCTGCAGCGCCCGGGCCGGATGCTTCGTGGGGCGCGCCACCCGCACCCGGGCCCGCGACTCCGACGGCACCGTATGCCCTCACGTGGGGCGAACCCGAGCGGCGTCCCGACCTCGCCACCGAGGACGGCCTCCGTGCCGCCTTCCGCCGGCTCGCGGATCCCGATTCCGTCGCTGCGCCGCAGACGGTCGCGCCCTCCGAGCCCGCGGCGCCGCCTGCGCCGTGGCAGCCCGAGCCGGTTGCGCCGCCCGCGGCGTGGCAACCCGAGCCCGTTGCGCCGCCTGCGGCGTGGCAGCCCGAGCCCGCGGCGCCGCCTGCGCCGTGGCAGCCCGAGCCCGCAGCGTGGCAGCCCGAGCCGGCGGCGCCGCCTGCGCCGTGGCAGCCCGAGCCGGTTGCGCCGCCTGCGGCGTGGCAGCCCGAGCCGACGAGGTCCGAGCCCGCTGCGCCGGCTCAGCAGACCGAGCCGGATTCGGAGGCGGCCGACCCGTTCGCGGGCTTCACCCCGCCACCCGTGGCGCGCAGCTCGTTCACCCCGCTTCCTCCTGAGGGTGCGCGGCCCGCACACGACTACAGCGCCGAGCTCTGGTCGGCCCTGACCGAACCCGAGCCTCAGGCACCCGCGAACCAGTGGTCGCCCGAACCCGTCGCCCCGTCGCCGGCCGCCTCCGAACAGCCCGACGCGTGGGGTCAGCCGGTCGCCCAGCCGTGGGAGCAGCCGCAGCAGTGGGCGCCCCAGCAGCCCCAGCAGCAGCCGCACGCTGAGGAGCCCGAGTGGGGGCAGCAGTCGGCAACCCCCTGGGAGCAGCCCGCCGCCCAGCAGCAGGACTGGTCGCAGCAAACGCAGGACTGGTCGCAGCCGCAGAGCTGGAATGAGCCGGTCGAGCAGCCGCAGAGCTGGAATGACCCGGTCGAGCAGCCGCAGTCGTGGAACGAGCCGGCCCAGCCGCAGGCCTGGACTCAGGAACCCCAGCAGCAGACCTGGGAACAGGTCGCCCAGCCGCAGGCCTGGACTCAGGAACCCCAGCAGCAGACCTGGGAACAGGTCGCCCAGCCGCAGACCTGGGATCAGGTCGCGCCGCAGCAGACCTGGGAGCCGGAAACCCAACAGCAGAACTGGGAGCCGGAAACCCAACAGCAGAACTGGGAGCCGGAACCCCAGCAGCAGACCTGGAACGAGTCGGCGCCGCCGCAGGCCTGGGATCAGGTCGCGCATGCGCCAGAACCGCAGGCGTGGAACCAGGAATCGCAGCCGCAGGCATGGGAGCAGCAGCATCCGGCCGAGCAACCGTGGCGCGACGCCCCGCAAGCCTGGCCGCAGCATGACGAGCCCGAGGCGAACGCGGCGGGCGACGGCGGGTTTCCGTTCCTCGAGGTCCGGGGGCCGAGCGACGGCCAGGCGGCTGCCGCGGCATCCGGCTGGACGCTCGGTGCAGAGCATCCCGGGCTCGACCGCGAGCCCTTCCCATCGGCCCCAGCGCGGGAACCGCTCACGGGATCGCAATTCGGCCCGCCCGAGCCGGTCGACGACGTGTTGGCTGCGCTGACCGGCGGCGGAGCCACCACTCTCCCGGCAGCCGGGGCCCCCGCTTGGGGCGCCGGCTTCGGTGCCGCGCCGCCTGCGCTGGACGACCCGTCGCCTCGCGAGCCGCTGACCGCCACCGGATCGTTCGACGGGTTGTCGGCGCTCGGCTTCGATGCGCTGACCGCGACCGGTGAGTACGCCCGCACCGACTTCGTCATGCCCGACGAGGGCTCGGAGTCGGATGAGCCCCGAGGGCTTCGGGGTTGGTTGCAGCGCCGCCGCGAGGAGCGCGACGACGTCGACGACGACGACGAGTACCCATCCGAGGTGACCGAGCCCGTCTACCAGTGGGGTCTGCGGCCCGATCCCGGGTTCGTCGACCCGCGCGCGGGCGGCACGCCCGACGTCCCCCGGTTCCACCAGCCGACCCCGGTGGCGACCCAGCCGTCGACCGCGCCCGTGGCGGACCCGGTCTCCGAGCCGATGCCGACCGCACGCCTCGACCTGGCCGAGTTCGACGCGGCCGGATTCGACAGGCCCGGATTCGACAGGCCCGGATACGACAGGCCCGGATTCGATGCGGCCCAGTCGCCGCGGGATCCCGCACCGCCGGCGCACGATCCGGCCGATTGGTTCTCGGCATCGGCATCGGCATCGACCGGTGGTGGTGCGCCGTACCCGGGCCCGCCCGCGGGCGCGCCGGGAGGCGGCGCCGGCGCCGGAGGCTACCCCGGCGGCGGCTACTCCGGCGGCCCCGGCGGAGGGTACGGTGGCGGCCCCGGTGGCGGCCCCGGTGGCGCGGGCGGCCGCAGCACCGGCGGCTCCGGCGGCGGGTACTCCGGCGGACCGGGTTCCGGTGGTGCCGGCGGCGCCGGCGGCGGCAATCGCAACGGTTCGGGCGGCCCGGTTCGCCTGCTGCTGTGGATCGCCGGCGGGCTCGTGGCGCTGCTCATCCTGGTCGGCCTGTTCATCCTCGGCACGCGGCTGATCAGCGGGGCATCCGACGGCTCGCCCTCGGCATCGGCGACCCCGACCGAGACGGTTGCACCCGAGCCGACCGCTCCGCAACCGGCCGGCGCGCACGCCTGGGACACCCTGTTCGGCGGCGAGTGCCTCGATCCGTTCACCGATCCGTGGGCCGAGGAGTTCACCGTCGTCGACTGCGCGCAGCCGCACGCGGCGCAGCTCGTCTACCGTGCGAGCGTGAACCCCGATCCGGCTGCGCCGTTCCCGGGCGAGGAGGCGATCGCCGGGCAGATCACCGCGACCTGCACGACGGCGGGCGTCATCGACCAGGCCGCGGCCTCGGCGGTGCCCGATCTGCAGGTGCAGGGTACGTTCCCCGTCACCCAGGAGCAGTGGGACTCGGGGCAGCGCAACCTCTACTGCTTCGTCAACCGCACGAGCGGCGAGCCCCTCACGGGGAGCCTGCAAGGGCCCGGTCCGTCGGCATGAGTCGGGTCGGCCGCGTGATCGTGGTCGGGTCGCTCAACGTCGACTCGACGGCGTACGTGCGCGGGTTCCCCGCGCCGGGCGAGACGATCACCGCGCACGGCCTGCGCATCGCGCTCGGCGGCAAGGGCACCAACCAGGCGGTCGCGGCCCAGCGGTTCGGTGCCGAGGTGGGGCTCCTCGCGCGCGTCGGCGATGACGCCAACGCCCACCTGGCGCGCGATACGCTCGCGGGCTTCGGCCTGGCGGTCGATGGGCTCGGCATCGAACCGGATGCTCCGACGGGCGTCGCGCTCATCACCGTCGCCGACTCGGGCGAGAACACCGTCATCGTCGCGAGCGGCGCGAATGAGCGGATGTCTCCCGCCGTCGTCGACGAGGCGCGCGAGCGCATCGCCGCGGCCGCCGCGGTGCTCACGCAGGGCGAGCTCCCGGTCGGCACGATCGAGCGGCTCGCGGCGGTCGCGCGAGAGGCCGGCACCCGGTTCGTGCTCAATCTCGCGCCCCCCGTCGCGGTGTCAGGCGAGGCCCTCGCCGCGGCCGACCCGCTGGTGGTCAACGAGCACGAGGCGCGAGCGGTCGGCATCGAGCCCGGCGTCCACGACGACGAGAGCGAACTCGACGGATGGCTCGTCGCTGCGTCGGCCGCGGTCGCTCGCGGGCTGGCGTGCTCGGTGGTCGTGACGCTCGGCGCGGCGGGCGCGGTGGCAGCCGAGGCATCCGCCATCGCGTCCCGCGGCGACCTCGAGTCCAGCGGTGACGCAGCCGAGTCTGTCGTGGCGTGGGCGCAGCCCTCGCTCGATGTGACCCCGGTCGACAGCACCGGTGCCGGCGACGGGTTCACCGGCACGTTGGCCGCGGCGCTCGCCGCGGGGCATCCGCTCGTGGATGCCGTGCGATTCGCGACCGCAGCCGGCGCGCTCGCGGTGCAGCAGCGCGGCACCGTCGATTCCTACGCCGACCGCGACGCGGTGATCGCCGCCGCAGCCGCCCTCGAGACGGCCTCATGAGCCTCCCCGTCATCCTCGACTGCGACCCCGGCCACGATGACGTCTTCGCCCTGTGGTTCGCGGCGGGGCATCCGGCGCTCGACCTGCGCGCGGTGACCACCGTCGGCGGCAACGCGCCGCTCGAGTTCACGCAGCACAACGCACGCGTTGCGCTCACCGTCGCCGGCATCACCGATGTGCCCGTCGCGGCCGGCGCATCGGGGCCGCTCGAACGCGTGCTGCAGACCGCCGAGTGGATCCACGATGCGAACGGCCTCGGCGGGCCCGAGCTGCCCGAGCCCACGGTGCCGCTCGACCCGCGTACGGCGACCGAGCTCATGGCCGACACACTCGCCGCGGCATCCGAACCCGTCGCGATCATCGCGACCGGCCCGATCACCAACGTCGCCGTGCTGCTGCGCGATCGGCCCGAGCTCGCGCTGCGCATCCGCGAGATCGTCTGGATGGGCGGATCGACCGAACGCGGCAACGCAACCCCCTACGCCGAGTTCAACGCGCTCGTCGACCCCGAGGCGCTCGCCCTCGTCGTGCGCAGCGGCATCCCGTTCACGATGGTCGGACTGAACGTCACGCATCGCGCGCTCGTCACCGATGCGGTGCGTTCGCGGATCGCCGCGCTCGGCACCCGCATCGGTGCGTTCGGCGATGAACTTCTCGACTTCTTCTGCCGCACCAACGACGAGGTGTTCGGCATGCCCGACGGCCCGCTGCACGACCCCGTCGCGGTCGCCGTGCTCGCCGACCCCGGCAGCGTCGAGGTCGTGCGCACTCGGCTCGACATCGAGCTCGCCGGCACTGAGACGGCCGGCGCCACGAGCGTCGACTTCGACGGGATGCTCCGCCGGGAGCCGAACGCGAACGTCGCCGTCGCACTCGACGTGCCGCGATTCTGGGACGCGGTGCTGGAGGCGTTGGCGCGGTTGGGGTGAGGTCTCACGCGGGCGGCGACGGGTGAGGCGCGGTCGCGGCTGTCACCGCAGAGCACCGGCGAGTCCTGACCCTCGCCCGACACGCGCTCAGGCGGTCGCGATGCGCTCAGGCGGTCGCGATGCGCTCAGGCGTTCGCGATCACCCCGGGCTTCGGGATCGCGTCGACGAGACGCCGGGTATAGGGATGCTCCGGCGCGGCGAGCACGCGCTGCGCCGGCCCCTGCTCGACGAGACGCCCATGCTCGAGCACCGCGACCTCGTCGGCGATCTGCCGCACGAGGCTGAGGTCGTGCGAGATGAAGAGGTACGTGAGGCCCTGCTCATCGCGGAGCCGCATGAGCAGGTCGATGATCTGCGCCTGCACGGTCACGTCCAGCGCCGACGTGGGCTCGTCGAGCACCAGGATCTCGGGCTCGAGGGCGAGTGCTCGTGCGATGGCGACGCGTTGGCGCTGCCCGCCCGAGAGCTCCCGCGGGCGACGGTCGAGCAGTGCGGCGGGCAGGGCCACCGCATCGAGGAGCTCGGCCAGGCGCTGCGATCGCTCACGCCCCGAACCGAGCCGGTGCACTCGCAGCGGCTCCTCGATGCTTCGCCGCACGGTGAACCGCGGGTCGAGGGCCGCGAGCGGGTTCTGGTAGACGAGCTGCACCTGACGCCCGTGACGGGGCCCGCGCGCATCGCGGTCGCCGAGCTCGCGCTCGCCGATGCGGATGCGCCCCGAGTCGAACGGCGTGAGCCCCGCGATCGCTCGGCCGATGGTGGTCTTGCCCGAGCCCGACTCGCCGACCAGCGCGTGCACCGAGCCGGGGCGCACGGCGAACGAGACGCCGTCGACGGCCGGGCTCTCGCTGCCGGGGAACCGCTTGACCAGGTCGGTGACCTCGATCACCGGCTCCGCAGCCGTGGCCCGCTCGTCTGCGTCGGACGCGCCGACCTCCACCTGGTACTTGTCGGGCGCGAGCGCCGGGGCGTTGCGGAAGAGCTCGCGGGTGTACGCGCTGGTGGCGGCGCCCAGCACCTCGGCGGTCGTGCCGTCGTCGACGACCCGGCCGTCGGTGAGCACGACGACCCGGTCGGCGCGCTCGGCCGCGAGGGCAAGGTCGTGCGTGATGAAGAGCACCGAGAGCGAGAGCTCGGCCTGCAGCTCGCCGATGAGGTCGAGGATCGTCTTCTGCACCGTGACGTCGAGCGCGGACGTCGGCTCGTCGGCGATGAGCAGCGGCGGGCGGCCGGCGATCGCCGCCGCGATCAGCACGCGCTGGAGTTGCCCGCCCGACAGCTCGTGCGGGAATGCCCGCGCGGCGCGTTCGGGGTCCCGGATGCCCACCTTCGCGAGCAACTCGATCGTCGCCGCGTGCACGCGCTCGCGCGGGACTCGGGCATGGGTGCGCAGGGCGAACGCGACGCGCCGACCGACGCGCTCGACCGGATCGAGCGACCCGAGCGGATCCTGCGGCACGTATCCGATCGCCGATCCGCGCAACGTCCTCCAATCGCGAGGCCGGAGAGACGTGACATCCCGCCCCGAGATGCGCACCGCGCCCGATTCGATGCGTCCGTTCGCGGGGAGCAGTCCCGCCGCGGCGAGCGCGGTCGTGCTCTTGCCCGACCCCGACTGGCCGACGAGTGCGACGGTGGAGCCGGCGGGCACCTGCAGCGACACCTCGTGCACGACGCGCGCGGCATCGTGCCCGCCGGTGTCGTAGGCGATGGAGAGCCGGTCGAACTCGAGCGCCGGGACGCCGCGGTCCGGATCGCCGCCGGCCGATGTCGACGGCGCCGTCGATGCGGCGATCCGGTCGGTGGTCAGGGTCATCGGTTCACGCTCCTGCTTGCGCCGATGAGCCCGCTCACTCGGCTGATGGACACGACGGTGAGCGCCACGACTGCGCCCGGGAACAGGACGAGCCAGGGCGACGAGGCGATGTACTCGCGGCCCTCGGCCACGAGCAGTCCCCACTCGGGCAGCGGCGGCGGAGCACCGTAGCCGAGGAAGCTGAGGGCGGCGATCCAGAGGATCGAGCCGCCGAACTGCATCGCGGTCATCGACACGACCGGGCCGTACGAGTTCGGCAGCACGTGGTGCAGCAGTACCCGGCCCGGGGAGGAGCCGAGGTGGTGGGCCGCCTCGACGAACCCGAGCGAGCGCACTCGCAGCACTTCCGACCGCATGAGCCGGGCGAACGTCGCCACCGACGCCACACCCACCGCGATGGCGGCGTTGATCGACCCGAACCCGAGCGCGACGACGACGACCATCGACAGCAGCAGGCCGGGGATCGAGAGCAGGACGTCGACGAAACGGCTGACGACGAGGTCGGTGCCGCGACCGAAGTACGCCGCAACGAGCCCGAGGACGGATCCGACGCCGAGGCCGATGACGACGGCGATCAGCGAGGCGAACAACGTTCGCCCGGCGCCGTGCACCACGCGGGTGTAGAGATCGCGACCGAGGTAGTCGGTGCCGAAGGGGTGCTGCAGCGACGGCGCGAGCA